>NZ_CVRT01000110.1 GCF_001261915.1 Halorubrum sp. SD626R
TGCCGAGGTACTCGTTGCGGTGGACCTCGATCCGGTCGACGGTCGGGTCGTCGCGTATCGAGCCGCGGAGGAACTCCCCGACCGTGTCGTCGACGGCCGTGATCGACCAGCGCGTCGGAACGAGCCGGCGGTTCTCCCCCTGTCCGAGCGCACCCGCGGAGAGGATCGTGTTGATCTCGTATACGTCGAACCCGCGGCGGTAGAGGTACGTCATCGCCCCCTCGGCGCGCCAGTCGTCGTCCTCTAAGGTCTTCTGTACCGGCCGGGGGACGTGCGGGTTCTCTCCCAGATCGGCGGTGCGAGCGGCCGCGCGGGGGCCGGTCGGGGTCTTGATGTCCTGCGTCCCGACATCGTAGTCGAGGTCCGGGCGGCCGTCGAGGCCGATCTCCACGTCGACCGGGCGGTCGGCGATGGCGACCTCGCGTTGCACGCCCAGCCAGCCGTCCCACGCGTCGTGGACGCTCTCGGCCGGTCCGCCGCCGGTGCCGACCGACGTCACCCCGCCCGTCGCGCCCGCGTCCGCCACGTCGACGCCGCGTGTGGAGTTGAGCAGGCTGGTCCGCCGGTCGAACACGTCCGAGATGGAGACGCCCTCGTCGTACCACGCCGCGGAGGTCTCGAACGCCGCCGCGCGCTCCTCGCGGCCGACCGGCGAGAGCAGCCCGGTCGAGACGTTCGGGTAGTCCGAGCGGCCGACGAAGATGGAGGGGGAGACGCTGCCGACCACGGCGTCGTCGGAGACGTGCTCCTCGAAGCGCCGCTCGAAGGAGTCGAGATGGTCGAGGATGCCGTAATCCTTCTCCGCGGCGAGGCGCCGCCGCTCGGCGCGCTCGTTCGCCTCGAACTCGATGAACTCGTCGAGCCGCATTCGGATCGGCGTTGGCGGCGCGAGTGGTTGAACGTTGCTGGCCGGAGAATGGATAAAATGGGCCGGCGGATCGCGCCGTCGACGTCAGCTGTGGATGCCCATCGCTTCGATCTGCTCTTGATACCGGTTGCGGATGGTGACCTCGGTGACCTGCGCGACGTCCGCGACCTCGCGCT
>NZ_CVRT01000111.1 GCF_001261915.1 Halorubrum sp. SD626R
CTCGGCGTTGTCCATGCCGGCGAGCGCGTTGGTGAATGGATCGTTTCCCGTCATGATCAGCTGTACTTCTCGAATCCCATGTCTCGGGCGACCTCGCGGAAACACTGCCGGCAGAGGTTGATGTCGTACTTGCCGACAAGCCCCTGCTCGCGGTCGCACCGCCGGCAGGTGTGCCGGGTGTCGGTGCGCTTCGCCGCGTGTTCGCCCGTGTCGTTGTTCGCTTCGCTCATTCCGTTACCTCTACGTCGAAGTTCGTTTCGAGGAACGCGGCCGCGTCCTCGACGGTCATCCGGTGGTTCGCGGGGATAGACGCCGTCGCCTTGTCCCGCTTCGACACGCGGTAGCCGGGCCGGACGATCGTCGTCGTCACGTCGAGCCCGTAGATGCCGATGTTGGGGTCGTACTCCTGGCTCGGGAAGTCGGTGTGGTCCTCGACCCCGAAGCTCAGGTTGCCCGTGTCGTCGAACTGGCTCCGCGAGACGTCGACGACGTCGAGCGCGGTCGCGAGGAACTCGTGCGCGTCCTCGCCCCGCAGCGTCACCTTGACGCCGATCGGGTCGCCCTTGCGGATCCCGAACTCGGCGATGGTGCGCTTCGAGGTCGTCCGGACCGACTGCTGGCCCGTGATCTCCTCGATGATCTCCTCGGCGTCGGCGAGCGGCTCACCGCCCTGCCCGACGCCCATGTGGACGACGACCTTCTCCAGGTACGGCTCGCGCATCTCGTGCGCGGCGCTCTCGGACTCACTCATCCGAATCACCCGTCTCGTCGGCGTCGGTCGCGTCGTCCTCGTCGCCCGTGAAGTTCTCGTCGATGACGACGAGGTACTCCTCGACCGTCTCGTAGCCGTCCTCGTCGTCGCCGACGAAGACCGTGTTCGAGCCCGAGCCGAGCGTCACGTCGATGTCGTCGACCTCGCCGATCCGGCCGGCGTGCTGGCCGGCGACGGCGGTGACCAGGGCGCCCTCCTCGTACTCGAAGTGGGCGACGATCTCCTTCGACTCGTTGTCGATGACGATCGAGTCCTTGGTGTCGTACGGCGCGTCGTCGTCGACGCGGACGTTCGCCCCGTCGTGGAGCGTCAGCTGGACGGCCCCGCCGGGGACGACGGTCTTGTTCGTTATCTTCCCGAGCCGGCTGCCCGCGGCCTCCTCGTCGACGGGGGTCAGCGCGAGCCGACCGCCCTCGTCGGGGAAGACGCGGAAGAACTCCCCGCGCT
>NZ_CVRT01000112.1 GCF_001261915.1 Halorubrum sp. SD626R
GGCTCTGTTGAAATCCTATTCTTCAGATATATTCTCACCTGAAACAGCCGGTCGATGAGAGCTGCCTATTCTTCAGACCGAGAGTAGAACCCGAATATAAGGGCTAAGAAACCAAAAATCAGCCAGAATATGAGACTCGGATTGAAAAATAAATCCAGCGAGAATTGTTTTGAAGGTAAAATAGCATACCAGATCGGTACACTAATACCTAAACCTAATATTGCGACGAGGATGAACTTGGGGTTGTCATCCATATTGTCTAATAGATGTTCAGAGGGCTACTAGTTATCTATGCCGATACTGTTTGATTATCTCCGAGGATTTCTTCGCCTATCAGAGAAAAAGCCCGTCAGTACCGTATATTCTGTACTGAGCGGTCTGTGCTTCATCTGTATTGACCGCTCAGAGTGACCGATCTACATTATGAATGAGACAAGCAATGGTGAGTTCCCGGAACTGTTTCCACCAGCGCCGTGAGCGGACGAACGCACCGTACTTTCGCTTGAGCGTTGAGTTCACGGTCTCGGATTGACTCCGTTGTCCGTAGAGATCAGCGTCTAAGCGTGCGTTCCATGCCTTGTGGAGTGGTGTGAACTCACGATGCTTAATCAGTGGCCGAACCTCGTGTTGACGAGCAAGTCGCCTGATCTTCTGGTCGTCGTAGCCCTTGTCACCGAGGAGAATGTCAATATCCTCGGGGTTGCGCTTGATCAACGACGGAGCGATCTGGCTATCGTGTTTTCGAGTCGTCGTCACGTGTAAATCGAGGATTGCGTTCACCTTCGCATCAACCAATAGCGTCACCTTGAGCTGCTGAATCGTGAGTTCAGCACGTTTCGTGTAGTGTTTCGAAGCGTGACTACGGTCGAACCCCGACGCATCAACACCAACAACTCCGCTTGTCGGAAGTAACGTCGCTGAGAGAGTCAAAATGATACGCCACACAGCCATATCAAGCCGGTTGAACGCCTTACACAGCGTTGAAGCAGTAGGAAGCTCGGTTAGCCCGAGGACACGACGGATGCGTGGCATCTCGATCAGTTCGTCAAGTAGGCCACGGTAGGTCGTGTTCTTCCGCACTTTGAGACACAGTAGAACAACGTGCTGCGGGAGTGTATAGCGGTGTTTAGAGAATTTTGAGGAGTATCGAGAAACGGCTCGGCGGGCCAGATGGATCGCCTTCTCAGTAAACCGGAGAATCTGCGACTTCGGGAGGGGCTTCATCTCGTCGAATTACAGGACGAACATGTAACTCTCTGAGGATTTCAACAGAGCCA
>NZ_CVRT01000113.1 GCF_001261915.1 Halorubrum sp. SD626R
TCGCGACGGCGATGTCGAGGCCGCCCGCGCCGATCGCGAGCTGGCCGAGCCCGCCGGGGGTCGGCGTGTGCGAGTCGGAGCCGAGCAGCGTCTTGCCGGGCGCGGCGAAGTTCTCCTTGTGGACCTGGTGGCAGATGCCGTTGCCGGGACGAGAGAAGTAGGCGCCGTACGTGCCGGCGGCGGAGCGGAGGAAGCGGTGATCGTCGGTGTTCTTGAAGTCGAACTGATACGTCTGGTGGTCGCAGTACTGCGCGGCGAGCTCCGTCTGGACCTCGTCGAGGTCCAGCGCTTCGAACTGGAGCCACACCATCGTCCCCGTGGTGTCCTGCGTCAGCACCTGGTCGATCTCGATGCCGATCTCCTCGCCGGGCGTCAGCTCGCCCTCGACGAGATGGTCACCGAGGATCTTCTCCGTAATCGTTTGTCCCATATCATCCGCACGTGGC
The DNA here is from genome assembly GCF_001261915.1 of Halorubrum sp. SD626R. Taxonomy (GTDB): domain Archaea; phylum Halobacteriota; class Halobacteria; order Halobacteriales; family Haloferacaceae; genus Halorubrum. Next base: position 447 of record NZ_CVRT01000113.1, read on the forward strand.
CCTCCCGTGGATATAAAACCCGCGAGTTTCCCGAAAGATCGACCGTGTTAGACCCGCCGAATCGGCAGTTCTTGGGGGATTACCGGCGAGGTACCGTCCCTCGTGTGAGGGGTAGACGTAACGAGAGTATAAGGCTCATAAAGGCCGTTACCGGCCGAATTGGCCGGATTCCCGACGCGAAGGCGGACGGGCCTCTCCCCCGCGGCAGCGTGCGACACCGTTTAGGCTCGCCCGCGGGTTCGGTCGGGCATGTTCGACTCGGGAGCGACGGTCGCGGCGGCGCTCGAAGCCGGCGACGCCGACCTCGATGACGCGCAGCGACAGCCGAACGGCGTCGACCTCACGGTGGGCGAGGTCTTCGAGCAGACGACGCCCGGTCGGATCGGCCGGGACGGGAAGGGCGTCGGCGAGCGCGAGCCGGTAGCGACCGAGGACGGGGCGTACCGGCTGGAGGCCGGGACGTACGTGGTCCGGTACGGCGAACCGGTGCGGATCCCGGACGGGCGGATCGGGTTCGTGCTCCCGCGGTCGACGCTGCTGCGGAACTCCTGTACCCTCGATACCGCGGTCTGGGACGCTGGCTACGAGGGCGTCGGCGAGGGGCGCCTCGACGTCGGCCATGCGATCGAAGTCGAGCCGGGAGCGCGGATCGCGCAACTGGTGCTCGCCGAGGCCGACCACGACGGGACGTACGAGGGCGCGTACCAAGAGGAGAACCTCTAGGGGCGTCGCTCGTCGGTGTGAAAGGAACGAACGCCGCCCCGTGCCGGGAAAAGGTGGCACGGGCGCGGCGTTCAGTAGGTCCCCGCTGACGCTTCGGCCCTCCAAGCGAAGCGTCACATGATGGAAGCGGTGGAATCCACTTAAGCGTAGTGGGGGCGGCAGCGCTGACGGGCAACCGTTCGGTGGCCCCGTTCGACGGCGCCGGCGCGAGCAGGTGGGGGGGAGATCGTGCTGTCGTCTCGTCGGGGGGTCGAGCGGCGCCCTCGATCCGTGGGGGCCAAGCCGCGCTACCGCCTCGCCGGGTGGTCGTCGCGGAGCCGGGACTGGCCCGGACCGAGCAGTCGCTCGCGGAGGGTGCCGTCGCCGCGAGGGGCGTCGCCGGCGTCGGCGGGATCGGGAACGAGCCCGCGCTCGCGCAGCTCCGGCACCACGAGGTCGACGAAGTCCGTCAGCGAGTCGGGGCGGACGACCTCCTTCACGTTGAACCCGTGGACGCCGACCTCCTCGTGCCAGTACGCCAGCTCGTCGGCGATCACTTCGGGAGTGCCGACGATCTTCGGGGAGGTGGTGCCGAGCCCGCAGAACTCCGCGACCTCGCGGACGGTCCACTCGCGGTCCGGCTGGGCCTTCGTGAACGCGTTCATCGTCCCCTGGATCGCGTCCGTCTCGATGTGCTCGACCTTCTGGTCGGGGTCGAGCTCCGAGAGGTCCATGTCGAGGAACCCGGAGAGGAGCGCGAGCGTCGCCTCGACGTCGACGTGGCGCGTGTACTCCTCGTACTTCGCCTCCGCGAGTTCCTGCGTCTCGCCGACGACGGGAACGACGCCGATGAAGAACTTCAGGCTCTCGGGGTCGCGACCGCGGTCGGCCGCGCGCGACTTCACGTCGGCCATGTACTCGCGGACACCCTCCTCGGTCGGCTGGCTGGCGAAGACGGCCTCTGCGTTCGCGGCCGCGAAGTCCCGCCCGCGGTCGGAGGAGCCGGCCTGATAGACGACCGGGGTCCGCTGCGGCGAGGGCTCGCAGCCGTGGGGGCCGGGCACGGAGAAGTGCTCGCCCTCGTGGTCGATCGGCGACACCTTCTCCGGGTCGGTGTACCGCCCGGACTCGCGGTCGACCTCGACGGCGTCGTCGTCCCACGACTCCTCCCACAGCTCGTAGCAGACGTCGAGGAACTCGTCGGCGCGGTCGTAGCGGGTCTCCTTGTCCATCCGCTCGTCGAGCCCGAGGTTCTCGGCGGCCGACTGCAGATAGGAGGTGACTACGTTGATCGCGACTCGGCCGTCGGTGAGGTGGTCGAGCGTGGAGAACTCCCGCGCGAGCTGGTACGGGTGGGTGTACGTCGTCGAGCGCGTCACCGCGAACCCCAGGTCCTCGGTCACCTCCGCCATCGCCGGGACGACGAGCTGCGGGTCGCTCGCGGGCGTCTGGACCGCCTTCTCGACCGCGGTGTGGCGGTCGTCGCCGTAGACGTCGTAGATCCCGCGCACGTCGGCGAAAAAGACCGCGTCGAAGCCGCCGCGCTCGGCGGTCCGCGCGACCTCGGTCCAGTACTCCCGGTCGGTGTACTCCGGCGAGCGGTCGCCGGGGTAGGTCCACGACCCCGGCGAGACGTGCTCGACGGAGGCCATGGTGAAGAGGTTGAGGTGCAGGCGGTCGGACATGGCGCCGCGTAGGCGGCCGAGGCGTTCGAGCGCATCCTCGCGGGCGAG
>NZ_CVRT01000114.1 GCF_001261915.1 Halorubrum sp. SD626R
AGCGGGCACGGCGGGATTCGAACCCGCGATCGAGAGGTTAGGAACCTCTCGCCCTGTCCGCTAGGCCACGCGCCCAACGCGGTCGGAGAAGACATCGCAGCGGGGATCGGTCGGCGTCGTGGGGCCGGTCTATGCGCTGGTCTCTTTGTCGGTTTCGAGGTCCTCGAACTCGTCGTCGTCGAGCGTCGAGTCCGCGTCAGCGGACGAGTCCGCGTCGACCGACGAGTCGTCGTCGTCGCCCTGCATCTGCTGTAGTTCGTCTTCGACCTGTTCACGTCCCTTCTTGAACTCGCCCATCGCCTGGCCGGTCGACCGAGCGAGCTTCGGAATCTTGTTCGCCCCGAACAGGAGAACCAAGACGAGCAGGATGATGAGGAGCTCCGGGCCCGCCGGGATGCCGCCGATCAGTGGAATCGCACTTACCATCTCTGTCCGGCAGTAACCCTCTTGCGACTATAGTCTTTTTGCCTCGGTGGACGGGCGTCGGATCGCCGCTGAGCGGGCAACGCCTCCGGAACCCCGCCGTATCGAAAGCGCAGCCGTGCCGGGAACGCGACCGGCGGACGGCGAAACCGTCATACGCCCGGGGCGCGAGCGACCGGTATGACAGCCGTCGGCGACGACGCCCCCGACTTCACCGCCTCGATCGTGGACGACGACATCGAACCGTTCCGGCTGGCCGATCACCTCGGCGACGAGCCCGTGGTGCTCGCCTTCTTCCCGGCCGCCTTCTCGAACACCTGCACCGACGAGATGGAGGCGCTCCGCGACGAGTTCGACCGGAGCGACTGCGCGCTGTTCGGCGTGAGCACCGACCTCCCGCACGCGCTCGCGGCCTACCGGACGCAGTACGAGTTGCCGTTCGCGCTCGTCGCCGATCCCGGCCACCGCGCGATCGAGGCGTACGACGCGGTCGAGGACTTCGAGGGCTACGGCGTCGACACCGTCGCGCAGCGGGCCGTCTTCGTGATCGACGCCGACGGCGTCGTGACGTACCGCTGGCTCGCGGAGAATCCCGGCCAGGAGCCGGACTACGACGCGCTGGCCGACGCGGTCGCCGAGGCGGCCGCGTAGCCGGTCGCGGCCGCCGGGTCCCGTTCGCGGTCCGAGCCTCAGGCAGCGTCGCGGAGGTCCGCTAACGCCTCCGGGTTCTCCATCGACGAGAGGTCGCCGGGGTCTTCGCCCCTGTACACCGACTCGATCGCGCGCCGGATGATCTTCCCGGACTGCGTCTTCGGGAACGCGTCGACGAACAGCAGTTCGCGCGGCCGGAACGGCTTCCCGTGTTCCTCGCCGACTAGCTCGCGCAGTTCCTCGCGGCGCCCGTCGCTCGGTTCGACGCCGGGTTCGAGGACGACGTACGCGACCACCGCGGTCCCGGTGGTGTCGTCCGGGACCCCCACCGCGGCTGCCTGGTTGACGGCGTCGTGATCGATGAGGACGCCCTCGATCTCGGCCGGCCCGACCTTCCGCCCGGCGACGTTGAGGGCGTCGTCGGCGCGGCCGTGGAGGAACCAGAAGCCGTCCGCGTCCTTCTGCGCGAAGTCGCCGTGGTCCCAGAGGTCCTCCCACGTCGACCAGTACTCCGTCAGGTAGCGCTCGTCGCCCGACCACAGCGATTTCGTCATCGAGGGACAGGAGTCGCGCGCCGCGAGGTAGCCGCGCTCGCCGGCCTCCCGCACCGACTCGCCGCTCTCGTCGACGATGTCGACGTCCATCCCGAGCCCCGGCCCGCCGAGCGTACAGGGCTTGAGGGGCTGGTTCGGCATCGGCATGAGGAAGCAGCCGCAGATCTCCGTGCCGCCGGAGATGTTGATTATCGGGCAGTCGCCGCCGCCGACCGCGTCGTAGAACCAGCGCCACGACTCGGGGTCCCACGGCTCGCCGGTGGAGCCCAGGATCCGGAGCGATGAGAGGTCATGGCCCTCGACCCACTCGTCTCCGTGCTTGCGGAGCGCGCGGATCGCTGTCGGCGAGATGCCGAACTGGGTGATTCCGTGCCGGTCGATCAGCTCCCAGAAGCGGTCGGGCTCGGGGTGGTCGGGCGCCCCCTCGTACATCACCACCGTCCCGCCGAACGCGTGGTTGCCGATCAGCGTCCACGGCCCCATCATCCAGCCGATGTCGGAGACCCAGAAGAACCGGTCCGCGGGCTTCTGATCGAAGCCGAAGTGGATCTCCTTGGCGCACTGCGTGAGGACGCCCGCGTGGGTGTGGACGATCCCCTTCGGCTCGCCGGTGGTCCCCGAGGAGTACAGCAGCATGGACTCCTGGTCGCTCGGGAGGTGTTTCGTCTCGTAGTCGGTCGACCGCGACGCGACCGCCTCGTCCCAGGTCACGTCGCGGTCGGGATGCCACGGGACCGGATCGGCGGCGGCGCTCTCAGCATCCCCGTCGCCCGCCGGCGTCGCGCCCAGCCGGTCGTACACCACCGCGTGTTCGACGTGGCCCGCCGCCTCGATCGCCTCGTCCGCGGTCGCCTTCAGCCGGACCTCGTCGCCTCGGCGGTAGAAGCCATCACCGGTGAAGAGGACCGAGGGCTCGGCGTCGGTGATCCGGGTCGCCGTCGCCTCCGTGCCGAACCCGGAGAAGATCGGCACCGCGATCGCGCCGACCGTCAGGCAGCCGTAGAGGATCGAGACGACCTCGGGCACCATCGGCATGTACAGCCCGACTGTGTCCCCGGTCTCGATTCCGACGGATTCCAGGTAGTTCGCGACGCGGTTGGTCTGTCTGGCCAGGTCGTGGAAGGTGACCTCTCGGACGTCGCCGGGCTCGCCCTCCCAGATCAGCGCGACCCGGTTCCGGTTCGGCGAGTCGACCGCGGCGTGTCGGTCGACGACGTTGTGCGCGACGTTGATCTCGCCGCCGGGGTACCAGTCGGTGAACTGCGGGCCGTCGGCGTCGTCACGCACCGCGTCGTAGTCGGTGTAGAAGTCGATGTCGAGGTAGTCGACGACCTCGTCCCAGAACCAGTCGACGCCGGAGTCCGGCTCGCCCGGGAGCTCCGAGGTGGTGCGCTCGATCAGCGCCTCGTAGTCGTCGACGTCGTACTCGCGCATGAACGCGGCGACGTTCGTCGACTCGGCGAACGCCTCGCTCGGCTCGTGTACGACTTCGTCTATCCCCTCGTACTCGTCCATCTCGTCCGGTCGTTCCCGCGGTGATCGTAAGTAACTTTCCTGAACGTTCCCCTACTGCGGGTCCACGCACTCGCCGGCGACCTCGACGCTCTCGCCGTCGATAGCGACCGTTCCGTCGTACAGGGCGCAGGTCCCGGCGTCCCACGCGAGTCGCCCCTCCCAGTCGGCGCCCGTCACGACGACCTCGTGCCGGCCGGTCTCGCCGACCGTCACTTCGAACGCGCGGGCGACACCGGCGTCGACGCGGTCGCTCTCCTCCTCGTACGTCGTCCCGTCGTCGCCCTCGACGACCACGTCGATGTCGACGGGGGCGGCGCCGTCGTTCCGGACGGTGAAGTCGAGTCGGCCGGGGTCGGTCTCGCCGAGGCCGAGGCAGCCGGCGGCGCCCGCCGCGACCGCGGTCGCGACCCCGAGGAGTTCGCGTCGGTGCATGGGAGTCCGTCGTCGCCGCGGGAGTTGAATCCCGGACACGCGAGCGTTCGAGCCCCGCCGCTTCCGGTGAAACGGCCGATCCGCACCCAAACGCCGGCTGCGGGCGACGAGTCGACGCGCCTACTCGGCGTCGACCGTTTCGCCGTCCGCCGAGCCGGCGTCGTCCGCGGCGATTTCCCCGTCATCGACGTCCTCGTCGGCGTACGCCGCCTCGGGCACGATGTCGACGGAGGCGACCGCGTCGTCCGGCTCCAAGTTCATCACGATGACGCCCTTCGTGTTGCGGCTCACCGTCGAGACCTCCTCGACGCGGGTCCGCATGATCTGGCCGTCGTCGCTCATCGCGACCAGGTGGTCGCCGTGGGTGACCGCCTCGATGGCGACGGCCTCGCCGTTGCGGTCGCCGGTCTTGATGTCGATCAGCCCCTTCCCGTTGCGGGACTGGAGGCGGTACTCGTCGAGGTCGGAGCGCTTCCCGTACCCGTTCTCCGTGACGGTGAGAACCCAGTTGTGGTAGTCGTCGTCGACGGCGGCCACTCCGGCGACCGCGTCGCCCTCGCGCAGGTCGATCCCGATCACGCCGCGGGCGGTGCGGCCCATCGCGCGGGCGTCCGACTCGTCGAAGCGGATCGCCATCCCGTTGCGGCTCCCGATGACGATGTCGCGCTCGCCGTCGGTCACCTCGACGTCGACCAGCTCGTCGCCGTCCTCCAGTCGGATCGCGCGGATCCCCGTCGACCTGATGTTCCCGAACTCGTCGACCGCGGTCCGCTTGATGTACCCGTCGCGGGTGACCATCGTGAGGAACTCGTCGTCGTCGAGGTCCTCCGTGTTGACGACGGCCTCGATCTCCTCGCCGCCGTCGAGGTCGAGGAGGTTGACCGCCGACTTCCCGCGGGCGGTCCGGGACATCTCCGGGATCTCGTACGTCTTCAGCTCGTAGATCTGCCCGCGGTTGGTGAACACGAGGAGGTAGTCGTGGGAGTTGGCGGCGAAGACCGAGGAGACGCGGTCGCCATCCTTCAGGCCGGTGCCGATAATCCCCTTGCCGCCGCGGTTCTGCGCCCGGAAGGTGTCGAGCGGCATCCGCTTGATGTAGTCGTCTTCGCTCATCACGACGACCTGCTCCTCCTCCGGGATGAGGTCCTCGTGGGTCACGTTGCCCGCATCCTCGATGAAGCTCGTCCGGCGCTCGTCGCCGTACTCGGCCTTCATCTCGTTCAGCTCGTCGACGATCACGGCGTCGAGCTCGTCGGGGTCGGCGAGGATCGTCTCCAGCCGCTCGATCCGGGCGGTGACGTCCTCGTACTCCGACTCGATCTCCTGCGTCTCCATCGAGGTGAGCGAGCCGAGCTGCATCCGGACGATGTGGGCCGCCTGCGCCTCGCTGAACTCGAACTGGGCCTCCAGCGCCGCCTTCGCGGCGTCGCGGTCGTCGGAGTCCTGGATGGTCTCGACCACGTCGTCGACCTGTTCGAGCGCCTTCAGGCGCCCTTCGAGGATGTGCGCGCGGTCCTCGCGCTCGTCGAGCTCGTGCTCGGAGCGCCGGCGCACCACCTCGCGGCGGTGCTCGACGTAGTGTCGGAGCGTCTCCTTGAGGTTCAGCACCTGCGGCGAGCCGTCGACCAGGGCGAGATTGATGACGCCGAAGGTGCGTTCGAGGTGGCTCTCTAACAGCTGGTTCTTCACGACCTCGGCCATCGCGTCGCGCTTGAGCTCGACGACGATGCGCATCCCGTCGCGGTCGGACTCGTCGCGGAGGTCGCGGATCCCCTCGATCGCGCCCTCGTTGACGTCCTCGGCGATGCGCTCGACGAGCCGCGACTTGTTCTGCTGGAAGGGGAGCTCCGAGATGACGATCCGGCCCTCCTCCTCCATGACCTCGAACTCGGCGCGGACGCGGACCCGACCGCGACCCGTCTTGTACGCCTTATGCACCGCGTTTCGACCGACGATGTTCGCGCCGGTCGGGAAGTCGGGGCCCTTGACGTGCTCCATCAGGTCCTCGACCGTCGCGTCGGGGTTCTCGATCAGCTCGACGGTGGCGTCGACGACCTCGCCGAGGTTGTGCGGCGGGATGTTGGTCGACATCCCCACCGCGATCCCCGAGGAGCCGTTGACGAGCAGGTGCGGCACCGCCGAGGGCAACACCTCCGGCTCCTCCAAGCGATCGTCGTAGTTGGCGGAGAAGTCGACCGTGTCGCGCTCGATATCGGCCAGGAGCTCCTCGGCGATGGGGGCCATCCGGGCCTCCGTGTACCGCATCGCCGCCGGCGGGTCGCCGTCGACGGAGCCGAAGTTCCCCTGCCCGTCGACGAGGGGGTACCGCATCGAGAAGTCCTGGGCCATCCGCGCGAGCGTGTCGTAGATGGCGCTGTCGCCGTGCGGGTGGTAGTCGCCCATCGTCTCGCCGACGATGGAGGAGGACTTCCGGTGCGAGGAGTTGCTCGTGACGCCCGCCTCGTGCATCGCGTAGAGGATGCGCCGGTGGACGGGTTTGAGCCCGTCACGGACGTCCGGGAGCGCGCGGCCCGCGATCACCGACATCGCGTAGTCGATGTACGACTGCTCCATCTCGTCCTCGATGCGGGCGTTCGTCACCTGCGCGGCGCGGACGCCGTCGGGGTCGGCGTCGGGTACGTCGGAGCTCATATGTCCACCCACTCCGCCTCGGTCGCGTGCTCCTTGATGAACTGTTTGCGCGGCTCGACCGCGTCGCCCATCAGCACGTTGAACATGCGGTCCGCCGCGGCCGCGTCGTCGATGTTGATCTGCTTGAGGATGCGGTTTTCGGGGTCCATCGTCGTGTCCCAGAGCTGGTCGGGGTTCATCTCGCCGAGCCCCTTGAACCGCTGGACCTGGTCCGGGTTCCCGTCGCACTTCTCCTCGACGATCCGGTCGCGCTCCGCCTCCGTCATCGCGTCGTACGTCTCGCCGCGGTAGCGGACGCGGTAGAGGGGCGGCTGGGCCGCGTAGACGTACCCCGCTTCGAGCAGGGGCTTCATGTGGCGGTAGAGGAGCGTGAGGAGGAGCGTCCGGATGTGCGCGCCGTCGACGTCGGCGTCCGTCATCAGGATGATCTTGTTGTAGCGGGCGTCCTCGATGTCGAACTCCTCGCCGATCCCCGCGCCGATCGCGGTGATCAGCGCCCGGATCTCGTCGTTCTCCAGGATGCGGTCGAGCCGGTGTTTCTCGACGTTGAGTATCTTCCCCTTGAGCGGCAGGATCGCCTGGTTCTCGCGGTTCCGGCCCTGCTTGGCCGAGCCGCCGGCGCTGTCGCCTTCCACCACGAACAGCTCGGCCTCAGTGGGGTCGCGCGTCTGGCAGTCGGCGAGCTTGCCGGGCAGCGCCGTCGACTCCAGCGCGGACTTCCGGCGGGTGAGCTCCTCGGCCTTCTTCGCGGCCTTGCGCGCCCGCGCGGCCTCCGCGGCCTTGTGGACGACCTTCCGGGCGGTGTCCGGGTTCTCCTCGAAGAAGGTCCCGAGCTTCTCGTGGGTCGCGGACTCGACGATGCCGCGGACCTCGCTGTTGCCGAGCTTCGTCTTCGTCTGCCCCTCGAACTGCGGGTCGGGGTGTTTCACCGAGATAACGGCCGTGAGCCCCTCGCGCACGTCTTCGCCCTTGAGGTTCGCGTCGAGATCGTCGACGAGGCCGTGCTCGTTGGCGTAGTCGTTGACGGTCCGCGTGAGGGCGGTCTTGAACCCGGTGAGGTGGGTGCCGCCCTCGCGGGTGTTGATGTTGTTCGCGAACGCGTGGACGGA
>NZ_CVRT01000115.1 GCF_001261915.1 Halorubrum sp. SD626R
TGTCCTCGAACCAGTCGCGGATGTCCGAGGGCATCAGCTTGTTCATGTCCTCCTCCGTGAGGTCGACGTCGAGCGCCTTCTCGATGGCGCGGCGGTCCTCCTTGCGCGGGCGGAACTCGCCGGCCATGATCTCGTTGACCCGGTCGAGGGCGATGTCGGTCTTCTCGGCGAGCTCCTGCGGCGAAGTGCCCGGATCGTCCTCCTCCTCGTCGGGCTGCATCGCGGCCGCGATGCGCTCGGAGTAATCGCCCGAGAGCACGTCCTGAACCTCGTAGTAGGTGGTCGGCTTCTCGTGTTTGATGTCCGCCTGCGGCTCGCCGCAGAACGGGCACGTCGACGCCTTCCGGGCCTGCCGAACGGCGGCCTTCAGCACGTCGTGCTCGTCGTCGCCGAGCTCCTGCGCCCGCTCGTAGCGGTCGCGGAACTCGTCGCGCTGCGCCTCGTCCAAGGCGAGCTTGCCGCACTCCCGGCACGTCGAGCGGAGCAGCCGCCGGATGAGCTTCGTGAAGCCCACGTGAATGACGGGGGCCGCGAGCTCGATGTGGCCGAAGTGGCCGTTACAGGAGCCGGAGTGGGAGCCGCAGGTTCGACACTCAAGTCCGGGGTCGATGACGCCCAGCCGCGGGTCCATCAGCCCCATGTCGATCGGGTAGCCGTCGTCGTCGTACGTGTCGGCCGTGATCACCTTCGTCGCCGACATGTCCCGGTACGTTTCCGGGTCCATGAGGCCGAAGTCGATCCCGCCGAGCACTTTCGGTGTTTGCATTGACATCTAAATCGCGTCCTCCAGTTCGAGCTTCGGTCGGATTCCCAGGGCGATCATCTCGTCGAGCAGGAGCTTGAACGCGTAGCTGACCTCCAGCTCGTGGATGTCGTCCTCGTCGCCCGTCACCGGGTCGTACACGCGGCGCTGCTCGCGGTCCTCGACGGCGACGAGCCCCGTCTCCGCGGAGACGTGGACCGTCTCGGCGTCCGAGGACTCCAGCAGCCGCTCGTTGAGCACCATCGACGCGC
>NZ_CVRT01000116.1 GCF_001261915.1 Halorubrum sp. SD626R
GAGGAGGACATGAACAAGCTGATGCCCTCGGACATCCGCGACTGGTTCGAGGACATCCCGAACGAGGACCTGGAGGTCCTCGGCATCGACGCGGAGGACTCCCGACCGGAGTGGATGATCCTGACGGTCCTCCCCGTCCCGCCGGTGACCACGCGCCCCTCCATCACGCTCGACAACGGCCAGCGCTCCGAGGACGACCTCACGCACAAGCTGGTCGACATCATCCGGATCAACCAGCGGTTCATGGAGAACCGCGAGGCGGGCGCCCCGCAGCTGATCATCGAGGACCTCTGGGAGCTGCTCCAGTACCACGTCACCACGTTCGTCGACAACGAGATCAGCGGGACGCCGCCGGCGCGCCATCGCTCCGGCCGCCCCCTCAAGACCCTCAGCCAGCGGCTGAAGGGGAAGGAGGGCCGCTTCCGCGGCTCGCTGTCCGGGAAGCGCGTCAACTTCTCCGCCCGGACCGTCATCTCGCCGGATCCGACGCTCTCGCTGAACGAGGTCGGCGTCCCGGACCGCGTCGCCAAGGAGATGACCCAGACGCTCAACGTCACCGAGCGCAACGTCGAGGAGGCGCGCCAGTACGTCCGGAACGGCCCCGAGGCCCACCCCGGCGCGAACTACGTTCGACGACCTGACGGTCGCCGGCTGAAGGTGACCGAGAAGAACTGCGAGGAGCTCGCCGAGAAGGTCGAGGCCGAGTGGGAGGTCAACCGCCACCTCGTCGACGGCGACATCGTGATCTTCAACCGGCAGCCCTCGCTGCACCGGATGTCCATCATGGCCCACGAGGTCGTGGTGATGCCGTACAAGACGTTCCGGCTCAACACCGTCGTCTGTCCGCCGTACAACGCCGACTTCGACGGCGACGAGATGAACATGCACGCGCTCCAGAACGAGGAGGCCCGCGCCGAGGCCCGCGTCCTCATGCGCGTCCAAGAGCAGATCCTGAGCCCCCGGTTCGGCGGGAACATCATCGGCGCGATCCAGGACCACATCTCCGGCACCTACCTGCTCACGCACTCGAACCCCGAGTTCACGGAGACGCAGGCGCTCGACCTGCTCCGGGCGACGCGGGTCGACGAGCTGCCCGAGCCCGACGGCGTCGACGACGACGGGCGCGACTACTGGACCGGCCGGACGCTGTTCTCCGAGCTGCTGCCCGACGACCTCACGCTGCACTTCTCGTCGTCGACCGGCGACGACGTCGTCATCGAGAACGGCCAGCTGATCGAAGGGACGATCGACGAGGACGCCGTCGGGGCGTTCGGCGGCGAGGTCGTCGACACCCTCACCAAGGAGTACGGCGAGACGCGCTCGCGCGTGTTCATCAACGAGATCGCGGCGCTGGCGATGCGCGCGATCATGCACTTCGGCTTCTCGATCGGGATCGACGACGAGTCGATCCCGCCGGAGGCCGAAGAGCAGGTCGACGACGCGATCGAGAGCGCCTACGACCGCGTCCAGGAGCTGATCTCGACGTACGAGGCCGGCGAGCTGGAGTCGCTGCCCGGCCGCGGCGTCGACGAGACGCTGGAGATGAAGATCATGCAGACGCTCGGGAAGGCCCGCGACTCGGCCGGGGAGATCGCCGACCAGCACTTCGGCGACGACAACCCGGCGGTCGTGATGGCCCGCTCCGGCGCGCGTGGGTCGATGCTGAACCTCACGCAGATGGCCGGCTCCGTCGGCCAGCAGGCGGTCCGCGGCGAGCGGATCAACCGCGGCTACGAGGACCGGACGCTCTCCCACTACAAGGAGAACGACCTCTCCGCCGAGGCGCACGGCTTCGTGGAGAACTCCTACCGCGGCGGGCTCACGCCCGAGGAGTTCTTCTTCCACGCGATGGGCGGCCGCGAGGGGCTCGTCGACACGGCGGTCCGGACCTC
>NZ_CVRT01000117.1 GCF_001261915.1 Halorubrum sp. SD626R
GGCCGCGCGCATCCAGGACGGCTCGATCATGGTCACCGAGGACTCGAAGGTCCTCAGCGAGGGCGAGGTCGTCGACGACGACCTCGCGAACGTCCTGACCGAGCTCGGCATCGAGCCGAAGGAGGTCGGGCTCGACCTCAAGGGCGTCTACTCCGAGGGCGTCCTGTTCGAGCCGGACGAGCTCGCCATCGACGTCGACGAGTACGCGGCGGACGTCCGCTCGGCGGCCGCCGCCGCGCGGAACCTCTCGATCAACGCCGCCTACCCGACGGCCGCCACCGCCGGCAGCCTTCTCGCGAAGGCGTCCGGCGAGGCGAAGTCGGTCGGGCTGTTCGCGGAGATCGAGAGCCCGGACGTCGTGCCCGACCTCGTCGGGAAGGCCGACGCCCAGCTCCGCGCGCTCGCGGCCCAGATCGACGACGAGGAGGCGCTCCCCGAGGAGCTGCAGGGCGTCGAAGCCGCCCCGGCTCCGGAGACGGACGACGGCGACGAGGAGGAACAGGCGGAGGAAGAAGACGAGGCGGACGACGCCGAGACGACCGACGACGACGCCGACGAGGACGACGGCGACGACGGCGGCGAGGGTCTCGGTGCGATGTTCGGCTAACACTACGAGGACACACCAATGGAATACGTTTACGCTGCGCTCATCCTGAACGAGACTGGCGAAGAGATCAACGAAGACAACGTCACCGGCGTGCTGGAAGCCGCCGGCGTCGACGTCGAGGAGTCCCGCGTCAAGGCGCTCGTCGCCGCGCTGGAGGACGTCGACATCGAGGAGGAGATCGAGACGGCCGCCGCGGCCCCCGCCGCCGGCGCCGCCTCGGGCGGCTCCGCCGACGCCGCGGCCGCCGACGAGGCGGACGACGACGAGGACGAGGCCGACGAGGCCGAGGAGGCCGCCGACGAGGCGGACGACGACGAGGACGAGGGCGACGGCGGCGAAGGTCTCGGCGAGCTCTTCGGCTGACGCCGGACGACCGCCGAGACCTCGACCGCGTCGGTTCGATTTTCACCGTTTTTCGCCCGGACAGCGGCCGCTCTCTTAGTCGCGACGCCGACGTGGACACGGATCGGTCGCCGGGGAGCTCTCAGCGCTCAGTCGTCCGAGACCCTGCGGCGCTCGCTCCCGCCCCGGTGGTATCGCTCGGCCGGCGATCGCGCACCCAGATACACCCGCACATCCGAGAACAACAGGAGCAGTCCAAGCACCGTCCACGCGCTCCCGACGACCAGCGCCCATCCCCACCCGTCGAAGACGCCGAGCGTGAACTGGAGCGCCCACACGGCGGCGGCCACCGCGAGGACGGCGACGCCGAACGCCGCGCTCGCCTCGCTCGCCCCGCTCGCCCGCGATTCGACACTCATGACCCTCAACTCGTCGACGCCCGATAATAAACGCATCCCGTCAGTTATCAACGAAGAGAACGCGGGCGGTTCAGCCGTCGGTTTCGAGGGTGTCCGACGGGTCGACCGCGGTCGTGACCTCGTCGCTGTGCGTCGCGACGAGCCCGGCCGCCACGAGGGCGCCGTACGCGGCGATCGCGAGCCAGCCGTAGCCGACGACCGTCAGTCCGGCCGCGCTCATCCCGCCGAGCACCCATCCGAACGACACGCACGCCCACGCGGCGAGCGCGGCGGCGTAGAGGTTGAGCGGCGCCCCGGTGACCGTCGTCTCTTCGAACTCATCGATCCGGTCGTCGGTCGCGTCGGGCTCGATCACCTCCTCGGGCCGCGCGGCCATCCCGGCCGCGACGAGCGTCCCGATCGCCGCCACGGCGAACCACGCGTACCCCACGACGGGGATCGCCACCGAGATCACGTCGACCGCCCACAGTCCGGTGAACCCCGCGACGATCACCGCGACCGCGCAGTACCCCCGAAAGCTCTGTGTTACCAAGTGCCTCATTTCAGCTGAGATAAACTTGTGCTGATAGAAAAAATTTTCGGCCGGAGGGGGAGACGAGCGTCGGAGAGTTTCCCGTCGGCGACGGGCGCCTTTCCGTTATCCCACGATAGTGAGTACGTCCGCCGGCGTTTCGCCCGCCGAAACGCGTCGTCCGCGTCTCGGGACGCGCAACACGGACGCGGGGTTCACGACGGACCCCTCGGTAGCGAACGCGTGACCTCCGCTCTCGATCGGTCGTCCGGTTCCGCTGATCCGCCGTCACCGGCCGAGGTGTACCCCGTCAGGCGTCCGCCGCGCGGTGACGGGTTTGACCTGTATTTTTATTCCCCGAGACGCGTCCGATCGCATAGATCGGTTCGGCCCTCCCGAAACGGTCTCAGACGCCTTCCCAGACCATGGTGACCGTCTCGCTCCTCGCCTCGCTGGCCGTCGACGCCGTCGCCGTCGCGCTGTTGGCGTGGGTGACGTGGCGGGTCGCGAGCGACCGGTCGCCGCCGAACGCGGACGCCTTCGCCGCGCTGTCGGGCGGACTGCTCCTGTGGGCGGTCCTGTCGCTAATCTCCGAGTTCCCGCACGCGTGGTCCGTGGGCGCGAATCTCGCGGGGCTCGGGCAGTTCGTGCCGGCGGTGTTCGTCCCGGGGATCTGGCTCGTCTACGTGCTCGGGTACGCCGGCCGCGGGACGGGGCTCTCCCGTCCGCGGATCGCGGTGTTCGTGCTCCTCGCGCTCCCGTTCGTCGGCGCGGTCGCCGCGTTCGACGGCGATCCGACGGCGGAGGCGGTCACGCGGTCGCTCGCGTCGGTCATCGGGACGGCGCTGTTCCAGCTCTCGGTCGTCTACGTCTACGCGGCGGTCGTCTTCCTCAGGTACGGCTGGAACCACGACCGGATCTCGAAGGGCCAGTTGGCGGCGCAGCTCGGCGCCGTCTCGGCGCCGTACGTCGTCGGCGCGTGGCGCGACGGCAACGTCGTCGTGGACGGCGTGACCGGCGGCCTCCTCCTCTCCGGGGCGTTGCTGTTCGTCTCGCTGCGGCGGTACCCGGTGTTGACCGTCTTCCCCAAGGCGGACTACGTCGCCCGCTCCCGCGTCGTCGAGGCGCTTCAGGAGGCCGTGATCGTCGTCGACTGGGCCGGGGACGTCCTCGACGCGAACGCCGCGGCCGAGGAGCTCTTCGGGCGGTCGAGCCGGGCGATGATCGGGGAGCCGATCTCGTCGGTCGCCGAGGGGATCGGCGTCGCCGCGCTCTCGCCGGGCGCGACCGACTTCGCCACGCTCCGAACGACGAGGGGACGCCGGGAGTTCCGGGTCACGGTCTCCGGCGTCTCGGACGACGACCCGGACGCGGACCCGGTCGCCAGGGCGGTCGTGCTCCGGGACGTGACCGACCGCCGCACCCGCGAGCAGCGGCTCTCCGTCCTCAACCGCGTGCTGAGGCACAACGTCCGGAACAAGCTCGACGTGATCCTGGCACACGCCGATCGGATCGAAGACGAGGGCCACGGGGCGCCGATCCGGGACAGCGCCGCGGAGCTGGCGTCGGTGAGCCGGAAGGCCCGGGAGGCCGAAGCGGTGATGACCCACGGCAGCGACTCCCCGTCGACGATCGACCTCGCGGCCGTCGCCCGGGAGGTCGTCACTGACGCACGCCGGGAGTATCCGGAGAGCAGCATCTCGCTGGACGCGCCGGACGACGTGCGGTTCGTCTCCCATCGCACGATCGTCCGCCGGCTCGTCGCCGAGCTCGTCGAGAACGCGGTCGTCCACTCGGACGATCCCGCCCGGGCCGAGGTGATCGTCGACGCGACCGCCGACGGAACGCCGCTGCTGCGTGTCAGCGACGACGGGCCGGGGATCCCGGACCGGGAACGCGACCTCCTGACCGACGCGGGCGAGACGCAGCGCGAGCACGGGCTCGGCGTCGGCCTCTGGTTCGTCAACTGGGCGACCAGCCAGCTCGGCGCCGAACTCGAGTTCGAGCGCGAAGACCGCGGCACGACCGCGACCGTCCGGTTCCACGGTGCCCACCGATCCGGCGACACGCCGGCGGAGTCGGGTCAGTCCGAGACGCTCGAAACGAGACGGGACTGATTCGCGGCGGCTCCCGATCGGCGTTTCACGCCCCGAGACGGTGCGATCACGTTTAGATGGCCTCGGCCGATACGGCGGTACGTCCCCCGGCCATGAGTCAGCACACGAGTTCGACGCCCGACGCCGTCACGAGGCGCCGAGCCGTCGCGATCGGCGGGAGCGCCGTCCTCGCGTCCACCGCCGGCTGTTCGACGGTCCTCGACGCGGTCGGCAGCCGAGTCTTGGAGGAGGTGAACGTTCTCAATCAGCTCACTCACGAGGTCAGCGGGTCGATCGAAGTGACGGACCCGGCGGGCGAGACCGTCCTCGACGACTCGTTCGACGTGCCCTCGACCGAGTCGGACGGCGAGAGCAACGTCGTCGCGTACGCGGACGTCTGGACCACGCCGGGAGCGTATCGGGTCGAGATGGAGCTCACGGACACCGTGGTCGGCGGCGTCTCACGGGTTGACCGACGGGTGTCCATCGACGACACCGAAGACGAGCTGGTCGCCCTCTCCGTCGGCTCCGGCGACGAGAGCGAGCCGATCGCCGTCCGGGTCGGCGAGTCGTTCTCCGACCTCGGGCGGCCGAACGGCACCGGCTAGCCGACCGCGAGCGCGCCGTTCCGACGCGATGGCGGCGCGTCGCCTCAACACGCGCCGGGCGACCCCTCGGCCCCCCTATATCAGCTCGAAAACGGCGGTCACGAACTCGCCCGTCGCGCGCAACAGCACCAGCGCCGGGGTCGCGACCCCGCCGGCTCCGACGGCGAGGAGGATCGGCGACGGGACCCTCCCGATCGATGCGACGGACGCGAGCGACGCGACCAGCCCGACGAGGAACGTTCCGGCGGCGACCGCCTCCACGGTTCGAGCCGCGCCGTACAGCGTCACCGAAACGCCGGCGTCGTCGCCGCCGAACGGTACTCCCCGGTATCGGACCGCCAGGTAGCCGCGAACGAGCAGGAGGCCCGCCAAGGCGATCAGGAGGCCGACGCAGATTGCGGCGACGATCAGCCCGCCGGTGAGTATCGACGTCTCCCCGCCGATCGCGGTGAGCGCGCCGAAGGCGACGATCGGCAGCGCCACCGCTCCGGCGACAACCGCCGTCACGGCGACGCCGGCCTCGACGTAGGTCCCGTTCGACGAGAGCCAGGCGTCGGCCCGACCCGCGTACGAACCTTCCGGGGGCCGTGACTCGGCGCGAGCCGCCTCCGGATCGGATCTCCCTTCCGCGGTGTCGTCAGTCACACACGCTCGTCTCGCGTAACGAGTATATCCCTTGTCCGGCGTCTCACGGGCGGAAACGAGGCGCCCGGCGGCCGCGACAACCCAGAGGAAGAGTTACCGGCTTCGGGAGCGCTCTCTCGGATCGGTCCTCGTGTTTCGGGGCCCGAAACGCTGTTACAGCCTTCACATAGCGTTCGGCGTAACGGATGGATGCCGCCGGTCGGAGGCGGCCGACGAAGAAGTATCCGACCCCGAGCACGTCCCCTCTCCCCTCCCCACGGACGGAAGCGCTCACCCCTGTCACGACGCTTCGCCGATCGATCCCCCCCGCTGAAACGTCGGCCCTCCCTCCGCTCGGCGGCGTCGTCTCTTTGCGCGATAACCGCACGAGACCGATCGCTCAGTGCGACGAGCGCACCCGCTCCGTCTTGGAGTCTCCGACGGAATCGGTCTCAGGCGACCGGTATCTCGATCCGATCCCCGACGCGAACCCCGAACAGGGACGCCTGCGACGCGAACGGATCGGTCCCCGCATCGACGTCGACCGTCACGGCCCGCCCGTGTCGGGCGACGGTCGCGTCCGAGAGGGCGGCGTCCCCGTCCCGAGCGGCACGCGCTATCGTCCTCGCGGTCTCCCCGTCGAGTCGTCGGGGATCCGCGACCGCGCCGTACCGCAACTCGACGCCCCGTCCGCCGGCGTCGCCGTCGCGGGTCCGGTTCGCGTCCGCGGTCGGGCCCGCGCCGTCGCTCCGGGGCTCTCCGTCGGTCACGCGGAGGGACGCCCCGACGGCGCCGGAGGCCTCGACCGCGGCGCGGAGCGCCGCCGGCGCGTCCGCGAGCGCGCGCCGCAGGCGACCGCGGGTCTCCGGGCCGAGGTCGACGCACAGCACGGCGTCGCCGCCGAGCAACGCCGGGAGCGGTCCGTAGCTCGCGGTCGCCGCCGTCCGCCGCCGTTCCCGCCCGTCGACTCCGGCGTCGCGGTGCGCCGCGGCCCTGTCGGCGGTCGGGCCGCACGCGACGACGAGTTCGCCGGGCGCCACCGCGACGGCCGGACCGACGCGCTCGGACCTGAAGCGAGCGAACCCGGAATCGAAGCCGCTCTCGCGAACGAACTCGGCGTCCGCGTCGAGCTCCGCGCCGAGTCCGTCCGGACCGACGTCGCCGACGGCGACCGCACACCCCGCCGGTCCGTCCGCGGTGAGCGCGACGCTCCCAACCGCCGTCCGAAGGCCGCCGAGCGAGACGCTCTCGTACCGGCCGAGGAGCCGGCGGACGCGCGCTCCGATTCCGCTCGGCAGGCCGGTCGCCGTCAGCACCGACGGATCCATCCGGGCGGTCGCGACGGTATCGACGTCGACCGACGCCGTCGCGGCGGGGTCGTAGGTCCCGGCGGCGACCGCCGAGCGCGGCTCGTTCGACTCCGCACCGCTCCCGCTCTCGTCCCCGTTCGGCGGGGGTCCGTCGGCGCCTGCCGCCGCCGCGAGCGCGGGGTCTGGCGTAGCCTCGGCGGTGAGGTCGTCGATCGCTCCGCTCGTTCCGAGTCCGGTCGCCGCAAGCGCGGCTAAACGCTTCGCGAACGCTCGCTTGGAGGGCATCACCCTACCTGACCCGCGGCAGCTAATAATACTACTGGCGGCTCTCGCGACCGCTCCCCGTAACTGCGTCCCCCGTGAGGCCCGGTCCGCTCTCTCGGTGCCGTTCCGCTCGCCGGAACGCCGAGACGCCGTCCGATCGTGGACAGGGGTTAAATCGGACGAGGCTTCAATTGATACCCGATGGAACACCCCGCGGCGAGCGAGGCCCCGTGAACGACGATGGATCACCGACTTGAGGAGGCGCCGATCGGCGTTATCACCGTCCGAGACGGGACCGTGCGCGCGTGCAACGAGCCCGCGGCCGAGGTCCTCGCGGCCGACCCCCCGGACGGCGAGCCGATCGCCGACGCGTTCCCCCGGTCGGTCGAGCGGTCGCTCCCGCGGGCGTTCGACGGCCCGTCGGCGTCGGACGTCTCGTTCGAGGAGTACTACCCGTCGATCGACCGGTGGCTGTCGGTGTCCGTCGTCCCCGGCGACGACGCCGCGACCGTCTACGTGCGCGACGTCACTGCGGAGAAGGACCGCGAGCGGACGGTCGAACGGCTCCGCGCGGAGGTCGAACGGGCGGAGATGCTCGACGCCCTGATCGCCGACGTGCTCGAAGGGCTCGTCGGCGCCACGTCGCAGGAGGCGATCGCGGAGACGATCCGGAACCGGCTCGGAACCTCCGACCAGTACCGGTTCGCGTGGACCGGCGAGTACGTCGTCGACACCGACGATCTGGTCGTCAGCGGCGTCGCGGGTGAGCGCGGCGAGACGTTCCCGGCCGTCCGCGACGCGATCGAGGCGGGGGACGCGATCCCGGAACGGCGGGCCGTCGAGGAGCGGCGACCGGAGCTCGTTCGGTCGCTGAGCGAGGACGCGTCGGTGCCGGAGGCGCTGCGCGCCGCCGGGTTCGCCGACGGGGTCCAGTCGGTGTTCGCGCTCCCGCTGGTGTACGGCGCCAGCGTCTACGGCGTCGTCGGGGTCTACGCGGGGACCGAGGCGGCGTTCAGCGACCACGTGCAGTCGAGCTTCGAGACGCTCGGCGAGCTGGCCGGATACGCGGTCAACGCCACGCAGAACCGGAAGCTCCTCGCTTCCGACACGATCACCGAGGTCACGTTCGAGCTCGACGCGAGCTCGCCGCTGGTGCGGCTGAGCGAACGCTGCGACGCGGCGCTCGCGCTGGACGGGACCGTGACCGCGGACGACGCCGGCCTGACGTGCTTCCTGACGGTGTCCGGGGCCGACCCGGAGGCCGTCGTCGAGGCCGTCGAAGGCGTGGAGGCCGCCCGAGACGGTCGGATCGTCCGACGGACGGACGCGGAACACGGCCGGGTCCAGGTGACGCTCGGCGAGGCGGTCCCGCTCGTCTCGGCGGTCGACCGCGGCGCGACGGTCCGGACGGCGACGTTCGACGCCGGCGACGGTCGGCTCGTCGTCGAGCTGTCCCCGGACGCCAGCGTCCGCCGGCTCGCGGGCGTGCTCGGCGGTGACGGGCCCGCCCCCGTTCTCGCGCGGCGGGACAGCACCCGGTCGCCGACGACGACGCGGGAGTTCCGGAACGAGCTCGACGAGCGGCTCACCGACCGGCAGGCGACGGCCCTCCGGACCGCGTACCTCGCGGACTACTTCACGTCGCCGCGGGGGAGCACCGCCGAGGAGGTCGCGGCGTCGCTCGGGATCACCGGGTCGACCCTGCTCCATCACCTGCGCGCGAGCCAGCGGAAGCTGCTGGCGGCGTTCTACGACGAGCGCGACGAGAGCGGGTCGTAGCGCTCCTCGCTCCCGACCGCTCTCCCGCGGCGGCGTCTACATCGACGCGCCGACGCCGCGTCGCGCCGGCGGGAGTCTGCATAGTTAGATACGCATTCGCGGGCGACTCTGCATACTGAGCATCCCCTCCCAAGGGCGTTCCGCCGAGTGGGATCCCCATGGCAGTGCGACAGCAGTCGCGTCACGAGCGTACGGAGGACCCGGCCGGTCAGCTGTCGGCCGCGGAGCTACTCGACCTGTTCGGCGACGAGTACACGCGGCGGGTGTTCGAGGCCGTCTCGGAGCGACCCCGCGGCGGCCGCGCCGTGGCCCAGGCGGCCGACGTCTCCCGGGCCACGGCCTACCGGCGGCTCAACGAGCTCCGGGACGCCGGACTGGTCACGAGCGAGTACCAGTTCGCGTCCGACGGCCACCACCGCGAGCAGTTCACCGCCCGCGCCCGACACCTGTCGGTGTCGTTGGACGGCGGCGACATCGAAGCCGCGGTCAGCGTCGACGACTGACGCCGGAGCGGTCCCCCTCTGTGGTCGCGGAAACGCGGGGGTCGCGTCGCGCATCCGACCGGCACTGACTCCGGGCGAGAAACACGCCGGGACCGATATGTGCCCGCGTTCGAACGCTGTCACATGGCGCAATCGGCAAACCTGTTCCGTAACCCGCTCTTCCGCTGGGGAGTGCCCGGCATGACGACCGCCGTCATCGTGGCCATCGCCTTCCTCGTCGTCGAGGACCAAACGGTTCGATTAGCGATGCTGGCCGTCGGAGCCGTCGACCTCCTCGTCACGCCGCAGATACTGAAACGGGCGGCCCGGAACGCGTAGCGGGCTCCCGTCCGCGACGCGGTGTTTCCGAGCCGGAATCGAAACGCAGCGTTAAACACACGCCCGGGAGATGACGACGGTATGTATCGGAACCGGCGACTCGGTCGACCGCCGTCGCCGCGAGCCCCGGAGACCGAGCCGCTCGGCCGTCTCCGAGCGGCGCCGGGGTGACCGATGAGCGACGATCGTCGCGCGGCCATCCCGCTGACCGCGTTCCCGGATCCCGCGATCGCGTACGCGATTGCGGACGACGACGCTCGCGTGACCGCCGCGAACGACGCGTTCCGACGGCGATTCGACGAACCGTCGCCCGAACTGCGCGTCTCGACGGTGTTCGACCGGTTCGACGAGTGCGAGACGACCGGCGACCGGAGTCCGATGGCGCACGTCGTTCGGGGCGACCGGGTCGGGATCCGTCTCGACGGACACGGGGCTCCCGGTCCGTTCTTCGTCCGGGTGATCCCGTCGGACGGGGACGCCGGGTTCCTCACGTTCTCCGACCTCAGCGAGTGCCCCGACGAACGCGACGCTCCGGGCGTCGATCAGGTCAGCAGCGTGCTCAGTCACGACCTGCGGAACCCGTTGGACGTCGCGAAGGCGCACCTCCGAGCGGCCCGAGAGACCGGCGACCCCGAGCACTTCGACTCCGTCGCTGCGGCGCACGACCGGATGGAACGGATCGTCCGCGACGTGCTGACGCTGACGCGCGACGACCCCGTCGCTCGGCCGTCGGAGGAGGTGGCGGTCGAGACCGCCGCGAGGGACGCCTGGCGGTCGATCGACGCCGACCGGGCCGAGCTCACGGTCTCCGAGTCGCTCCCGACCGTCACCGCGGATCCCGACCGGCTCCGGCGGCTGTTCGAGAACCTGTTCCGGAACAGCGTCGAGCACGGCGCCCCCGACGACGGGGAGCGGACGGTCGTCGCCGTTGGCCCGTTCGAGAGCGGGTTCTACGTCGCCGACGACGGACCGGGCGTCCCGCCGGCGAAGCGCGGGCTCGTCTTCGATCCGGGATTCTCCACGCGCCCCGACGGAACCGGACTCGGACTCGCGATCGTCGAGCGGATCGCCGACGCCCACGGCTGGGACGTGACGCTCGCGACGGCCGACGGCGGCGGGGCTCGGTTCGAGATCGGCCTCTGACTCGGGCACCGAGCCGGGGCGCGTCGGGCGACCCGGCTAGTAGGCCTCCCGCTCGATGCCGGAGAACGCGCTCAACAGCTCGTCGGCGTCCGGGAGGAGCCGGCAGATCCGATCGCGCAACTCGGCGGCCCGCTCGTCGAGCGCGGCGAACCGCTCGTGCTCTTCGAGCCGCTCCGGCGGCAGCTCCGCCGCGATGACCGCCCGCTTCGACTCGATCCCGAAGTACTGGCCCAGGAGCTCGTACGCGAGCACCTGGCACTGCTGGTCGACGACGGCCCTGACGTCCTCGCGGTCGACCGGCTTACAGAGGTAGTCGTCGAACGGGAGTTCGAGGAGCTCCAACCCCGGATCGATGGCGGTCACCATAACGATCCGAGTTCGCATGTCGTACTCTCGCAGTTCCTCGAGGACCTCGTCGCCCGACCGCTCCGGCATGTGGCGATCCAACAGCACGACGTCCGGCGGTTCGGACTCGTCGACCGCCGACAGCGCCTCGGCGCCGCCGTACGTCACCGTCACGTCCGCGACAGCCTCTATCCGGAGGGCGTACGCGTCGGCGACCTCCTTCTCGTCGTCGACGAGCAGCACCCGCGGCCGGTCCACGTACATATCGGCCGTCACGTCGGGGCGTTACCGGCCGCAGCCGTTAATACCCGCGGCTTCCGCACGGCGACGCGCACGCGTCCGGGCGACGGTCCCGAGCGACGGTCGGTCCGAATGACCGCGAAACGGAGACTTAAGTTCCGCGGTCTCCCCGGTGTCGGCATGCGAATCGTCGACGGCGACAAGATCGAGTGCGACCGCTGCGAGTCGGTGCTCCCCATCGGGGACGCCTCGCTGCTCGAAAAGGAGACGAACCGCGACTACGAGCGGGTGCTGTGCGAGGCGTGTCTCGGCGCCGTCGGCGTCCCGCAGGGGTACACGCTGCGGCGCGACATCAGTCACCTCGCCGGGTGAGCCGCGAGGCCGGGAAGGCGTACCGCTCGCAGTCGCCCACGCCGCGCCCCGGCCGGACCGCGTCGGCGTACACGGCCTCGACGACGGGCTCGTGGGCGCCGTACGCGGCGTTCGTCGCGTATCCGTCGACGGTCCGGTCCTCCCCGGTCCGGTAGGCGTCGGCCCGCTCGGTCGTGACCGCGACGACGACGAGCCGCTCGTCGCTCTCGCGGTCGCGGACGACCTCGCCCGGCTCGAACGCGTGCCGGTCACAGAGGTGCGACCCCGGGTCGTCGAGCGGGACGAACGTCTCAGCGCCACAGACCGCGCAGGCGCCGACGCGCTCGTCCGGGGCCGGGACCGACCCGGCGGTCACCTCCATGGCGACGCGCCGGAGGTGCTTACACCGGAGGCCGCGGATCGCGTGGTCGGGACAGGTGCAGGTGCCGGCGTCGAGCGCGACGACGTAGGTGCCGCCGTCCGTCTCGACGACGTACCGCCGGTCGCGGAGGGGACGAACCGTCATCTCCTCCGCGGCGGCGCGCGTCGAGCGATCGTCGGTGTCGGCGCGATTTCCGGTGTCGGCGTCGCTCCCTGCGTCGGCGTGTGGATCGATGTCGCCGTCCGATTCGACGGCTGTTGACGCGGGTGGCGTTTCGGGGTGCGTCATGGGTGACCGCGAGGCGAGGCCTCGCTTCGCGGCGAATAGGTCCCGTGAACGGTTAAATTCGCCGCCGAAAGGGGTCGAGCGTCACGTATTCGGGGTTCGATCACGGGAGCCACCGACCCCCGGCCGCCCTCATCGAAGTCCTTTTTTAGCGGCGACGGAAAATCGCGGGCATGGAAATCGACGCGGAGCTTCGTCGGCAGATCACGGTCTCCCTGGCGGCGGCCGCCGTTTTCATCGTCGGGCTGGTCGGGATCGGGGTCACCTTCGGCGGGTCGTCCGAGCTTCCGGAGGCCGGCGCGATCGCGCTGGTCGGGCTACTTGCCGGGTTCGTCCTGTTGATGGCGCTCGTCGGCGCGTATCTCATCCGCGCGAACGATGAGGCGTAGCCGGCGGCTCGGTCACTCCGCCTCGTCCGTGGTCGCGGTCTCGCTCGTCTCCGCGGCCCCGTCCGCTTCCTCCTCGACCTCGTCTCCACCGCCCTCGCGGTCCCGCCAGTCGGCGATCTCGTCGGCGGCCGCGACCCGCTTCTCGTAGTACGCGAGCGGGTCGGCCGCGACCTGCATGTGGTCCTCCTCGTTGTGGCAGATCCCGTAGTTCGCCAGCGTCTCGCAGGTCGGCGGCGGGTACTGCGTGCCGCGGTCGTCCTGCAGGTACTCCGTCTGGTAGCGGATCCCCTCCGCGTCGAGGCTGGTGTCGGCGCAGAACGCGACCACCTCGTCCGGCGTCATTCCGATCCCGACGAGAAAGGCCATCAGCGCGAACGACTCCGGCGGCGAGAGGTCGGCGTCGCGATCGGCCTTCCCGATCAGGTTCGTCATGCAGGGCGGGAACAGTTCGGGAGCGACGACGTCGACCGGCCCCGCGTAGCTCCGGTCGGAGAGCAGGCGCTTCAGGTCGGCGACGCCCTCCTCCAGTTCCGCGGCGATCCCCTCCCCGGCCGCCAGTTCGAACGGGAGCCCCTCGCGCACCCGCTCCTCGACCGCGGCCTCCAGCGCGTCCAGCAGCTCCTCGCGGGAGACGCGGACCGCCCCGTCGGCGAGCGCGCGGTTGACGAGCCGCCACGACTCCCCCCACGACGGCGACGTGAGCCGGAGGTACGGTCCGACGTCGATCCGGTAGTGTGCGGGGTCGCGACCGGGGGATCCGCTTCCGGTCCCCGAACCCGATCGGGCGGACTCCGGGCGCACGGCGTCGGCGAGGTCGAACTCGGCGAGCACGTCGTCGAGGGCGACGGTCGGCGTCGACACCGAGCGCAGCTCGTCGTCGGTCGCGAGGTCCTCGCGGATCCGGTCGACGGCGGTCGCGGCCTCCGCGGCGGCGTACTTCTCGATGGCGGGCTCGGAGTCCAGTAGCGAGACGAGGATCCGCGCGATCGGGTACGAGAGCAGCTCCGCCTGCACGTCGTAGTCGGACTCCCCGGGGAACGCCCCGCTCTCGGACTCGACCGTCCCGTCCATGAGCGCGCGCTCGACGCGCTCGCGGCCCCGCTCGACGGCGGGCGCGTCGGCCGCGACGAGCTCCGGGAGCGACACCGCGGCGTCGGCGACGGCCTCGCGGGCGGCCGCGAAGAACGGGTACTTTGCGTCGAGCGCGTCCATGTCCGACCCGAGGTAGCGACGGGCGTCGAATAAGCGGTGCGGTCCGCGGCCGCGCTACAGCTCCCCCCGGAGGTAGTGCCCGAGGAGGCCGCCGATCACGCCCGAGCCGAGGGTGTAGGCGGCGCCGAGTCCGACGGCGAACAGCGCCAGCGCCCCGAACTCCGCCGGTGCCCCGGCGAACCCGAGCAGGAAGAGGAAGAAGGCGACGACGACGAGGAACGGGAGCGTCATCACGGCCCCGGCGACGCCCCCCGTCTTGAGCGCGTCGGCCGACGTGCCGCCGCAGAGATAGCCGGCGAGCGCGCCGCCGAGCACGGTGGCGAAGGGGACGAACGACAGCACCGAGCCGGCGACACCGCCCGCCAGCCCGTAGAGAACGATATCGCTCAGGTCCGCCGGCGCGTCGTCGCCGGGCGAGAGGAGCCCGCTCGGCGCGGAGTCCGGATCGTATCGGTCGTCGTCGACGCGACGGTCCGAGGCGTCTCGGCGCCGCGCGTCGCCGGCGGCGGGCTCTCCTCGCGCGTCGCCGGTGGAGGAATCGTCGGGGACCACGGCCGGCTCACTCCTCGTCGTCCTCGGCCGGGCCGTCGCCGTCGAGCTCCTCGACGGGCGCGCCCGGCGCGTTCGACTTCACGCTGTTGAGCCCCTGCTTCGCCTTCTGTTTGGAGGCGTACCCCTGTCCGCCGTCGGCGATGACGTTGCCGTTCTCGTGGCGGAGCCGCCAGCGGTGCTCGTCGGCCTTGTCCCGGAACAGCTCGAACGTCGCGCTGCTCCCGCCCTCCTCGGGCGGCTCCTCGTCGCGGCTCTCGTCGACCACGTGGGCCCCGGGCGCGTTCCGCTGGACGCTCTCGATCCCCGACCGCGCGTCGCGCTTGTCCGAATACCCCTCGCCGCCGTCGGCGATGATGTTCCCGTTGTCGTGGACGAGCCGCCAGCGCCACTGGCCGGCGTTGTCGGCGTACAGCTCGAATTCCGCCTTACTCGCGGCGGCGTCGACGTCGACCGCGCCCTCTTCCTCGTCGAACTCGACCTCCACCTCGAAGTGGACGGTGCCGTCCTCGCGATCCAGCTCGACCTCGACCTCGGACTCGGCGGCGGGGTCGACCGTCACCGTCCCGGCGTCGTCGACCGGGACCGGCTCCCCGCGGCCGAGCGCCCGCGCGATGCGGCGGAAGTAGGTAGCCAGCGCCTGTCGACTCCGCGACCCCTTCGACTCGTGGATCGTTTCTTCGGACATACACGTCTCACCTCACGGGCGGCACACAAAACGCTATGGCCGCCGACCTCCCGTCGGGGTCGGCCTCCGGCTCCCCGACGGAGACGACCCCGATACCCTTTAGCTGCTCCCGGCGCATAGTCGAGGCGTGAGTCAGTTCGACCGCAGCGCCGGGACGGACGCGGGCGGCGACCGGGAGGCCGACGGCGACGGGTCGGTCGCGGCCGGGGAGCCCGAGGCCGACCGCGACGGCCCGGCGACCCCCCGCACCGAGTCGCGCGTGCTCCCCGCCGAGGTGTTCGCGACGCTCGGCAACGACACCCGCGTCGCGATCCTCCGGGCGCTCTTGGAGTGCGGCGCCGACGAGGCGCCCGTGAGCTTCACCGACCTGTTCGACCGCGTCGACGTCGACGACAGCGCGAACTTCAGCTACCACCTCCGGCAGCTCACCGGCCACTTCGTCAGGCGGAGCGACGAGGGGTACGAGTTCCGCTCGCCGGGGCGAAAGGTCGTCAGCGCCATCTTCACCGGGAGCCTCACCGAGCGCGCGCAGCTCGGCTTCTTCCCCGCGGACGGCGCCTGTTACGACTGCGGCGGCGACCTCCACGGCTGGTACGTCGACGACGAGCTCACCGTGGGCTGTGCCGACTGCGGGACCGTCCAGGTGAGCTACCCGTTCCCCTCGGGCGGACTCGACGACCGGACCACCGACGAGCTGCTGCAGGCGTTCCACCACTACGTCCGCCACCACTACTGCCTGGCCGCCGACGGCGTCTGCCCCGAGTGCACGGGATCGATCGACACGACGCTCGTGCGCGACCCGGCCGACGAGGACCTCGACGTCGCCGTCGAACACGTCTGTCGGCGGTGCAGCTACCGACTGCGGTCGACGGTCGGCGTCACGCTCCTCGACCACGCCGAGACGCTCGTCTTCCACTCGGACCGCGGCGTCGACCTCAACACCGCCCCGTTCTGGCAGTTCGACTGGTGCGTGAGCGACCGGCTGACGGCGGTCGTCTCCGAGGACCCGCTCCGGGTCCGGGTGACGCTCCCGTGCGCGGGCGACGAGCTCCGCGTCCTGCTTGACGAGACCTGCGCCGTGATCGAGACGACGCTCGTCGAGTAGGCCAGCGGGCTCCGATACGCGTCCTCGCCGCTGGCGAGGAGAAACGCCCGCCGCGTTCGGCGGGTCCACAGTAGAATACCGGGGGAGGTCGAGCGCGTTCGGATAACCCGTTACTCGAACAGCTCGACGGCCTGCTCGTAGCGAGTGGACGGCTCCTCCCAGTCGACGACTTCGAAGAAGTTGTCGACGAACTCGCCGCGAGCGGGGCCGTAGTCGTGGTAGTAGGAGTGTTCCCAGACGTCGAGCGCGAGGATCGGGTGACCGCCCCAGACCGCGCCCTGGTCGTGCTTGTCGACCACGACGTTGCGGAGCTGGTTCGAGAACGTGTCGTACACCAGGAGCGCCCAGCCGGAGGCGTTGCCGGCGGCGGCCTCGAACTCGCCCTTCCAGGCCTCGTAGGAGCCGAAGTCCTCCGCGATGCGGTCGGCCAGCGCCCCCTCGGGCTCGTCGCCGCCCTCCGGCGACATGTTCTGCCAGAACAGGTCGTGGAGGATGTGCCCCGAGGAGTTGTGGGTCACGTTGCGGATGGCCCCGGCAGACGAAGAGAAGTCGTGGGACTCACGGTTCTCTTCGAGCGTCTCTTCGGCCGAGTTCCAGCCGTTGACGTACCCCTGATGGTGGGTGTCGTGATGCCATTCGAGCACCTGCTCGGAGATGTGCGGTTCCAGCGAGTCGTAATCGTACGGTAGCGGATCGAGTTCGTAGCTCATGTCGACGACCAGTGATACGCCGGCCGAACACATGAACGTTCTCTGTAGCGCGTTTTAGTAAGAATACGTGCTATTCTACTATTAGGTATTAGGTGCCCAAAGTCGGTTTGAACCGGTTTTGAGTGTTTTCTCACCAGAAAAATGGTACTTCTTGGCTACCGCCGACGAGACGCTTATCAGTCCCGGACCAATCAGATAGCATATGAAGACCGACGCGACGACCGACGGCGGCGACGGCGTCCTCTCCGGCGAGCGAGTCCGTCACGGGACGGGCGTGAACTCGAACCGCGCGTTTCCCACTGAGGGTCACCCGGCGAACCTCGACCCGTTCGTGCTGTTCGAGCGGTTCTACATCGACCCGGACGACGGGTTCCCGATGCACCCGCACAAGGGGTTCGAGATCGTCTCGTACATGATCGAGGGCGGCATGGAGCACGCCGACTCGCTCGGCGTCGAACACACCGCCCGCGAGGACGAGGCGATGCGGATCACGACCGGGAGCGGCATCCGCCACTCCGAGTTCCCCGCCGACGGCGAGGCCTGTAACGGGCTTCAGCTGTGGGTGAACCTCCCGCGCGAGGAGAAGGAGGCCGACCCGGACTACGTCGACGCGAGCGCGGACGAGCTCCCCACGCGAGAGACCGACGGCGCGACCGTCACGACGGTCGTCGGCGAGGGATCGCCGATCGAGCTCCGGACACAGATGGAGTACCTCGACGTCCGCGTCGAAGACGCGTGGACGTGGACGGTGCCCGAGGGGTGGGCCGGCTTCCTCTACGCGGTCGCGGGGAGCGGCTCCGTCGAGGGCGACGCGTTCGACGAGGGCGACGTCTTCACGACCCGCGAGGGCGGCGAGTTCGCGGTCGCGACCGACGGCGACCTCCGGCTCGTCGCCGTCGCGGGCTGGCCGCACGGCGAGCCGATCCGGCAGCAGGGGCCGTTCGTCCTGTAGGGAGCCCCCCCTTCGGGAGCGCGGCTCACTCCCGCTCGGCGACGATCGTCTCGCCCGCGCGGACGGCGTCGCCCTCGCGCACGAGGAGGTCGTCCTCGTCGACGTCGGCGGGGAGGACCACGTCGGCGCGGGAGCCGAAGGAGACGTGGCCGACGCGCTCGCCGCGGTCGACGGCGTCGCCGGCCTCCACGGCCGGGTGGATCCGCCGGGCGAACCAGCCGGCGATGACCAGCAGTTCGTACTCGCCGAAGTCGATCGCGACCTGCTCGTTGCGGTCGGACTCCTTGCTGAACGCGGGCCGGTTCGCGCCGGGGCGGTGGCGCACCTCGCGGACCTCGCCGGCGATCGGCGCGCGGTTCACGTGCACGTCGGTGACGTTCATGAACACGCCCACCCGCAGGCGGTCCCCCTCCTCGCGCACGACCGAGACGGTGCCGTCGGCGGGCGCGACGACGATCCCCTCCGCGTCCGGCGGCTCCCGGTCGGGGTCGCGGTGGAACCAGAGGACGCCGAACGCGAGCACGACCAAGACGGCGCCGACCGGCGGGAGGAGGGGGAGCGTCGCGGCCCCGACGAGGGCGGGGACGAGCGCGAGCCGCCACGCCTCGTCGACGACGGGGAACGGGAGGACGCGCGCGAGCGGCGGGCTCCGCGCCATCGTCAGGCCTCCACCGGATCGCGGAGGTCCGGTCGGAGCTCGGTGCGGCCGGCCGCCCACGCGGCGAGCAGGTGCGTGAGGTGGATCCGGTCGTCGAGGCCGTCGGTGAGGTCGAGGTCAGCTTCGCCGGCGAGCACGTGGAGCCGCGCGAGGTCGTCGCCGCCGTACTCGGAGCCGGCGCGGGCGACCCGCAGGACCTCGCGGAGGAGCTCGCCGCCGTCGTACCCGCCCTCGTCGAGGAGGTCGTCGAGGGCCGACCGCGCGTCCTTCAGCTCGCCGGCGCGGGCGTCGGCGAGCGCCTCGCGGATCGCGTCGTCGTCGCCGACCTCGCCGAGCGCCTCGTAGGCGGTCGACATGGTCACCTCGCCGCCCTCGACCGCGGTCGCCTGCGCCGAGAGGATCGCCTCGCGGAGGTCGCCGCCGGCCGCGCTGGCGACGAACTCCAGTCCGTCGCCGTCGTAGTCGACGCCCTCGCGGCTGCAGATCGTCTCCAACACGTCGATCGTCTCGTCCGTCGTCGGCGCTCTGACGCGGACCGGGAAGCAGCGCGACCGGATCGGAGCGATGAGCTTCGACGGCTGCCGGGTGGCGATCACGAACTGCGTGGTGCGGTGGTGCTGCTCCATCACCCGCCGGAGCGCCTGCTGGAAGTCCTCGCGGATCGACTCGGCGTTGTCGAGGAGGACCGTCTTGTACTCGCCGGACATCGGCGCGTACGACGCCGACTCCTTCAGGACCCGGTTGATCATGTCGCGTTTCGCCATTCGGCTCCGTCCCTGCAGGAACCCCTCGAAGCGGGGGTCCGTCCGGATCTCCTTTTTCCTCCGCCCGAAGAAGTCGGCGACGTTGATCTCGATCAGGTCGCTCTCGGGGTCCTCGTGCGCGGTTCGGGTCAGCGCCCGGGTCGCCGCCGTCTTCCCGACCCCCGGCGGCCCCTGCACGACGAGGTTCATCGGCTCGTCGACAGCGCGCTCCAGCCGCTCGCGGGCCTCGTCCTGTCGGATCTCGTCGAGCGCGGGAGCGTGCGCGTCGATCCACAGCGGTCCGTCCATACCGTGTGGCTCCGGGCCGGGCGCTCAAGAATCGGTCGGTCCAGCGACCGGGTGTTAAGATACCGCCGACGATCTGGGCCAATTGTATTCGGTGTGGAAGCTGAGCGGTTCGATCCAGTCGCGGCAGTTTCCCTTCGGCGTCATTTAATAGTTCGAAAGCTGTTCAATTCAATATTTAGTACTTATTTTGATATGTCTGACAGCGCTTCGATTTCCACCTTTCTCGCATCCGAAACCGAAGCCGTTGCGTCGATACGCATCCCGTATCAAATGCTATTCGTCAACGAGAGTCACGGTGTCGGAGCTGTCGTGCTTCTCGGTGGGTTCCGTCGGAAACGGACACGTGAGAACCCTCGTTGTCGTCGACTCAGCCGTCGCGTAGCGCAATTCGTTCGTCCCGGGACCGACAGAGCCAGACAGCGGTATCGCTCATCGTCGAGTCGGATCGCGGTCTCGTCGACCGCAGCGCGGTCCGGACGCTGGCCGGCTTCGGGCTGTCGATGGGCTCGTGAACACAACTGTAGACGGTCGATTGAGCGCAATTAGCGTCGAATAATCGGCTTCCAATACAATACTTGGAAATGATAGTTTGACGAGACAGGTCGAATATCGAACCTCATCGGCGGTTTTGTATCGCTTCTCTCACCACGAAACGCGACTCGATCCGATCGGACCGGTTCGCCATCGTCCGGCGTTCCCCTCGACCGCGACGGGGAACCGCGGAGAAGTCGATCCGCGCTGAGCGGGTCGACGACAAAAGCTTTGTACGGCCTCAAACATCCCCGAGTATGGCGAACACGACCTTCCGTACCCGTCTCTTGAACGGTGAGACCGTCGTCGGCACCTTCCAACTGCTCGACTCGGCGATGGTCTCCGAGATGATCGGCGTCGCCGGCATGGACTTCGTCGTCTACGATCAGGAACACGGACCGCTCGGCGCCGAGACCACCCTCGAACTCGCCGCCGCCGCACAGAACCGCGGCGTCGCCCCCATCGTCCGCGTCCGTTCGAACGAGGAGGCCGAGATCCAGCGGGCGCTCGACATCGGCTCGGCCGGCGTCCAGGTTCCGCAGGTCGAGACCGAAGCCGACGCTCGGGCCGCCGTCGACGCCGCCCGGTTCGACCCGCTCGGGAGCCGTGGCCTGTCGCAGTACGTCCGAGCCGGCGACTACTGGGGGAGCGACACGTACACCGAAGATCAGAACGAGGACGTCGTCCTCGTCGTCCAGGTCGAGGGGGAACGCGGCGTCGAGAACATCGAGGACATCCTCGCAATCGACGGAATCGACGCCGTCTTCCTCGGCCCCTACGACCTCTCGCAGTCGCTCGGAATCCCCGGCCAAGTGACCCACGAGCGGGTCGAGGCGCTGATGGAGGACGTCTGTGAGCGCGCCGCCGAGGCCGGCGTCGCGGTCGGCGCGTTCGCCGACACGCCAGAGATCGCGAACCGCTGGATCGACGCCGGCGTCCAGTACGTCACCCTCGGCGTCGAAGCCGGCCTGTTCACCGAACACCTGTCGTCGCTGGCCGCGGACGTCGACACGACGTAGCGGGACCGGTCGCCCCGTCTGGCTCGGCCCTCACCGGCTACCGATTCAAAGCGCGAGTCCGTCCCCCGCTGCCGCCTCGTGAATCGCCTCGATGATCTCCATGTCTCGGAGCCCGTGGCGACCGTCGGGACCGATCTCCGCCCCGGTGAGGAGGCGATCGGCGAAGTAGTCGAACTCCTCGCGCATCTCGTCGACCTCGTCCGCAGTCGCGTGTGCCATCTCGACCGAGAGATCGCCGGCCTCGACGCGTAGTTCCACCTCGCCGTGGAACGCCGGCCGCAACTCGATCTGCCCCTCGGTGCCCGTTATCTTCAACTGCGTGTCCTCGTGGGCCCGCTGTGACGCCGTCGAGACGAACTGGACGTCGTCCTCGAACGAGAGGAGGAACGACGACCGCTCGTCGTCGACCCCCTCGAACGCCGGATCCGTCGACGCCATACTCGCCAGCACCTCGGTCGGCTCTCGGTCGAGCAGGAACCGCGTCGTGTTGATGGAGTAGATCCCCAGATCCATCACCGAGGTGCCGTACCCCGTGAGCTCCGGGTCGAGCCGCCACTGGTCCTCGTCGGGGATCATCTCGAGTAACGGCTGCGTGTTGTCGCCGTACACCTGAACCGGCTCGCCGATGACGCCGTCGTCGAGGAGCGACTTCGCGATCCGCACGAACGGGTCCGTCTGCATCCGGTAGGCGACCATCAACGGGGCGTCGTGGCGCTCGCACGCCTCCACGAGCCGCTCGGCCCGTTCGACCGACTCCTCCATCGGCTTCTCGCAGAGGACGCCCTTGCCGAGCTCCGCGGCGGTCTCGACGTAGTCGAGGTGGTACGCGTTCGGCGTCGCCACGTACACCGCGTCGTACTCGTCGGCGGCGACCCCCTCGTGGTACTGCTCGTAGGTTATCCCGCGCCCGACGTCGTTCTCGTCGGCGAGACGCGTCGCCTTCTCGGCCGAACCGCTGACCAACACGGTGGTCTCACAGAACGTCGACTCCTCGATCGCCGGGACCGCGACGTCGGTCGTCCACCAGCCGAGGCCGACGAGCGCGTAGCGGACCGTCCCGTCGGTCGCCGTCTGCCAGTCGCGAGACTCGAACTCCCTGAACAGCGCGTTCGGAGACATGCCACTCCGATCGGCGCTTGAACACAAAAGCGTTCCCACCTCCGGGACGGCATCGGTAGGTCACGCACACCGTCTCTCCCGACGTTCGTTCGGTCGTCCGCTCCCCAACCGCCGCTGGCGACTGCGATGATCGCGGCTGCCCCGGAGAACCGACCTCGTCGCGTCCGGCGTCGGAACCATTTTATCAGTACTCTCCGACTTCCAACTGTTTCATGAGCTACGAGCATCTTCAGGACCCGAACGCGGAGTACACCATGCGCGACCTCTCGGCGGAGACGATGGGGCTGTCTCGCCCCCGCAGCGAGGGCCGCGACGTGGAGATCACGGACGTACAGACGGCCATCGTGGACGGCAACTACCCGTGGACGCTCGTCCGCGTGTACACGGACGACGGGCGCGTCGGCAACGGCGAGGCGTACTGGGGCGGTGCGATCCCCGAGATAATCGAACGGCTGAAGCCGTTCGTCGTCGGCGAAAACCCCCTCGACATCGACCGGCTCTACGAGCACATGGTCCAGAAGATGTCCGGGGAGGGATCGATCGCGGGGAAGGATATCGCCGCGATCTCCGGCGTCGAGCTGGCGCTCCACGACGTCGCCGGGAAGATCCTCGACGTCCCCGCCTACCAACTACTGGGCGGCAAGTACCGCGACGAGGTCCGGACGTACTGCGACTGTCACACCGAGGAGGAGGCCGACCCCGACGCCTGTGCGGACGAGGCGGAACGCGTCGTCGACGACCTCGGCTACGACGCGTTGAAGTTCGATCTCGACGTCCCCTCGGGCCACGAGAAGGACCGCGCGAACCGGCACCTCCGCGGGCCCGAGATCGAACACAAAGCCGAGATCGTCGAGAAGGTGACCGACCGCGTCGGAGACAAGGCCGACGTGGCCTTCGACTGTCACTGGGCGTTCACTGCCGGCAGCGCCAAGCGGCTGGCGCGTCGGCTCGAACGGTACGACGTCTGGTGGTTAGAGGACCCGGTTCCGCCGGAGAATCACGACGTCCAGCGCGAGGTCACCCAGTCGACCGGGACGCCCATCGCCGTCGGCGAGAACGTCTACCGAACTCACGGTCAGCGGCGACTGCTCACGGAACAGGCCGCCGACATCGTCGCCCCCGACGTTCCGAAGGTCGGCGGCATGCGCGAGACCGCGAAGATCGCGACGCTCGCGGACATGTTCTACGTCCCGGTGGCGATGCACAACGTCTCCTCGCCGATCGGGACGATGGCGTCCGCACACGTCGGCGCGGCGATCCCGAACTCGCTGGCCCTCGAGTACCACTCCTACGAGCTCGGTTGGTGGGAGGACCTCGTCGAAGAGGACGGGCTCATCCAGGACGGATACATGGCGATCCCCGAGGAGCCGGGACTCGGGCTGACGCTGGACCTCGACGCCGTCGAAGCCCACCTCGCAGACGGCGAGACGCTGTTCGACGAAGCGTAGCGCCGTCCCGTCCGGATCTCCGATCCGACTCCGGCGTCCGACGACGGGCGAGCCCCGTCGAAACGACCGATCAGCTGCGATCGTCCAGATCGCTTCGGACCAACGTTACGGGGCAGGGGGCGGCGAGGATGACCTGCTGCGCGGTCGAACCGAAAAGCGCCTTCCCCGTCGGCGAGCGCCCGCGTCCACCGACGATCACGAGGCCGGATTCGGTCTCCGTCGCGAGTCGGACGATCTCGTCGGCGTGCGTCCCGATGGCGCCCCGTATCTCGTAGTCGATCCCCTCCTCCTCGAACAGCCTCGATATCGATCGGATCGTCCCGTGCCGCCTCGCCACGTCGTCGACGGTCACCTCGGACGCGTCGCGGATACCGAGGTTGTCGATCGTGGACTCGTACTCTTCCTGGGTGAACGGGTGGAGGAGGACGACGGTCGCCCCGGACGGTCCCGCGATATCGACCGTCGTCCGAGCCAGCCGGTCGCTGCTGTCGCTCTCTTCCGGTCCGACCGCGAGTAGAAGGGTGTCAAGCGCCATGAATCGACTGTCATCCCGGAGAGGCTTAAGCGTACGTCCGATCGCCGCCCTCTGCAAACCGCAGTATCGAACTATTGATGTGTAGTGAACGGCCTCGTCCGTGTAATGGACCCCGGGATCTCGTTCGCGGTGCTCGCGGCCGTCGCCTGGGGCGTCTACATCTTCTCGCTCAAGCGGCTGTTCAGCGACGTCTCGCCGGCGGCGCTCACGGTGCTACTCAATTCGTGTGCGCTCGTCTGGTACGCCCCCGTCGCGGTCGCTCGAACCGACTTCTCCCGGGTACTCGCGAGGGGAATCGGTCCGCTCGAACTGGGCGTCGTGGCGCTGACCGTCCTCATGCACGCGATCGCGTTCGTGTTGTTCCTGTGGGCCATCGGCGACGGGGACCTCTCGTACGTCACGCCGATCAGCAAGATCGTTCCGGTGTTCGTCCTCCCGATCGAAGTCCTGTTGCTCGGTCAGGTGTTGACCGCCGCGCAGGTGCTCGGCGTCGTCGTGGCCACGGTCGCGGTGTACGTCGCGAACTACGAGCCGGGGCACCTGCTGGGACCGGTCGTCAACGTGTATCACTCCCGACCGGCACAGTTCGCGCTGCTGAGCGCGATGTGCTACGCGGTCGGCGACGTTGGAAAACGCGTCGTCCTCCAGGAGATCGGGATCCCGACGACGCTGTGGGTTCCGATACTCCTCGTCGGTATCACGCTCATCCTGCTGCCGAGCGCCGTGCGTAACCCGCCTTCGCTCACTCGCCGGAGCGTTCCCCGATTCGCCGGCGTCGGCGTGATCGTCGCGGTCGCCGAACACACGACGACGACAGCCTTCGCGATCCTCCCCGCGAGCATCGCGTCTCCCATCGTGAACACGCAGGCGGTCATCGCGGTGGTTCTCGGCGGTGTCCTGCTCGGTGAACGGTACTTCCGACTTCGACTCCTCGCGGCCGTCATGGCCGTGCTCGGAGTGACGCTCATCGCGCTCTGAGGGGAGCGTCGACCGCCCCGCTACACCTGCGTGACCGAGTTCGTGATCCGACCGAGTTCGTCGATGTCGATCGAGATGGTATCGCCTTCCGCCAGCGTGAAGTCGTCGTCCGGGACGAGCGAGGTACCGGTGAGGAGGACCGCGAGTTCGGGGACGGCGTTGTGACGGCAGAAGTACGAGACGAGTTCCTCACAGCTGCGCTTCATGTTCGCAGTCGTCGTGGCGTCCTCGTACAGTCGGTCGCCGTCCCGTTCGATAGACATCTCCATTCGGAGATCGTGCGGGTCTGCGACCGTCTCGGCAGTGGTGACGCCGGGGCCGATCGCACAACACCGGTCGTACACCTTCGCCTGCGGGAGGTACAGGGGGTTTTCGCCCTCGATCGACCGGCTACTCATGTCGTTGCCGACGGTGTATCCGACGATCTCTCCTCTGAACAGAACGATCCCCAGTTCGGGCTCCGGGACGTCCCACGTGGAGTCCCCGCGGATCCCGACGGCCGCCCCGTCCCCGACGGTGCGGCTGGCGGTCGCCTTGAAGAACAGCTCGGGGCGCTCCGAGTCGTACACGTCCATATAGACGTCCGGACGATCGCTTTCGGCCTCCCGGGCCGTTTCGCTTATCTCGTAGGTGACCCCGGCCGCCCACACTTCGTCGGGGGCGATCGGTCGGTCCAGATCCTCCTCCAGTACCCCGGGCGACAGTACCTCCGCGGACTCGCTCAGTCGCGCTCCGATCCGGTCGACGGACGTCCCGCTCACGGCCGCGACCCGCGCCAGTTCGCGGAAGGTGTCCACCGGGTCGTCGGCCGCTCCGAGGTCGTACACCGTCCCGTCGATTTCGACAACCAGTCCCGTGTCAGCGTCGTCGAGGTTGTAGTACTGCATGGTTTAGTTGGTCGTCTCATGCGGGAGTTCCGCATGCGTGAACCTACCCTATTACTGGAGACATCTGTAATAAATTCACGGATCGATAATCGCCGCGACGCGGTCGGCGTCCGGGCCGACGTCCGTCGCTCTCGGACGTGATCACTCGACCGACGGAAGGGTCAGTAGTCGGCTCCGGTCGCCCGCAACGCGTCGTCCGGAATCCACGGGGGAAGAGCCGCGTCACCACTCGATTTCGGTCCGATCGATCAGCTCCTCCCACGCCCGGTCGGCACCGCCGTAGAACGTCACCCACGTGGCGACGCCGAACGCCACCACCGCCGCGACCCATTCCGCGACCCGGCCGAGTGTCCCGGCGGAGCCGAAGACGAAGCCGGCGACTCGAACGAGAACGTACGCGGCGGGGAGCAGCGACAGCTGATAGACGGCGAACCGGATGTACGTGTTCGTCCGCCGCCAGTAGCTCCAGCGGCTCGTGATCGCCGCGTACAGGGCCGGCGTGAACACGAGGGTGAACCCCGCCATCTGTCTGACCTCCTGCGTGCCGGTTTCGGCGGGAACGATCGTCCCCACGAGCGCGCCGGTGAACAGTCCCAAGCCGATCGTCCACGAGATCGCTAGGCCCCGGCTCATCGCCCTTGCGGCCCGGTACCCCGGTGTCCCATCGGTCGGTCACGCCGGCTCGGATCGGTTCGCATGGTAACGGCACGGCAGGGCGTCCGTGTAACGCTTTCGGGAGCGCTCGGTCTCGGTCGCTAAAAAACGTGAGACGGTGTCACCTGTCCGAGGCGAGTCCCTCCGCGAACTGCTCCGCGAAGAGGACGTAGATGATGAGGGTCGGAAGCGCGGCGACGAACGCTCCCGCCATCCGGAGACCGAAGTCGACGCCCGTCAGGTCGCTCCCGAGCCCGGACAACACGAGCGTCACGGTCGCGGCCGGGCTGCTCGAGCTCCCGATGAGCGTCAACGAGAACAGGAACTCGTTCCAGATCATCGTGAACTGGTAGATGAAGACGACGCCGATCATCGGCTTCGACAGCGGGAGCACGATCCGACGGTAGATGCTGGTGATGCTCGCGCCGTCGATCTTGGCGGCCTCGATGAGCTCGTCGGAGAGCGACATGTAGTACCCCCGGAACAGCAGCATGCAGATCGGGATCGCGTAGACGACGTGCGTGACCGTCACCGCGAACAGCCGCGAGTGTCGGGCGGTGAAGAACGGCAGGTTCCCCAGCGGCTCCAGCAGGCCGTCGACTCCGACGATGTTGATCCAGAAGTCCGAGAGCGGGACTAGCACCGCCTGATACGGGATGAAGATCCCGACCAGGAACAACACGAGGATCGAGAACTGAAGGCGCTCGTTCCAGTCGACCAGCGTGAGTCCGTACGCCGCGATGCTCCCGAGGAAGACGCTGGCTATCGTCGACGGGACCGACATGACGAGGCTGTTTACCATCCCCCGCGAGAGGTAGTCGAACGCCGTGCTCCACTTCTCCAAGGTGAACCCGTCGAGCCCCGGCGGGATGAACGGCGTCGTCGACGTGACCGCGCCCGTGGT
Organism: Halorubrum sp. SD626R; assembly: GCF_001261915.1. Taxonomy (GTDB): domain Archaea; phylum Halobacteriota; class Halobacteria; order Halobacteriales; family Haloferacaceae; genus Halorubrum. The sequence goes on from NZ_CVRT01000117.1 coordinate 27,518, forward strand.
CTTGAACGCGGTCACGAACCCGGTCCAGATCGGCGAGATGAAGAAGGCGAAGAAGAACATGACCACGAACGCGAGCCCGATCTTCCTGTAGTTGAGGGCCGGCAGTATCCGCGCGATGCTTTCCGCACGGGAGTGAGTTGGTTTGCTCATATCAGAGGCTCCCCTGTTTGTGCTGGTAGTGGAGATACGGTGCGATGATGGCGAGCGACATGACGAGCAGTATCGTCGCGATCGCGGCCGAGTACGCCCAGTTCTGTAGCTGGAACGCCTCGCGAACCATCAGGGTCGCGAGGATGTCCGTGGCCTGCGGCACGCGGTACTGCCCGAACATCGAGTAGAGGAAGGTGAACGCCTTCAACGCGAAGATCAACAGGATGACCGCCGCGCTGACGGACGACGACTTCAGCTGTGGAATGATCACGCGCCAGTAGGTCTTGAACGTGCTCGCGCCGTCGACTCGCGCGGCCTCGAACTGGTCGTCCGGAAGAGACTGGAGTCCGGCGAGAAACACGACCATGGCGTAGCCGCTGAACTGCCAGATGAGCGCGAATATCACGGATCCCAAGACCAGGTCGGGGTTCCCGATCCAGTTGTACGGTCCCAACCCGAACACGCCGAGGAGGACGTTCACCAGTCCGTTGTTGACGTTGTACATCCAGAGCCAGAACTGCGCGGTGACGACGAACGACAGCGCCATCGGAAGCAGGTAGATCGTCTGTATCTTCTCTTTGAACCGGATCTCCCGGTCGAGCAGGATCGCGAGGAACAGCCCCAACAGCATGGTGACCGTCGTGAAGACGATCATCAGTATGAACGTGTTCTTCGTGGTGACGATCACCGCCGGGTCCTGTAGCGCCTGGGCGTACATCTCCAGGTCCGGGCTCGTGAAGTCCGGCCGTTCGCGGAACCCTTCGTAGTCGGTGAGGGAGATCAGCGTGTTCCAGCCGATCCCGCCGTAGACGCCGAGTCCCATGATGCTGAACGGGATGAACCAGTAGGGGAAGCTCCGAACGAAGTCGCTCTTCGAGAATCGGTGTAGCCGGTCTCGCCAGTCCTCGGAGGTTGTGCTCGCGGAGACCGGTGGCGATCCGGCGACCGTGTCTTCTGAACGTGCCATGAATATGTGGTGAAAAGGTGAGGGTCGTCGTTATTCGAACACGGCCATCAGGGCTTCCGCCGTGGCCTCCGCGTCGTAGGGGTCGCTGAAGTTGTTGGCCATCGCGTCCTTACACGCGTCGAGCTCCTCGGGCGTACACGCGAGTCCGTGTGCGAGCGTCCGCGGGAACTGGTCGTGGTTGTTCAGGTGTTCCACGTTCATCGTGAGGAAGTCGTCGAGCTGGCCGTCGTCGATGTCCGTCCGGAGCGGAATGGACCCCTTGAGGTTGTTGAACCTGACCTGAAGCTCCGGGTCGCCGATCAGCTGGGCGAAGGCCTCGGCCTTGACCGGGGCGTTTCCGTCCTGGGGGAACATGAACGAGTCGAGGTGGAACACGTACATGCCCTCGGTACCCGGGAACGGGAGCCATCCCCAGTCCTCCTCGAACTCGAAGTTCTCCGCGTTGCGGTACATCCCCGCGGCCCAGTTGCCCATCGTGAAGAAGCCCGCCTCGCCGTTGATGAGCTTGTCGTTGGCCTCGGGGAAGCTGAGCGTCGCCCGGTCCTCGTTGGTGTGGGTCTGGATGAAGTCCTGCGTCTTCTCGAGCGCACGGACGAGCGCCTCCATGTCGCCGTCGCCGGCGAGCCACGCCTCGTAGGCTTCCTGTCCCTCGGTGCCCAGCATGATCTGCGCCCAGTACTGGAGGACCGTCCACGGCGCGATCGTCGTCGTCGTCACCGGGATGTAGTCCGTCTCGTCGGCGATCGTCTGGCGCGCGGTCGTGAACGAGTCCCAGTCGGTGATGTCGTCGGGGTTGACGCCGGCCTCCTCCAGAACGCTGATATTGTAGAAGAGGTTGTTCAGTCGGTGGGACCCGAGGGGAACGGCGCGGTACTCGTCGTTCATCCGGCACGCCTCGAGCGCCTTCGGAACCATCACGTCCTCCCAGCCCTGCTCCTCGTAGATCGAGGTCAAGCTGTCCAGCGTCCCGCCGTACTGGCTCATGTTGAGGCCGGGCCAGCCGGCGAACGCGTCCGGCGGGTTGCGGTTCGCCAGCCGTCGAGCGACCGTCGCGTTGAGGTTGACGTTCGCGTCGCCGCCGACCGGCTCGATCTGGTGTTCGTAGTCGGGATACCGCTCCTCGTACATCGCGACGATCTCCGCGGCCGCCTCGGCGCCGTCGCCGCCGGTCCATCCGTGGAGCGCTTCCATCGGGTTGTCCGTCACTTCCCCTCCGGAACCGTCGCCGCCGTTACCGCCGTCGCCGCCGTTACCCCCGTCGCCGCCGTCGCCGGACCCGCTGTTCCCGCTACAACCGGCGAGCATCACCCCGACGCCGGCCGCTCCGGTACCGATCACTTTCCGCCGTGTCAGGTAGTCACCGTCTCCGTCCGAGTTACCTTGTTCAGGCATACCATTGATTCTTGTATTCCTCATATATAATCATTTTGTTGTCCACGCTGACTTATGTCGCGAGTAACCGACCTACCCGAACCTACGTACCGCCGTCTTACGCTCTGTCGCCGCCGATCCGTCGCTCTTACTTCGTCCCGATCTCCTGTACTTGCTCGACCTCCTCGACGATACGGTTCCGGAGCGCCTCGCCGGTCGTGCCGTCGAACAGGTGGATCGCGTCTTCGGGGAACGACACGCCGACGCTCTGGCCGCCGGTGAGGTGTCGCATCCCGTCGACGGTCGACGTGAACGTCTCGTCCGTCGCGGCCTCGGTGAATCGTAGGTGGACGGCGTTCTCGTTGCCGTGGGGTTCGATCACGTCGATGACTCCGGAGAACTCCTTCGGGCCGGAGAGATCGTCGCCGATTTCGACGTTCTCCGGGCGAATCCCCAACACCAACTCGGTCGTTCCCTCGACGCTCGCGAGCGCCTCCTCGGAGAGCGGGTACTCGAACCCGTCGCCGACGAGGACGCCGTCCTCCAGCGTCACGTCGAAGAAGTTCATCGACGGCTCCCCGATGAATCCGGCGACGAACACGTTCGCGGGCTCGTGATAACACTGCATCGGCGTTCCGACCTGCTGGAGCGTCCCGCCGTCCAGGATCGCGATCCGATCGGACATCGTCATCGCCTCGGTCTGGTCGTGAGTGACGTAGATCGTGGTGGTTCCGAGGTCCTCCTGGAGCTGCTGGAGCTCCGTCCGCATCTCCGCCCGCAGCTTCGCGTCGAGGTTCGCGAGCGGTTCGTCGAGCAGGAACACCTTCGGATCGCGGACGATAGCGCGCCCCAGCGCGACGCGCTGCTGTTGCCCGCCCGAGAGCTCGCCCGGTTTCCGATCGAGGAGGTCGGTGATCCCGAGCATTTCGGCGGCCGTGTGGACCCGCTCTTCGATCTCGTCGTCCGGGAGGTCGCTCGACTCCTCCAGGCCGAACGCCATGTTCTCGTAGACGGTCATATGCGGGTACAGCGCGTACGACTGGAACACCATCGCGATATCGCGCTCCTGGGGCGTCTGCCGGTGGATGGGTTCGCCGTCGATGTTGATCGACCCGCCGGTCGGCGTCTCCAGTCCGGCGACCATTCGGAGCGTCGTCGACTTCCCGCAGCCCGACGGACCGACGAGAACGAGGAACTCGCCGTCTTCGATCTCCAGGTTCAGGTTGTCCACCGCCACGATCTCGTCGCCGTCGTCGTTGAATGTCTTCGTCGCGTCTCGTAATGAGAGGTTTGCCATGATATCTCATGATTGTTCGCCCTGATATATTTATTTGATTCGGTTCGGGGAGTCGGGACGCCGCGACGGTGAGTTCCGATAAGTTTAATATTGTTGTATCGGCGATGTAGGCCGTATGACCGACGCAACAATCACTGGTGTAGACACATACCTGGTCGCGAATCCGTGGAAGCCGTGGGTATTCGTCGAACTGGAGACCGACGCCGGCGTGACCGGGCTCGCGGAGGCCACCACGCACGACAAACCGCGGACCGTCGCGGCCGCGATCGAGGAGATGTCCGACTTCTTCATCGGCAAGGACCCCTTCGACACCGAGCAGATCTGGCTCGAGATGTACCGCGACGAGTGGTTCTCGAAGAACGTCATCAACACCACCGTCTGCTCGGCCGTCGACATGGCGTGTTGGGACATCAAGGGGAAGCTCCTCGATAAGCCCGTGTACGACCTCCTCGGCGGACAGGTCCACGGCGACGAGCTCCGCGCGTACGCCAACGGCTGGTACACCGACACGGGAGGCGAGCCCGAGGGGTTCGCCCGCGCCGCCGAACGCGTCGTCGACGACGGCTACGACGCGATGAAGTTCGACCCGTTCGGCACCGCCTGGCAGTCCATGACCCGCAAGGAGCAGAACAAGGCGGTCGACATCGTGCGTGCGGTCCGCGAGGCCGTCGGCCCCGACGTCGACCTGCTCATCGAGTGTCACGGCCGCTTCTCCGCCGGACAGGCCGTCGAGATCGCGCGCGAGCTGGACGAGTTCGATCCGACGTGGTTCGAGGAGCCGTGCCCGCCCGACTCGATCAACAGCCTCGCGGAGGTCGCCCGGAAGTCCCCGATCCCGGTCGCGACCGGCGAGCGCCACATGAGCAAACACGACTTCTTCGAACTGGTCACTCGGACGGACATCGACGTGTTCCAGCCCGACCTCATGAACACGGGCGGAATCACCGAGGGGAAGAAGATCGCCGGCCTCGCGGAGGCCGACCACGTCGACATCGCCCCGCACAATCCGCAGGGTCCCGTCGCAGGCGCGATCTACTCCCACTTCTGTACGTCCATCCCGAACTTCCGGATCCAGGAGATGTTCCAGACGTACGACGTCGACTGGGTCGACGACCTGCTGGTGGATCCCCTGAAAGTCGAAGACGGCTACGTCCAGATGCCCGAGGGGCCGGGATACGGTATCGAACTGAATCACGACGTCGTCAGAGAGCACGAGTACACCGAAGACAGCGTCCACACGATCAACCTCTTCGAGAAGGACTGGGAGAAACGAGAGGTCCAGCGCCGGTAACGCACGGCGTTTCGCCCCCACGGCCGGTTCCGCGTTCTCCTACTCCTCCTCCGGATCCTCGGGGTTTCGGCTTCGGTCGAGCTCCGGATTCCTCCGTTTTCCGCATGTTCACCGCTAAAACTATTCGGAGACGACGGTCTCCGGCGACCCACGACGGCCCCGTCGTACCCATCTTTGGTGTCCGTCCCACGGGAGTCGCGGCCCGCGGCTCCCGCTTCGATCCGCCGATCGACGCGGGTGTCGCCCTCGATCGGCATCTTGTTCTGTTTTAGGGAACAACATCTGTACCGCGGTTGCGAGGAATTACAATTGTATAATTGTAATACGAATCGGGAAATTAGAACGATATCCGCGGTAAAGGAGTCATTAGCGTACTATATAATGAACGTTTGCCGGGGTTAGCCGGCGCAAGAGACGATCCGACGAGCTATCAGGTCGAACCGAACTGAGCGTGTCTGTGATTACGAACGGTCGTTCTGGAAAACAGAACCCGATGCTAGTAGTTGATGTTGAGTTCGATGACGTTGGCCGCGCTGAGGACCCGCTCGGAGAGCTCTCCGTGAAGCTCCTCGTCGCTGACGCGGCTCATGGGAGCGGAAACGCTCACGGCGCCGAGCACCTCGTCGGAGGAGGACTTCACCGGAGCCCCGATACACCGCAGCCCTTCGAGGCGTTCGCCGTCATCGATCGCGTATCCCCGCTCCCGGACCGATTCCAACGCGTCGAACAGCTCCTCCCGGGATCCGATGCTGCGGGGCGTCTCCGGTTCGATCCCGTGCCGCTCGATGATCTCTTCGACGCGGGATTCGGGGAGATACGCGAGGACCGCCTTCCCCAGCGCGGTCGTGTGGAGGTTGGTTCTGAGGCCGGCGTACGTGTCGAGGTCGACCGCGTCTTCCCCCTTCGAACGCATCAGGTACACGCCGGTTCCCTGCTCTTCGACGAGGAGGTTGGCGAGTTCGCCCGTCTCGTCCGCGAGCGACTTGATTTCCGGTTCGGCCACCTGATAGAACTCCATCGACTTGCGGATCGATCCGCCGACCTCTAAGAACTTCAGTCCGAGCTGGTACCGGTCCCCCGTCTTCAGGACGTAGCCGTGGTCCCGAAGCGTGGTCAAGTGGTTGTGAACCGCGCTCTTCCCCATGTCGACGCCCTCAGCCAACTCCGTAACGCCGGCGGGGCCCCGCCGCATGAGCTCCTCGACCAGCGTGAGCGTCTTCTCCGTCGTTCGGACGGGGTGTTTGGCATCCATACGAACATCTTCTGTTCGTCCCCGTAATAAGCGTTCTGTGAATCAGAACGGTAGCGCCCGGAGATCGCGATTCACGCAGCGGCGGAGGGTCCGCGCCGTTCGCTCGTCGTTTCCACAATTCCGCCGCCAACGCGGCCGTAAGCCGTTCCCTCCCGACGGCGTCGCCCCCGGAGTCGACGCGTGCCGTCCGGGATCGAATGAACTACGACGGGCTAGCCGGTAGGGATCGGTATGACGTTCGAGTCGCTACCCCCGATCGGACTCGGTACCTGGCAGAACGACGACCCCGAACAGTGCGCCGAAACCGTCGCGACGGCCCTCGAAACGGGATACCGACACGTCGACACGGCGCGCTTCTACGAGAACGAGGCGGCCGTCGGCGACGGGATCGCCGCCGCGGACGTGCCTCGCGAGGAGGTCTTCCTCGCGTCGAAGCTCCATCCGATGGCCGAGGGACTCGCCCACGACGAGGTGTACGACGGCATCGAGGAGAGCCTCTCGCTCCTCGGCGTGGACGCGCTCGACCTCGTCTACGTCCACTGGCCGGTCGGTAACTACGACGCGGCGGAGACGCTGTCGGCGTTCGACGACCTCGTCGACGACGGCCTCGCCCGCCACGTCGGCGTTTCGAACTTCGATATCGAGCTGCTCGACGAGGCCACCGACGCGCTCGACGCGCCGCTCTTCGCGAACCAGGTCGAGCGTCACCCGATGTTGCCGCGAGACGACCTCGTCGCTCACGCACGAGAACACGGCTACTACCTCGTCGCGTACTCGCCGCTCGCTCGCGGCGAGGCGCTCGATCTGCCCGCGGTCGAGGCCGTGGCGGAAAAACACGGCGTCTCGCCGGCGCAGGCCTGCCTCGCGTGGGTCACGCACCCCGAGAACGTCGTCGCCGTACCGAAGGCGACCGGGAGCGCGCACTTATCGGACAACCTCGGCGCCGCCGATCTGGAACTCGATCCGGAAGACGTCGAACGCATCGACGACGTCGACGCGCGAAAGCGGTTCGTCGACCGCGAGGGCGCGCCCTGGCAGTGAGGGAACGAACGCCCCCATTAATCCGTGCGCCGGTCTGTAACCTCCCTCGGAATTCCCTTCGGGCCGACCGGGGTTTTTATATGGTTTCCAGATATCCGCCTGAGTATGCGATTCGGAATTGTCAGCACCGCGAACATCGGCGTCGAATCGGTCATCCCGGCCATCGCTGCGAGCGACCACGAGGTGGGGGCTATCGCGTCGCGCGACGGTGCGGCCGCGACCGCGCTGGCCGAGCGGTTCGATGTCGACGACGCATACGAGGGGTACGACTCGATGCTCGACGACGGCGAAATCGACGCCGTGTACGTCCCGCTCCCGAACGGCCTTCACGCGGAGTGGATCCGCGCGGCCGCCGACGCGGGTCTCCACGTCCTCTGTGAGAAGCCGCTGACGGGGAGCGCCGAGGAGACCGAGGCGGTCTTCGACTACTGCGAGGAGCGCGGCGTCACGCTCATGGAAGCGTTCATGTACCGCTTCCACCCGCTCACGGAGCGCGCGGCCGAAGTGGTCGACGAGGAGCTGGGAGACGTCCGCGCGGTCACGTCGGCGTTCACCTTCCGAATGCCCGACGGCGCCGAGGACATCCGCCTCGATCCCGACCTCGACGGCGGGTCGGTGTACGACGTCGGGACCTACGCCGTCGGCGCCGCGCGCATGTTCCTCGGCGAACCCGACCGCGTCTACGCCCGCACCCACGACGGCCGCGACTGCGGCGTCGACACCGAGATGGCGGGCGTCCTCGAATACGAGTCCGGTGCCAGCGCCCGCGTCCAGTCGGGCTTCGAGACGCCGCTCACCCAGTACTACCGAGTCGAGACGACCGACGGCTGGCTGACGGCCGAGCCGACCTTCGACGTCGACGTCGAGGGGGAAACCTCCCTGACCTACGGCGTCGACGGGCGAGAGGTCACGGAGACGTTCGACCCCGCCGACCACTACCGACTGGAGGTCGAACACTTCGCGGACTGCATCGAGCGCGGCGAGACGCCCCGAATCGACCGCGAGGAGAGCGTGAACCACGCTCGGGTCCTCGATGCCGTCTTCCGCAGCGCCGCGGACGGGGAGCCCGTTTCGCTCGACGACTGACGGCCGCGGGACCCCTCGAACCGGATCTCCGCCGCCGACTCAGAAGTGCGAGATCTTGTCGCGCCGATAGAGGTCCAGCGACGTGATCGAGTTCGGCGACTCCTGACGCACGGCGTAGGCCACGGCGTCGGCCACCTCGACGGCTTCGGTGACCTCGCCGGGTTCGAACGCCTCCTTCGAGGGCGTCCCGCTTTCGGAGCCGAACTCCGTGCGGACTTCGGTCGGGTTGATCGCGGAGACCGCGACGTCGTCCTCGCCGAGGCTCGCTTGGAGACTGATCGCGAAGCCCCGGGTCCACCACTTCGTCGCGGCGTAGACCGGGTTGGCCGGTCGCGGGTGGTTCCCCGACATACTCCCCATGAACACGAGGTGTCCGGCCGTCTCCTTCAGGTGGGGGATCGCCTCGCGCGCGGTGTAGAACATCCCGTCGATGTTGACGCCGCGCATCAGCCCGTACTCGTCGTCGGTCAGTTCGGCGACCGGCTCGTCGACCGCGAGGCCGGCGTTACACACCGCGACGTCGAGTCGGCCGAAGCGTTCGACCGCGGCCTCGACGAGCGCCGCGACGGCGTCGGAGTCGGTCACGTCGGTCGTGACGACCTCGACCGCGGCGCCCGTCTCCGACCGGATGTCCGCGGCGACCGACTCCAGTCTCTCCGTGCGTCGAGCCGCGATGGCCACGTCCGCGCCGTCCTCGGCGAGGACGCGCGCGATCTCGGCGCCGATGCCGGAGCTCGCGCCGGTCACGACTGCCGCCTGTCCGTCCAGTGGGTCCACTCGTTGACTCGGTCGTTCCGTCATACCCTCCCTGCGGACCGCGTGATGGTATGCGTTTCCCCTGATCGTCGGTGGACGCTCGCACGGGTGCCGTTCCGCTCCGTCCGAGCGTCGGCCGGCGACCGGTCGCACCGGAGCGGTCGTTCGTGGCCCCGCTCCCGCTCGGTTCCCAGCAACAGAACATATATACTCGGTGCCTCCGTGCGTCCGGACGAATGTCACGAGCAGTCGTTACCGGCGGTCTCGGCGGTGCGGCGAGTTGGGTCGTCTCGTCGCTCGCGGACCGGGGCTGGGACGTGCGGAGCATCGACTTCCGACGGCCGAGCGACCCGGGCGCCGGGCCCGCGAACGTCGACTTCCGCGCGGCGGACCTGACGGACCAGGGACAGACGTGGGAACTGATATCCGAGTTCGACCCCGACTACGTCGTCCACTTCGCGGCTTACCCGAACCCCCTGGGACACGGGGGCGCACGCGTCTACGAGAACAACACCATCAGCACGTACAACGTCCTCTCGGCCGCGGGAAGCGCCGGCGCAGATGTCGTCTGGGCCTCCAGCGAGACGGTGTACGGAACCGTCTTCGCGGAGCCGTCCTTCCTCCCGGACTACTTCCCCATCGACACCGACCACCCGATGCGGCCCGAGGACCCGTACGGGACCTCCAAGGTCGCCGGCGAGGAGATCGCGAAGATGGTGACGCGGCGGTACGACGTGTCCGTCGCCTCGGTCCGCCCGTCGTGGATCAACTACCCTGGGGACTACGACGCGACGACGATCCGCGAGCACTTCGACCCGGAGACCGCGAGCCTCGACGACGACTTCGGCGTCACCTTCCACAACGCGGTCGGCAACTTCTTCTCGTACGTCGACATCCGCGACGTGGTCTCGCTGACCGAGCGCGCGATGGAGGCCGACTTCGACGGCCACGAGCCGTTCATGGCCGTCGCGAAGGAGAACCTGCTCGGCGTGGACACCGCCGACGCCGTCGAAGCCACGTACGGCGACCTCCCGCCCGAGGTCGACCTGGCGGGCGACCAGTCGGCGATCGATTACAGGAACGCCCGCGAGGTCCTCGACTGGGAGCCCGAACACTCCTGGCGCGAGGCCGAAGACGAGTCCGTCGACGGCCCGAGTTTCGTCTGAGACCCACGAGACCCGCGGTAGCCGAACCCCCGCGACGGCGCGTACGACGACGGTCAGGGGTCGACGGCGGACCGGAACTCGGGCCGCCCGGTCACGCCGAGGTCCACGCGATAGAGGCTCCCCGCGCCGCTGCCTTCGGTTTCGCGGGTCTCGACGCAGGCCGTCGTCACGTAGGCGGCGTCGTAGTCGTCGCCGGCGAATGTCAGCGACGACACCTTTCGGGGGTCGAACGAGACGGTCCGCTCGTGGGTCCCGTCGGGCGCGAACCGGTGGAGCGCGCCCCCGTTCCAGAACGCCGACCAGACGTGACCCTCGCTGTCGACGGTCAGCCCGTCGGGGTAGCCCTCGATGTCACTCGCGTCGACGAACACCTCCGGATCGGAGAGTCCCCCGCTCGCGCGGTCGTAGTCGTACCGATAGATGTACCCCGGTTCCGCCGGGTCGACCTCGCAGGTGTCGGTGAAGTACAGCCCCGACAGGTCGGGCGTGAATCCCATCCCGTTCGGGAGCACGCAGGACTCCCGGACGAGTGAGAACGTCCCGTCGGTGTCCAGCCGGTAGAGCTGCCCGGGCAGGTCCCGTTCGGTGTCCGGCATGACGCCGGCGAAGACCCGTCCTTCGGGGTCCGCGATGACGTCGTTGAACCGCTCGTGGAAGCGGTCGGGGTCCGGTGCGACGACGGTCTCTGTCGTCCAGTCGCCTCGGGAGAGTCGTCGGACCGCCCCGGCCTCTTGGAACAGCAGTAACGACCCGTCCCGCTGGATAGTGAAGCCGCCGATCCGTTCGGTCTCGTCCCGATAGACGCATTCGTAGTCGTCGTCCGCCGGGTCGTAGCGGTAGAGTCGTCCGTTCGGGATATCGCTCCAGTAGAGGCGTTCGTCTCCGGGATGCCACAGCGGTCCCTCGCCGGTCTCACACTCGATGTCGACGACCCGTTCGGGCGTGCTCATACCGCCGACAACGACGGGTGGGGTTGAAAAGCACGGGGGCGACTCCGTCCGGCTCCCGGGTCGCGTCCCTCCCCGGTCACGGTAGCCGGAGGCGCGACCGTCGGTGGCCGAGGGCCGGAGCGGGCGAAAGGGATATTCTCACCCGGCGGCTACGGCTCGCATGACCGCCGACGCTGATCGCGTGCTGCTCGCCCACGCCGACGCCGTCTCCGAGGAGTTACACACGACCGTCTACACCCGGTACCTCCGGCGGTCGAAGGCCGGTCCGGTCGCGGTCGGTGACGAGTGGTCTGAAACGGTCTCGCGCGGGTGCGGTCGGACGACGCCGGTCACGCTCACCGTGCGCGCGGTCGAGGGGGGCCGGCGGATCGGTCCGGAGACGGCGATCGACTACGAGCCCGTCGAGGGCGCGCCCCCGTAGACCGCCGTCCCGTCACGTTCGGCCGGGCGGCGGTCACGTCGGAGGGGTTCACCTCGTCTCAGCGGCGTGGCGGGGATCGTCACCCCCGTCCGATCGTGTCCCGTCTCGTCGGCTCCGGCGGGCAACGAGTCGCGGTTCCGACGGCCGTCCCAAAGCTTCTCATACGTCGACTGTGTCCGTACGGCTGATGACGGAGACCAATCACAACTATGTCGATGGCGAATGGATCGCCAGCGACACCGGAGAGACGTTCACCGTACGTAACCCCGCCGACAGATCGGACGTCGTCGGCGAGTTCCAGCAGTCGGGAACCGCCGACGCCGAGGCGGCCGTCGAGGCGGCCGGCGAGGCCAGCGAGCCGTGGGCCGACACGCCCGCTCCGGAGCGGGGACGCGTCCTGCGAGCGGCCGGACAGAACCTCGCGGACCGCAAGGACGAACTCACAGAGACGCTCGTCCGCGAGGAGGGGAAGGCCCGACCCGAGGCGGCCGGCGAGGTCCAGCGCGCCGTCGACATCTTCGCGTACTACGCCGCGAAGGCGAGCGATCTCGGGGGGACGGTGAAATCGTCGAGCAGCGAGGACACGCGGCTGTACACGGTGAACGAACCGGTCGGTGTGGCGGGCCTTATCACGCCGTGGAACTACCCGATCGCCATCCCGGCCTGGAAGATCGCGCCGGCGCTGGCGACTGGCAATGCGATCGTCTTCAAGCCGGCCTCGCAGGCCCCCGCCGTCTCGCGGAAGCTCGTGGAGTGTCTGGACGAGGCCGGACTGCCCGACGGCGTCCTCAACTACGTCAGCGGCCCCGGCAGTAAGGTCGGGAAGGTCTTCTCGACGCACGAGGCCGTCGACGCCGTCTCGTTCACGGGCAGTTCGGCGGTCGGCGACACCGTCGGCCAGCAGGCCAACGAGACCGGCAAGCGGGTCCAGCTCGAGATGGGCGGCAAGAACCCCGCCGTCGTGATGCCCAGCGCCGACGTCGACGAGGCCGTCGACATCGCCGTAAGCGGCGCCTTCGGCGTCACCGGACAGGCCTGTACGGCGACCTCGCGGGCCATCGTCCACGAGGACGTCTACGACGAGTTCGTCGAGGGCGCCGTCGCGGCGGCCGAAGCCATCGAGGTCGGTCCCGGTCTCGACGGGGCCGAGATGGGACCGCAGGTCAGCGAGAGCGAGCTCGACAGCACCCTCGAATACGTCGATATCGGCGTCAACGAGGGGGCGACGCTCGAAACCGGCGGCGGCGAGGTCGACGCCGGTGACGGCTTCTTCGTCGAACCGGCGGTGTTCTCGGACGTCGAGCCCGGGATGCGGATCGCACAGGAGGAGGTCTTCGGCCCGGTGCTGGCCGTCATCCCGGTCGGAAGCTACGAGGAGGCCGTCGAGGTCGCCAACGGCGTTCGCTACGGCCTCTCGGCCAGCATCGTCACGCAGGACCTCTCCGAGGCGAACCGATTCGTCGAGGACTCGGAGTCCGGCGTCATAAAAGTCAACGAGAAGACGACCGGACTGGAGTTACACGTCCCCTTCGGCGGGATGAAAGACTCCTCCAGCGAGACCTACCGCGAGCAGGGCGACGCCGGACTCGACTTCTACACCATCTCGAAGACGGTGTACATGAACTACTGAGCGGTCGCGCCCGCAGCGGGTCGTCTCGTCGAACGCGGCGACGACCGCCGTCCGACCGATACCGGGTCGCCGTCACCCCGTCGTACGGATCCGTGACAGCCCGTCTGCAACCTGCCGCTGGAACGCTCCGATAGGGCTGTACGATTACGCACACTCCGTGCGAACGCGAACGATCTGAGCCGCCCAGTCGGAGCGTCCGCGTCGGTGTGTTTAGTAGTTAAAATTTGAGTATTCCGAAAAAGTATAATAATACAGTTATTTCTAGTTCGGTTTTCACACCGTTCATCTCCAAATCCGGGGACGCGGCTGCGACACGTCCGCTGAAGCGGGATCGCAGTGTCCACGGGAGCGATCGCGTTAGATTCGCAATGACGTTACTGTTCCGATGAAACGGCTTGTAATTGTGTTTGATAGTAATTTAGGGTTATGAAATTGATTAATCAAACCACAAGAGGGGTAATCTATCGACAGATCGAACAGCGGGCTCATCAGCTGTAACGCGATCCGATTTCGGCCTCCTTCGGCTGCCAATCGGCTTGTGACCTCGGGCATAGACGTAGATCGACTCCTGACCTGCTAGATATATCATAAAAGGTTGTATATGAGAAATAAAGAATAGTAGAGATTCTGAGGCGAACGTTCAGTGCGATCGGCCGACCGGTATCGGCGTTCGCGTGTCGAACCCGGACTCGCTACTGACGGCCGATCTCAAATCGACCGAACGGCGGGCGGCGAACGACCGGCACCGCGGTCCCCGTCGCGGCGAACCGGCCGACCCGATCGACGGGGTGTTCGACTACTGTCCCTCCCCGCTTGCCCGACAGTTCGACGGCGAGAACGGCGCCGATCGGTCACTCCCGGATCCGTTCGACCTCGCGCCGGATCCCCTCGCGGACCCGGTCGGCGGCGCCGTCGCCGGGGCGGTCGACGGTCTCGGCGTCCTCGGTCTCCAGCAGGCGATCGAGCTTCCGCTCGAACTCCCGCTCGTCGATCTCGCCGCGCGCGTAACGCTCCCGGAGGGCGTCGAGCGCGGGGTCGGCGTCGCGCTCCTCGTCGCCGTCGTCCCGGTCGGGAAGCGGCCGCGTCAGCGTGTGGAGGACGGGGAGGGCGACGAACAGCCCGAGGAACCAGACCAGCGGGAGGGTCCACCAGAGTCCGGTGGCGAGCGGGGCGGCGACGCCGCCGCCCACGACGAGGAGCGCGAACACCCGCCGCCAGCGGTGGCGGAGGTTCCACGCGATCCGTGCGGGGAGTCCGGTCATGCTCGGGGCGACGACTGCGAGGGGGAAATCGGTTTCGTCGCGGGCGACGCCGCCCCGGGAATCGCCGCCCGATCGGCGTCTCACTCGCGATCGACGACGATCCGGTCGCCCGGCTCGATCCCGTGGCGCTCGCTCCAGCCTCGCGGCACTTCGAGGACGTACCGACCGATCCCGCGATACCGGGTGTAGGGCGGCGACCCCGGCGTCGCCTCGTGGACCGTCGTGACCGTCCCGTTCGGAGCGACGAAGACGATGTCGAGCGGGAACGCCATCTCCCGCATCACGTAGGCGCGCTCGGTGGCGTCGCCGTGGACGAACAGCATCCCCTCGCCCTCGCCGAGCTCGTCGGTCGCGGAGAGCCCGACGTACCGCTTCACGAACCCGTCGGCGACGCGGACCTCGACGGTCGTGATCGCCTCGCCGGTCTCGCCGTCGACGGCCTCGACGGTCGCCGTCTCGTAGCCGGTGATAAGGAGGGCCGGGTTCGCCGCGGCGACGCCGAGCGCGACGAGGGCGATCAGCGCGAGGCCGGCGGCGATCCCGACGAGGCGGCGGTTCACGGTCGACGTTCGCGGCACGGAAGGAAATCGTTTTCCGCTCTCGGCGGGTTCGGACGGGTGCGGGCTCGTGGTCTAGCTGGTTATGACGCGGCCTTTACAAGGCTGAGATCGGCGGTTCGAACCCGCCCGAGCCCACTTGTCGGCGCCGCGAACACATCGTGAGCGGCGCCGCCGTGACTGTTCGAGGGCGGGTTCGAACCAGGGAGCGGGAGGTGAGCGAGCGCAGCGAGCGAACGGGAGCGACTGAGGTTCGAACCCGCCCGAGCCCTCCACGCCGCTCACCGTCGCCCTCGGCCGTCCCGACTCAGACGCCAAGCGCGTCCGCCAGCTCGTGGATCGACTCCACCGTGCGGTCTGGCTCCCCGTCGAACGGCTCCCACGGGGCCCCCTTCCGGTCGAGTCGGATCGCCTGCATCCCGGCGTGGGCGGCGCCCATCACGTCGAACCAGCCGGCGGTGACGTGAACGACCTCGTCGATCGGCGTCCCGGTCCGGGCGGCGCCGTGGCGGTACAGCTCCGCGGCCGGCTTGAACGTCTCCACCTCGTCGGCGCTTATGGCGTCTTCGACGAGGTCCTCAATCTCGGCGTGTTCGACCATCGAGTCGAGCATCTCGGGGTTCCCGTTCGAGAGCACGTACGTCTCGTAGCCGCCCTCGCGCAGCCGCTCGATCCCCGACCGGACGTCGTCGAACACCTCCAGCTCGTGGTACACCGCGAGGATCTCGTCGCGCTCGGCCGCCGGGAGGTCGACGCCGTGCGCTTCGAGGGCGTGCGTCAGCGCGTCCCGGTTCATCTCGTAGAACGGCTGGTAGGCGTCGATCGCGTTCGCGACGAACGTGTACGCCAGCGACCGCGACCGCCACAGCCGCGACACCGGCTCGGGGTCGGGGACGCGGTCGGCCAGCGCGGCCTCGGCCGCCTCGACGTCGACGAGCGTGCTGTACGAGTCGAACGTCACCGTCCGGACGCGGTCGGGGTCGAAGGACATTCGCGTGGTCCTTCGACCGCCCGCGGCATTACTTCGGGTGGTCGTCGCCGTCCGGCGATGGGCTCCGGTTCGACCGGGCCCTCACGAATCTTTATGAACGGTGGGACTCTCGGTCCGGCAACGCGTCGCGTATGAGTCCATCAGACGACCCTATCCGCGTCCTCCTCGCCGCGGCCCCCGCCGACGGCGACGCCTCGTCGACGCCCGCGGCCCGGTCGCTCGAACGGCGGGACGACCGCCTCGTCGTCGAGACCGTCCGAGACCGGGACGACGCGGCGGCGCTGTCCGGGACCGACCGGTTCGACTGCGTCGTCGCCGAGACCGGCTTCGCCGACGGCGACGGGCTCGGGTTCCTCGTCGACGGCGCCGACGGATGCGGCGCCCCGCGCCTCCTCGCGATCGACGCGGCCCGCGTCGCCGACCCGTCGGCGGCTCTCGCGGAGGCGCTCGCGGCGGGCGTCACCGACGTCGTTCGCTGCTTCGAGGGCGACCCGGCGGCCCGGTTGCTCGCGCACCGGATCGGTAACGCGGTGGCGTCGGACCGCGCCGCGGCCGAAGCGGACCGCCAGCGCGAGCGCCTCAACCGGTTCGTGAGCGGTGTGTCGCACGACCTCCGCAACCCCCTCAACGTCGCGCAGGGGCGGCTGGCGATGGCCCGGGACGACCCCGAGGGCGACAACCTCGACACCGCGGCGACCGCGGTGGACCGCACCCTCGAACTGATCGCGGACCTGCTCGCCCTCGCGAAACAGGGGGAGGCCCCGCGCGAGCTGGAGTCGATCGGACTCCGCGAGACCGTCGAGGCGTGCTGGACCACCGTCGCCACCGGCGACGCGACGCTCGTCGTCGAGGGCGACGCCCGCGTGCGCGCCGACCCGAGCCGGCTGAAACAGCTCATAGAGAACCTCATCGGCAACGCGGTCGCGCACGGCGGTGACGGCGTCACCGTCACGGTAGGTACGCTCCAGCCGATGTACACCTCGACGCGCGCCGAGGCGCTCCCGGCCGGGTTCTACGTGGCCGACGACGGCCCGGGGATCTCCGAGGCGGAGCGGGACCGCGTCTTCGAGGTCGGCTACACGACCGCCACCGGCGGCACCGGCTTCGGGCTCAACATCGTTCGGGAGGTCGCCGCCGCCCACGGCTGGGACGTCGACGTCACCGAGAGCGCCGACGGCGGCGCCCGGTTCGAGGTCACCGGCGTCGACGTCGAGGACTGACCGAGTCGCGGCGAACGCGCTCCGGTGTCCTCCCGGTCGAAAAATCAAAAAAATGCGGCGATCGCGGCGCGCGGGTCGACCGCCCTCACGGCGCCCGCGTCCCGATCGCGATCGGTCGCGCGTCCAATTCCTCGGTCGCGTCTCCCGGCGGGACCCGGGTGCGCGTCCCGATCGGCGATTCCTCGGTCGTCGCGGCGTCGTCGTTCGTCATCGCGAGTGGAGTCGGCTCGCACGCGCTAATGAACGTTCCGTGTTAACAGTTCTAATCGGCTTCCAGACGGGGAAGTGTAATAGGGGATTGAGAGGCGGGCCGGTCCGGGGCGGTCCTCGACGGCTCGCGCCGAGACCCGTGGATAAACTATTTACCCGAAGCCCGATATCCCCGTAACAAGCTCGATTGCAGTAGAACAAAACTAATTGTACTCATGTCACGAGAAACGGTAGTCCTCGTCGGACGGAGTGAGGTCCGATCGGTCGCGGAGCGGCACGCCGACCGATTGCGGAACGCCGGCATCGCCGACGCGGTCACGACCGCGACGTACGAGACGGAGCCGGAGGCGGAGCTCAGGGAGCCGCTCTCGGCCGTCACCGGAGATCGGACGTACGCGGTGCCGCTGTGTTTCGCGCACACCCACGAGACGCTGAAAGGCGTCCCGAGGGCGCTCGCTCGGCTCTCGGGCGATGTCCGGTACTGCGACCCCATCGGGAAGAGCCCGGCCGTGACGGACGCGATCCGCGACCGGGCGAGGGCGGCGAGCGACGCCGACTCGCTCCTGCTCGTCGCCTTCGGCAACAGCCGCGACGACCACGCGCGGACGTCGGCGAGTTTCCACGCGGCCCGCCTGCGGGACGAGTTCGACGAGGTCCGCGCGGCGTTCCTCCTCCAGAGTCCGGCGGTCGAGTGCGCGCGCTACACGCTGCGGGCCGACAGCGCGGTCGCGTGTCCCCTGTTCGTCGCCGACTGCGAGGCGACCCGGGACCGGATCCCGGAGCGGCTCGAACTGGGCCGCGGGGGGATCGACTACGCCGAGCCGTTCGGGACGGACGACGCCGTCACCGACGCCATCGCCGTCGCCGTCGAGCGCGCCCGCGCCAACGCGGAGGTCTCGGCCCCGAGCCCCGACCTCGTCGCCGACGTCGAGCCCGTCGCCACGGACGGCAGCGGGCGCGACTGACGCGCCGCGCCCCGGCGTCGCGTCTCGGTCCCGCTACCGCCGAACGACCAGCACCGACAGGTCGGAGAACGGCGAGTCGTCGGGGTCGTCGCCGCCCCCGCCCTCGGCGAGCTCGCCGAGCGTCGCCCGGGTGATCCGCTCGTCGTCGCGGGTGAGCCGCTCGCAGACGAGCGCTTCCGCCGCCGGGTCGCCGCCGTGTTCGAGCAGGTCGGCGGCGATGTCCCCCGGCATCCAGTCGTAAGGACGTGGGAGCACGAGCAGGTGTCGCTTCCCGACCGCGTCCCGGAGCCGGTCCAGGCCGTCGGTGAGGTCGCCGCTCTTGTGGAGCGTGACGAAGGCCGCGTCCTCCATCGGCGTGCGCGCCCGACTCGCCGCCACCTGTATCGAGGAGATCCCCGGGACGACGCGGAGGTCGACCGTGCCGCCCGCCGCCTCGTCGACCGCGCGCTCGACCTTCCCGACGAACTGGTAGCCGGAGTGGTTCGGGTCGCCCATCAGGACCGCCACCCCGCGCTCCCCGCCGGCGACCCGGTCGGCGAACGCCGCCAGCGCGTCCGCCTCGTCGCGGTACCCGCACGTCAGGCAGTCGGCGTCCGTCCGGTCGCGGACGAGGTCGACGACCGTCTCGAAGCCGACGACGACGTCCGCCTCCCGGAGCGCGCGCTCGGCCCGCGGCACGAGGTACTCGGGGTTCCCGGGGCCGATACCGACCGCGTGGACGGTCGCGTCCGAGTCGCCGCCTCGCGGGGCCTCCGGGCGGTCCGCGGCGTACGCTGCCGGGTCCGGGCCCGAGTCGAGGTCGTACGCGTCGGTCACGACTCCTCCTCGCGGAGCGCGTCGAGCGTCGTCTCGCCGTTCCGGACGTCGCTGGCGGCGTGGACGAGCTCGTTGGTGAGGCCGGCCGCCACTCCCGACCCCCCGCGTCGGCCGACGTTCGTCACCGCCGGGACGCCGTGCGCGGCGGCGACCTCGCGGACGCGCTCCCGGCTCTGAGCGGCCTTCACGAACCCGACCGGCGTCGCGACGACGACCGCCGGCCGCGTCCCCTGTTCGACGCAGTCGGCGAGCGCGAGCGCGGCGGTCGGCGCGTTGCCGACGACGGCGATCGCGCCGTCGTAGACGCCGCGCTCGTCGAGTTCGAGCACGCTCGCCGCGGTGCGGGTCATCCCGGTCTCGGCGGCGAGCTCCGCGCCGTTGCCGATCGCCTTCCTGACCTCGCAGTCGTGGCCGCGGCCCGTCACCCCCGACTTCACCATCGTGATGTCGGTCACGATCGGCCGCTCGTCAAGCACGGCCTCGGCGCCGGCCGCGACCGGGTCGTTCGCGAACCGCATCAGGTGCGCGAACTCGGGGTCGCCGGTGGCGTGGACGGCCTTCGCACGCAGGCGGTCGGTCGGCGTCTCCTGCGGGACGAGCTCGTGGACGCGGTCCATGCTCGTCTCGGCGATCTCCATCGCGTCCGCGGTCGTCGCGCCGAGGTCGGTGTAGGCGGCGGTCCCGTTACCGCCCCCCTCCGCTCCGCCGTCAGTCGTCATCGGCGGTCACCTCCGTCGGGTCGCGCGAGGCGCGCTCCTCGATGTCGCCGTCGACGCTGAGGTTGCGGTCCCGCAGCTCGTCGACCGTCTCCTCGTCCGCGTCCCAGAGCCCGCGCTCGACCGCCTCCAGGAGCGTGTCCGTGATCGACTCCAGCGCCCACGGGTTGACGTCGCGCATCCAGTCGGCCCGGTCGTCGTCGAGCGCGTACTTCTCGGCCACGTCCCGCCAGAGGCGGTCGGAGACGACGCCGGTCGTCGCGTCCCAGCCGAGCGCCACGTCGACCGTCTTCGAGAGGTCGCCGGCGCCCTTGTAGCCGTGCTCCTCCATCGAGTCGAGCCAGTCGGGGTTGAGGACGCGCGCCCGCATCGCCTTCCGGACCTTCTCCTCGTTCGTGTAGACGTCGACGTTGTCGGGGTCCGAGGAGTCGCCGACGTACGACGCCGGCTCCGCGCCCGAGACCTCGGTGACCGCGGTGATGAACCCGCCGTGGAACGCGTACCAGTCGGAGGAGTCGAACTCGTCCTGCTCCATCGTGTCCTCGATCTTCACCGTCGCCTCGACATTCCCGAGCCGGCGCTCGAACGCGTCGTGCGCCGCCGAGGCGGTGCCGCGGGAGCCGAGCGCGTAGCCGCCCCACTGGACGTACACCTCGGCCAGGTCCGCGGCGTCGTCCCAGTTCCCCTCGTCGACGGCCTTGTTCGTCCCCGCGCCGTAGCCGCCGGGCCGCGTCGTGAACACGCGGTGTCTCGCGGCCGCCTCGGGGTCGTCGTGGCCGTCTGCGGCCAGCTCCTCGGCCTCCTCCTCGACGTGTTTCTTGACGTAGTTCATCTCGTGGGGCTCGTCGAGGTCGACCACCGCGTCGACCGCGTCGTGGATCACGCTCGCGGCCTGCGGGAACGCGTCCCGGAACAGCCCGGAGACGCGGGTCGTGGCGTCGACGCGGGGGCGGTCCAGCTCGTCGAGCGGGATCGGCTCCACGTCGTCGATCCGCCCCGCGTCGGTCCAGACCGGTTCGACGCCCATCGTCGCGAGCACCTGCGCGATCGTCTCGCCGCGGGTCCGGACGGTCGGCGTCCCCCACGCGACGACGCCGATCTCCTCGGGGTACTCGCCCTGCTCGTCGCGGTGGCGGGCCAGCGTGTCGGCGGCGATCTCGCTCCCGACCTCCCACGCCGCCTTGGCGGGCACCTTCCGCGGGTCGAGGGTGTAGAAGTTCCGCCCGGTCGGGAGCAGGTCGACGCCCCCGCGGGTGGGCGCGCCGGAGCCGCCCGGCGGGACGTACTCCCCGGCCAGCGCGTCGGCCGTGCGCGGGATCTCCGCCTCGGCGCCGCGGACGCGCGGGGCCGCCTCCTCGGAGACGAACCGCAGCGCGTCACGCAGGTCGTCGTGGGCGCCCCCGCGGACGCGGGCGTCGCCGAGCGGGTCGACGTCGACGACGAGCAGGTTGATCGTCGTCTCGTCGCCCGGCCCGGCGTCGGACTCGGACTCGGGCACGTCGAAGCCGTGGGCGGCCAGCGTCCGGACGAGCTCCCTGCTCGTCTCGTACACCTCGTCGGCGGCCTCGCCGTAGGTCATCCCCAGCGTCTCGTCGTACTCGCCCGGCGCGTCGAGCATCCGGTCGTAGTCGACGCCGAGCACCCCGGCGACCGACTCGCGGAGGCTCGGGCCGCCCGGGTTCTCCAGCCGGGTGAGCGCGACGAGGTACTCCACGAGGCGGTCGTCGACCGGCGGCTCGCCCATCGTGTGGAGGCCCAGTCGGATCTGGGTGTTCTTCACGTCTGTCAGGTACGCGTGGATCCGCTCGACGAGGTCCTCGGTCGAGAGCTCGTCGCCCTCGATTGCCCCCTCCGCGAGCGTCGTCCCGGCCTCGTCGGGGCCGCGGACGTCGGCCTTCTCGTCCACCTCGCCGCCGATCCCGAGCTCGACGGCGAGGTCGAGCTCGTCGACCGTCTCGCGGATGAGCTCGCCGAGCCGCGCGCCCTCGTCGGTGCGGACCTCGGTGCCGCCGGCCTCGCGGTACCGCCGCGCGAGGTCCTCCAGCTCGGCCAGCTCGTCGTAGGCCCCGGCGCGGCGCATCACCGGCGTGAGGTAGTCGACGACGGCGGCGTACGAGCGGCGCTTCGCCTGGGTCCCCTCGCCGGGGTTGTTGACGATGTAGGGGTAGACGTTCGGCAGGTCGTCGATCAGGCCGTCCGGCGCCGAGCCGGAGCCGAGCCCGACCGTCTTGCCCGGCAGCCACTCCAGCGAGCCGTGGGTGCCGAGGTGGACGACGGCGTCGGCGTCGAACGCGTTCCGGAGCCACCCGTAGAAGGCGACGTAGTCGTGCGGCGGCCAGAGGTCGGAGTCGTGGTACACCTTCTCCGGGTCCATCCCGAACCCGCGCGGGGGCTGGACCGTGACGAGGACGTTGCCGAACTCGACGCCCGGTATCGCGAACGGTCTGTCGGGCGGGTCGCCCCACTCGTCGAGCACGCCGTCGCGGAACCGGTCGCCCTTCGCGTCGAACCACTCGGCGTACCGCGCCGGCGACACGGTGTCGACGCTGCGGTCGCGCACGTCGCCCGGCGCGACCCACCGGTCGTCGAGGGTGAGCTGGCTCGTCAGCGCGTCGATGAGCTCCGCGCCGTCGGCGATCGGGCCGGCGCCCGTCGGGCCGGCTCCCGAACCGCCGGAGCCCGCGTCGCCGCCGGTCTCCGAACCGAGGTCGTACCCGCGAGCGTCGAGCTCGTCGAGCAGGTTGACCGTCGACTCCGGGGAGTCGAGGCCGAACGCGGTCCCGATCCCGTCATCGCTCGGCGGGTAGTTGTGGAGGACGACGGCGACGTTCTTCTCCTCGTTCGGCGTGTGCCGGAGCTCGGCCCAGTTGACCGCCAGCCGCGCGGCGTGGTCGACGCGGTCCTCGATGGGGAAGTGCTGTTTCGGCGCCGAGCCGATGCCCGCGGCGTCGTCGGTGCGCTCCTTCCCCGAGATCGGGTGCGTGATCACGTTGCCGTCGAACTCCGGGAGCGCGACCGAGAGCGCGAGTTCGAACCCCATCACGCCGGTGTCGCTCGATTCGTACCGGGAGCGCGACCGCATCGTCGTCACGGTCTGGATCACCGGCACGCCGAGCTCGTCGAGGAAGGCTTCCTCGGCGTCGGCGCCCTCGTCGTCGGCGTCGCGGCCGCGCTCGCTCATCGACAGCGAGAACATGAACGACGAGAGGACGGCGTCGACGACCGGCTCGCCCCGGTCGTCGGTGAAGTAGCGCTCGACCGTCCACTCCGCGTCCTCCTGTCCCGGCTCGTCGCTGACGGGGTTACAGAACACGGGCAGCGCGTTCGCGCCGAGCGCCTCCAGCCGCCGGACCTGCGCGTCGACGTACCGGACGTTCTCGTGGGTCCAGTGCGACTCGTAGAACCAGACGCCGACCGTCGGCGCGTCCGCGTCGAAGGTCTCGACTAACTCGTCGTACCCCGCGCCGGGGTGATCGGGGTGGTAGACGCCCTCGGTCGGCAGCTCGATCGGGTCGTCGATGTCGCCCGCGACCGCGCCGTCGCCGTACTCCCGCGCGAGGAACCGCATCCCGTTCGCGATGTTGACCACGCCGCCGCGGTCGAGGTACTCGGAGACCGCCTCCCGGTCGCCCGACGCGACCGTGGTGTCCTCCGACGCGAAGGCGTCGCCGGTCGCCTTCACGACGAGGGGGACGCCGGCGTCCCGGAGCTCGTCGACCGCGAACTCGTACCCCGGCATGCTGTCTTTCCCCCCGTGGAGCCAGAGGACGACCGCTTCCGCGTCCCCGAGCTCGTCGACGAACGAGGCCACGTCGCGCTGCTCTCCGAGGTCGCCGTCGGACCGGACGACGAGGTCGATCTCGGCGAGGTTCCCCGCGGCGGTCTGGACCGCTCCGAGCTCGTTCTCCGTCGCCGTGTAGAGGCCGATCGTTGTCACAAATTATTAAACCTCCTCTGTAGTAACACAAGTATGGTTGATTTGGGGACAAACAAAAAAGTTTCCACCCCCCTACCCGCGGTCGTCGGCCAGTCCGACCTCAAGCGGGTCCTCCTCGCGCTGGCGGTCGAACCGGGCCTGAGCGGCGCCCTGCTCAGGGGCGAGAAGGGGACCGCCAAGTCGACGTCCGTCAGGGCGCTCGCGGACCTGCTGCCCGAGCAGGCGGTCGTCGCCGACTGCCCGTACGGCTGCCCGCCGCCGGAGACGGTCGAGGCAGCGGGGGAGACGGGAGGGGCCGCCGCCGCCGCGGAGCGGTGCGAGTCGTGTCGCGATCGCGACGACCCCCCGGTAGAGACGCGGCCGGCCCCGCTCGTGACGCTCCCGCTCGGCGCGACCCGCGACCGCGTGGTCGGGACGCTCTCCGTCGCCGACGCGCTCGACGGCGAGGCCGAGTTCGACCCCGGGCTCCTCGCCCGCGCCAACCGCGGGATCCTCTACGTCGACGAGGTGAACCTGCTCCCGGACCACCTCGTCGACGTGCTACTCGACGCCGCCGCGGCCGGCACGAACCGCGTCGAGCGCGACGGCGTCAGCGTCGCGCACCCCGCCGACTTCACCCTCGTCGGGACGATGAACCCGGAGGAGGGCGAGCTCCGCCCCCAACTGCGCGACCGCTTCGACCTCTGCGTCGACGTCGCGGGCAGCGACGAGATCGACGAGCGCGTCGAGATCCTGGACCGCGTCGTCGACGGCGCCGACGACGGCGATCGGGACCTCCGCGCGGAGTTCGCCGAGGAGACGGCGGCGCTCCGGGAGCGGGTCCGGGAGGCGCGCGAGCGCCGCCCCGCGATCCCCGAGGCGTTCAAGCGAGACATCGCCGAGTGCTGCCGCGACGCGGGCGTCGACGGCCACCGCGCCGACTTCGCCGTCGCGCGGGCCGCCCGGGCGTTCGCCGCCCTCGACGGGCGCCCGAAGCTCCTCGAATCGGACGTGGCGGCCGCCGCCGAGCACGCGCTGGCGCACCGCCTGCGGTCGGCCCCCTTCGACGAGGCGACCGACCCCGAGGCGATCGTGGACGAGCACTTCGACGACGCCGCCGAGGGCGACGCCGAGCCGGAGTCCGACGGCGAGGAGCCGGCTTCCGAGGGCGCCGACGCGGACGAGAACGACGGGGCCGGGAGCGACGGAGGCGAGGCCGGCTTCGACGGCGACGAGAAGGACGCGGGCGAGGGGGGAGCGTCCGGGGACGGCGACGGGAGCGACCGGGAGCGCGACGGAGCCGACGGCGACGGGGACGAGAGCGACGGGGCCGATCGCCCTCCGGCCGACGCCTCCCGCGATTCCGGACCGCGGGACGGCGACGCGGGCGATCCGGATGACCCCGACCGGTCGCCGGGCGGCGCGACGGCCGCGGACCGCGACGACGGGGCGGACGAGGAGGCGCCCGGTGCCGACGACGAGGCGCCCGCGCCGATCGCGCCCGGCGCGGCTCGGGCGGAAATCGGCGACGCGACGGCACCGGATGTCCCGGCGCCCGGCGACGGCGGCGACGAGGCGGACGCGGGCGACGAGACGGGCGGCAGGCACGCGGCGGCGCCCGCCGCGGAGGGCCGCGGGCCGACGGTCCGGACGGAGCGCGCGGACGGGAGCGACGCCGCGGACCCGGCCGCGACCGTCCGGGCGGCGGCGCGGAACGGCCGGACGACCCCCACCGACACCGACCTCCGGCGGGCGGTCCGCGACGACGACGCCCGCGCGCTCACGGTGTTCGTCGCCGACGCCAGCGCGTCGATGGCCCCGGCGATGCGCGCCGCGAAGGGCGTGGCGCTGGAGCTGCTGCGCGACGCGTACGCCGAGCGGGACGAGGTGGCGCTGGTCTCGTTCGGCGGCGACGAGGCCGAGGTCCTCCTCCCGCCGACGGCGAGCGTGTCGCTGGCCGCGCGCCAGCTGAAGGAGCTCCCGACGGCGGACCGGACGCCGCTCCCGGACGGGCTCCGCACGGCGGCGGCGCTCGTCGAGCGCGAGGACCCGGCCGCGGCGACGGTCGTGCTCGTCTCCGACGGCCGCGCGAACGTCACGGACGGCAGCCCGACGGCGGCGACCCGCCGAGCGGCGGACCGGCTCGCGGCGACGGACGCGTCCGTCCTCGTCGTCGACGCGGGCGAGCCGCGGGCGGGCGTCCTCGACGTCGTCTGCGAGGCGACGGGCGCGAGGCGGACCGACCTCGCCGCGCTCTCGCCGGAGTCCGTGCTCGGAGACCACTGAGTTTTCCGCGTAGCGAAAGTTTTACAATCTAACTTTACCTTTTCCAACTCGGATTTATGTCGACGCACACCGACACCGTCGCCGACCGGTTCGCCGCGGCCGGCGCACAGATCGACCCGCTCACCGCGCTCACCGCGGCCGCGCTCGTCGCGGCGCTGGGCTTCGCCCTCCTGTTCATGCAGGAACCCATGGCCCACGAGGCGCTCCACGACTTCCGGCACGGTGCGGGGATCACCTGCCACTGATGATCGACCGCATCCGACGCGGGATCGCGGCCGGGGCCGTCGCCGGAGCGGCGTACGGGCTGTTCACGTGGCTGGTGCTCTCGCCCGCCGTCGGCTACCTGGAGCACGCCGCGTCCCACGAGGCCGGTCACGGGCACGGCGGCCACGGCCACGCGCAGGAGGCCGCTCACGCGGTGAGCGAGGCGACGACGGCGCTCGTCAGCGCCGGCGGCGGCGTCCTGTGGGGGGTCCTCCTCGGCGCGGCGTTCGGCGCCGCGTACTACCTGTTCGAGCCCGCGCTGCCCGGCGGCGAGGCGAAGGCGTACGTCCTCGCCGGGGCCGGCTTCCTCGCCGTCTCGGTCGCGCCGTGGACCGTCCTCCCGCCCGTCGTCCCGGGCATGGAGCAGCTGTACGGCCCGGGCGTCCGCGTCCCGCTGTACCTCGGGCTGATCGGGGTCGGCGCGCTGGTCGCGGCGACGAGCGTGCTCGCGTACGACCGCGCGAGCGCCGCCCGCGGCCGACGCGCCGGCGCGGTCGCCGCCGCCCTCCCGCTGGTCGCGCTCGCGCTGCTCTCGGCGCTCGCGCCGCCGACGCTGGCCGGCGGGGAGGCGCCCGCCGAACTGGCGGTCGCCTTCCGGTGGCTCGTCGCCCTCTCGCAGGCCGGGCTCTGGGCGCTGATCGCCGTCGGCTTCCGCCGGTTCGAGCGGGACGGCGACCGGCCCGCCGCGGACTCGCCGGCGGCGACCCCGACGGGGACCGACTGATGGAGCGCCGGACCGAGCGGATGCGCGAGCGCGGCCTCGCCGCGACCGTGCTGGTCTGCACGAACGAGCGCGCCGAGCACGCCGCCTGCGCCGCCGCCGACGGCGTCGCCGTCGCCGACGCGGTCCGCGACTGGCTCCGCGAGCGGGACCGCTACTGGTCGGAGATTGCCGTCGCGGAGACCTCCTGTCTCGGGCTGTGCAGCGAGGCGGGCGCCGCCGTCGTCGTCCACCCGCGCGACGAGTGGTTCGCGGAAGTGACGCCGGACGACGTCCCGGCCCTCATGGCGGAACTGTTCAAGTCCGGCGCGGACGACGGTGACGCGGACGACGAGGACACGGAGAACGCCGCCGCAGAAGAGACGGTCCCGGACGACGGCACCGCCGCCGACGGCGACGCCACCGACCCGGCGACGATCGGCTGAGCCGCCCGGTCTCTCCTAGAACGCGTCCGAGTCGAGGACCTGGTGCGGCACGTTCCCGTCGCGGAGCTTCGAGGTGTGTCGCGGGATCTCGTCGGTCACGGCCACCAGCAGCACGTCGAGGCCGAGCGTCCCCGCCTCGGCGACGGCCTCGGCGGTCCCGAACCGGATGTCGGAGGACGTGTCGCTCCGGGAGACGAGCGCGTACGCCTCCGTCCCGGCGACCGCGACGAGCCCGTCGTCGGGGGTGTGCGTCGCGATCACCGCCGGGTCGGGCGGGGCCTCGTCGGTGACGGTGGGGACGGGGAGCACGGTGACGGTCCCGGTCTCGTAGTCGACGACGCCCTCGAAGTCGGCGACGCCGACGGCCGCGCCGCGTTCCGCGCTCGTGACCGTGACCGCGGTCGCGGTCCCGCCGGCGGGGTTGGCGTGGAGGACGCCGTCGCGCATCACCAGCCCGACCTCGCTCCCCTCGGCCACGTCGTCGAGCGCGATCGCGGCGTCGACCTCGACGCTGCCGAGGACGTCGGAGTTGACGCGTTCGAGGTACGTCTCCAGGTCGTCGGTCCGAGAGATGAGCCAGTCGACCCCTTCCTTCGTCACCTCGTACCGGCCGCGGCCGCCCTTCTCCACGTACCCCGACTCGACGAGGTCCCGGACGTAGTCGCTGACCGCCTGCGAGGTCACGCCGATCGTCTCCGCGATCTCGCCCTGGCTCACGGCCGGCTGGCGAGCCGCGATCTCGACGAGCACCTGATACCGCGTCGCGCTCCGCTTGTTCTCCAAGACGTCCGGCGAGCCCCCGTCCGCTGAGTCAGCCATCGTTGTTCCTTCTGCTGCCATAAATAAAGTCTTGTTGTCTATTTTCCGGAGAAGTCGGGCTGAACGGGGCTCTCAGCGTACCCTCTGTAAAGTAGAGTTTTCTTAATACAACCAAAATTGTTTTGTGGTGCGGCACGCTTGTATATCGAGAATGCAGGCGACACGACTCCCGAACGACGCGAAGGCCGGCCCGACCAAGCCCGAGGTCCGGGCGGTGCTGGCGCGCAAGCTCGCGCTCGGTCCCGACGATCACTTCGTCGAGGTCGGCTCCTGTACCGGCGCGGTAACGATCGAGGCCGCCCGCCGCGCGGGGCGGGTGACGGCGCTCGAACGGAAGGCGAACCGGCTCGAAACCACCCGGGCGAACCTCGACGCGAACGAGCACGGCGCGGAGGTGCGGCTCGTGAACGCCGAGGCGCCGGAGCGGCTCCCGACCGACGGCGACGTGCTGTTCCTCGGCGGCTCCCGGAACTACGAGCGCGTCCTCGACGAGGCGCTCGCGGCCGGCTACGACCGGATCGTGATGAACGTCTCTCGGTTGGAGGTCGCCGGGGAGGCCGCCCGGGCCTTCCGCGACCGCGACGTGCTCGACGAGGTCCTGTGCCTCCAGATGGCGACCGGGTACGACCTCGCGGGCGCGACGAGCTTCGACGCCGACAACCCGGTGTACATGCTCGTCGGCGAGCCCGGGGCCGGCGACGGGTCGGCGCCCGACGAGGGGTCGGGAGGCGACGCATGACCCTCTACGGCGTCGGGCTCGGGCCGGGCGATCCGGACTTGATCTCCGTCCGCGGGAGGGAGACCCTCGATTCGGTCGACGTGGTGTACTCTCCCGGGCGGCTCTCGCGGCGGGTCGCGACCGAGCACGTCCCGGACGAGCGGATCGGCGACCTCGACTTCCCGATGACGAGCGACGAGGAGCGGCTCCGCGAGGCGTGGAAGGCGGCCGCGGCCGAGATCGCTCCCGAAGCGCGCGCCGGCGACGTCGCCTTCGTCACCCTCGGCGACCCGAACGTCTACTCCACGTTCGGCCACCTCAGGCGGACGCTCGACGCGTTCCACCCTGACGTGGACGTGGAGATCGTCCCCGGAATCAGCGCGATGACGGCGTTCGCGACCCCCCTCGACGTCGAGGTCGAGGCCGGCGCCGGGCTCGCGCTCCGCGAGGCCGCCGGCGGGAGCGCGCCGACCGGCCCGGACAGGATGGTCCTGTTCAAGGTGACGGACGCCCCGGAGACGGCTCGGAAGCTCGACGAGGCGGGCTACGACGTGCGGTTCGGGCGGCGGCTGTTCATGGGGGCGGACGAGACGACCGTCACCGCCGACGCCGACGCGGTCGCGGACCGCGACTACTACACGCTCGCGTACGCCGAGCGCCGCGGCCTCGAAACGTCGAGCGCGACGGACGAGTTCGCGGTCGACGCGGAGGCGGAGGTCGCCGATGACTGACGAGTCGACCGACTCCGGTGCTTCGGTCGCCGGCGCCGGCGACCGGCCGGAAGAGGGGCTCGACCCCCGGGTCCGCGAGTACACCGCCGGCGAGGAGCAGGAGGGGATCCCCTTTATCGGCGCCGGCCCGGGCGACCCCGGACTGCTCACCCTGCGCGGCAAGGAGCTGGTCGACGAGGCCGACCTCGTCGTCCACGCCGGCTCGCTGGTCTCCAGCGCGCTCTTGGAGGAGCACTGCGCGGACGCGGAGCTGGTGAACTCGGTCGGCAAGGACCTCGAAGAGCTGATCCCGCTGATGCGGGACGCCCACGAGGAAGGGCGCACGGTCGTCCGGCTCCACAGCGGCGACCCCGCGGTGTACGGCGCCGCCCTCGAACAGATCGACGCGCTCGAACGCGAGGGCGTCCCGGCGTACGTCGTCCCCGGCGTCACGTCGTCGTTCGCGGCGGCGGCGACGCTGCGCACCCAGCTCACGCTGAACGGCGTCGCGAACCACGTCGCGTTCACCCGCCCGCGGGGGAAGACGCTCGACGCCGCGGACGACCACATCGGCGAGTTCGTCGAGATGGGCGACGTGACGACCTGCATCTACCTCGGCACCCACGCGGTGAGCGACGCGATGGACCGCCTGCTCGACCGGGAGGGCGTCGACCCAGAGACGCCGGTCGCGGTCGTCTACCACGCCTCGTGGGACGACGAGGACGTGATCACCGGCACGATCGCCGACATCGGCGAGAAGGTGGAGGACGCGGGGTACCGCGCGTCCGCGATGGTCCTCATCGGCGAGGCCGCGACGGGCGCCGGCTACGAGCGCTCGTACCTCTACGGCGACTGGGCGAACGGCGGGAGCGCGGACGCGGCGGGCGACGGATCGAACGGCGCCGGAGACGGCGCGGAAACGACCGGCGCGGAGACGACCGAAACGGAGGCCGACGACTGATGAGCACCGACAGCGACGACGGAACGAACGCGAGTGGTACCGATTCGACGGACGATTCCGGTGGCGGCCACTGTTCGACGGCGGACTCGGACGGCGAGACGGCCGAGGAGATCGCGATAATCAGCTTCGAGCGGAAGCTCGACACCGCCGACGAGATCGTCGAGGGGATCGGCGACCGCTACGAGTCGATCGACGTGATCGAGTACCACGGCGACGTGTTCGCCGAGCACTGGGGCGAGTACGACTGCTTCGTCGGGCTGATGGCCTCGGGGATCGCGATGCGGAAGACCGCGCCGCTGCTCGACGACAAGTGGGACGACCCCGCGATCGTCGTCGTCGACGAGGAGCTCACGTGGGCGATCCCGATCACGGGCGGCCACCACGGCGCCAACCAGGTGGCCGACGACCTCGCGACGCTCGGGGCCGTCCCGGCGATGACCACCGCCTCGGAGGCGGCCGACAAGCAGGGCGTCGAGAAGCGGGCGAAGGCGCTGTCCGCCCACGTCGTCAACGGCGACTCCACGGTCGCGACGAACCTCGCCGTCCTCGACGACGAGCTCGGCCCGATCGAGCGGCTCGACGGGCCGCGGGCGGTGCTGGTCGACGACGACGTGACGGTGCTCAAACGCAACGTCGACGACGGCGTCGTGCTCGGCACGGGCTCCGTCTCCGGCGCGGACGAGGAGCGGTTCCTGGAGGCCTGGGACCGCGCGCTCGACGAGCTCGACCGCGACTGGACCGACGTCGAGTTCGTCGCCACCGCGACGCGGAAGGCCGAGGAGGAGGGCCTCCTTGCCGCGGCCGCGACGCGCGACGTCGGGGTCGTCGCCTTCGACAAGGAGACCCTGCTGGAGTTCGAGGGCCCGACGCCGTCGAAGGCGAAGGCGCTCATCGGCTGGCCGGGTGTCGCCGAGGCGAGCGCCATCGCCGGCGGCGCCGACCACGAGCTCGTCGCGGAGAAGACCAGCCACGAGAGCGAAGTGACCGTGGCGGTGGGCCGATGACCCGGCGCGCCGACGCGGGGGGGCGCCGATGACCGGGAACGGCGCGGCGCCCGGCGGCGCGGACGACGCGCCGGACGAGCTGGGAACGCTGTACGTCGTCGGCATCGGTCCGGGGCTCCCGCACGCGATGACCCAGCGGGCCCGCGACGTGATCCGCCACGCTGACTGCGTCATCGCGTCGAACCTCTACCAGGAGTTCCTGCGGCGGGACGGCACGATCCCGCCCGAGTCCCGGACTGAGGACGCCGCCGCGGCCGACGGCGGGACCGCCCCGGACGGCGGCGCTGCGGCGGACCCGTCCGGGAGCGCAGCCGATGTCGTCGACGCCGACTGGACGCCCGGCAACGTCGGCACCCACCCGGACGGCCAGACCGTCGAGATCGTGCGCTCGTCGATGGGCCAGCAGATCGAGCTCGCCCGCGAGGCGTTCGCGCGCGTTCGGGCCGGACAGGACGTGGCGCACGTCTCCGGCGGTGACCCCAACGTGTACGGGAAGTCCGACCTGGTCTACCTGATGGCCGACGAGGACGACGCCGACGACGTCCCGATCGAGATCGTGCCCGGCGTGACGGCCGCGCTCGGCGGCGCGGCGATGGTCGGCGCGCCGCTCTCGAACGACTTCTGTACGATCTCGCTGTCCGACAAGTGGCGCGGCTGGGAGGAGATCGCGGAGAAACTCCGCGCCGCGGCGGTCGCGGATTTCTCGATCGTCCTCTACAACTGCTGGCGCGACTACGAGCGCGCGATCGAGGTCCTCCGTGAACACCGCACCGACGACGCCCCGGTGGCGATCGTCAACGACGCCGGCCGGGGCGAGGCCGGGCGCAACCTCGACGACGAGACGTACACGCTGACGACGCTGGGCGAGGCGACCGAACACGACGACGAGGTCGGCGGCATGGGCACGTCCCTGATCGTCGGCACCCACGAGACGGAGGTCTGGGAGAACGATTACGACCGGTTCCTCGTCACCCCGCGTGGCGGGCGAGACGTCGACGACTTCTGACAATGAGTGACACCACCTGCGGATCGACGGACGAATCGAGCGGGAACTGCGGCGGAAGCGGTGCCGACGCGGCGACGGACGCCGACGCGGCGACGGACGGCGGCACGGCGACCGAGGCGACCGGCGGGTCGTCGTCGGCCTGCGGCGCGAGCGGGTCCGGCGACGCCGGCGGCTCCGACGGCTCGTCGGCCTGCGGCGCCTCGAAGTCCGCGGCGACCGACGAGAAGGTCGGGTCGACGGCCGACGACTTCGACGCCGACCCCGGGCGGCTCGTCGCCGTCGGGCTCGGTCCCGGCCAGCCCGAGGGGATGACGGGGCGCGCCCGGGCGAGGCTGCTGGAAGCGGACCACATCGTCGGCTACACGACCTACATGGAGCTGATCCCGGACGAGATCACCGAGGCGGCCGACGAGCTGTACGACACGCCGATGTGCGGCGAGGTCTCGCGGACCGAGGAGGCGGTCGACCGCGCGCTCGCGGGCAACGACGTCGCCATCGTCGGCTCCGGCGACCCGAACGTGTACGCGCTCGGCGGGCTCGCGCTGGAGATCGTCGAGTCGAAGGGCGCGACGGCGTCGGCGGTCGACTTCGAGGTCGTCCCCGGCGTCCCGGCCGCGCAGTCCTGCGCGGCCCGCGTCGGCGCGCCGCTCGTCAACGACTCGGTGTCGATATCGCTGTCGGACCACCTCACCCCGATGGCGGAGATCGAGTCGCGGCTCGACGCGGTCGCGGCCGAGGGGTTCACGATCGCGATCTACAACCCGTGGAGCCGGAAGCGCCGCGAGAACTTCGAGACGGCCTGCGAGATCCTCCTCGAACACCGACCGGCCGACACGCCCGTCGGCGTCGTCCACGGCGCCGGACGCGACGACGAGCGCGTCGAGATCGTCGAGCTCGGCGAGCTGGAGTCGCTCGGCGAGACCGACCTGATCGACATGACGACGACGCTGCTCGTCGGCAACGAGGAGACGTACGTCTGGGACGGCCGGATGATCACTCCCCGCGGCTACGAGAGCAAGTATGACTACTGACGGGGTCGCCGACGGAGAGACCGGAAACGCCGAGGTGACGTACCGCGTCGCCGTCGACCTGAACGCCTGCGACGGCGTCTTCGCCTGTCTCGTCCGCGACGACCGGTTCGTCGAGGCCGACGGGGGGCTCGTCGGGTTCGACCCCGCCGAGGCGGCGGGACCGGTCGAGCGGACCGCCGACGAGGTCGCGGCGACGTTCTCGGACGGGCGTATCGACGAGGCGCGGACGGCCGCGGCGGCGTGCCCGCTCGACGCGATCGCCGTCGAGGAACGCGGAGGAGAGTCATGAGCGCCGCCGAGTCGACGCCGGACGACATGCTCGCCCGCCACCCGGAGACGGCCTACTTCTGGGGGCACGTCGCGGGCGGGGGTCGGGTGACCGAACACGGTATCGAGATCGAGGTCGCCGACGAGGACGCGGCCCGCCGCCTGTCGGCCATCGCCGGCGGGGGCACCGTGGACCACCGGATCGCCGAGCGCGACTTCGCGCACGACACGGCGGTCACCCGGCGGACCGACGAGTACACCGTGCAGGTCGTCGACCCGACGCTGGCCGCGAACGCCGCGGCGGCGCTCGGCCTGCCGGTCGGCTCCGACCCAGGCGGCTACCGGTTCGACGCGCTCCGCGACCACCGCCGGGAGCTGCTCCGCGGGCTGCTGGAGTCGTGCGGCGTCGTCTGCTTCCGCGAGTCGAGCGCCGCGGTCGGGATCTCGTTCGTCCACGACGACGCCCGGCTGTTAGCGCGTATCCGGACGCTCCTCGACGCGGCGGGGTTCGACGCCGACGAGCCGCAGCCGTCCTCGTCGGGCGGGCACTGGTTCGGCGTCGCCGACGGCGACACGGCCGCGTTCGCCGAGTGGGTGTACGAGGGCTCCGGCGAGACCGGACTGTTCGCGACGAGCCGCCGCCGCAAGACGCTCCGCAGCGTCGAGCGGGCGGCGGGCCTCGACGTCGGGACCCTCGTCGAGCCGGCCGACTCGACGGGGATAGAATCGACTGACGCAGCGGGGGCAGACCCGTGAGCCGCGCGGCCGACGCCGTCGGGATCGGCGACGACGAGACCGCGCTGCTCGTCGGCCACGGCTCGCGTCGGGACAAGTCGAACGAGGCGGTGCGCGAGCTCGCGGCCGGGCTCGAAGACCGGATCGGCGTCTCGACCGACGCCGCGTTCCTCGAGCTCGCGGAGCCGTCGATCCCCGAGGCGATCGAGACGCTCGCGCACGGCTCCGGCCGGATCACGATGGTTCCGCTGTCGCTGTTCGCGGCCAGCCACGTGAAGAACGACCTCCCGCTCGCCGTCAAGCGAGCGCGGAGCGACCACCCGAACGTCAGGTTCCACGCGGGCGCCCACCTCGGGATCCACCCGGCGATACTCGACCTCCTCGACGACCGGGCGCGGGCCGTGGAGGCGGAGCTGGGCGTCGACCGCGAGGCCGACGACGTCGCAGTCGTGGTCTGTGCCCGCGGCTCCTCGGACCCGGACTCGAACGCGGACGTACACAAGCTCGCGAGGCTCCTGTACGAGGGCCGCGAGTTCGACCGGGTGGAGGCCGGCTTCATCGGCGTCACCGAGCCCCTCCTCGACGAGGTGCTCCACGACGTCGCGAAGACCCGGCCGGACGCGGTCGTCGTGCTGCCGTACATGCTCGGCGACGGCGTGTTGACCGGGCGGATCCGCGACGGGGCCGCGGACTTCGACGCGGAGTACCCGTACGTCGACGCCGCGGCCGGCGACCCGCTCGGGACCGACACGCGGCTGCTCGACGTCCTCGCCGACCGGTGGCAGGAGGCGCGCACCGACTCGGTCGACATGTCGTGTGACACCTGCAAGTACAAGGTCGAACTCGACGGGTACGAGGAGGACGAGGGCGGTGCGCGTGCGATGCTCCGCGCGCTGACCCACCAGCAGGCGCACGAGGACCGCGACGACGTCGCCGACGAGCCCCACGCCCACGACGCGCCGGAGACCCACCTGGCCGTCTGCACGAACCAGACCTGCGCGGCGGGCGGTTCGCCCGCGGTCTTGGAGAACCTCCGACAGGCGGCCCGGGACGCCGACGCCGACGTGCACGTGACCCGATCGTCGTGCTTCGACCAGTGCGGCGACGGGCCCATCGTCGCGCAGTACCCCGACGGCGTCTGGTACGGGGCCTGCGACGACGCGGACGCCGACCGGATCGTCTCCGCCGTCGAGCGGGACCGAATCGTCAGCGACCTGGTTCACCAGACGCTGTGAGCGACCACCCACCTGATCACAATGAGCTGTGACGAAATCGAAGCCCTACGACTCGGCCTGATGAACTGCCTCGGAACCACGGACGACGCCGTCCGCCGCCACGCGGAAGGGGAGCTCGGCGACGCCCTCGAGGGCGACACGCCGATCGCCGCCCTCGCGGCCGCCGACTCCCTCGCGGAGCTTCGACGCCACCTCGACGCCGCGCTCGTCGACTTAGAGGAGGAGGTCGCGGCCCTCGACGCGGACGACCCGGAGTACGGGTACGCCCGCGGCCGCCTCGTGGCCGTCCGGGACGCCGAGCGCTCGGTGGCCCGACTCGCCGACGCCGGCGGGTCGCTCCTCGACGACCTCGGCGACTCGCACCACACGCTCCACGAGGTGTTCCCCGTCGAGGAGTGAACGGGTCCGGAGCGCCGCCTCGCGAAAGCGACCGTGGCGGTACCGAGGACGCGACGCGGTCAACACCGTCGTATCCCTGCAGGTGCCACGACGGATGTCGCGACTGCTCGCCGAGAGCGCAGGACAACTCAGCCGATAGGTGACGCGCTCCGGACTCGCGATTCTCTCTTTCGCAGACATCTCTTCAAGAGTTCGGGTAATGGCGACCGCAGCCCCCCACGGCGCGAACGCAACGCGTCGTTGCAAAACCCCTTGATCGTCCCGTGTTCCCTTCGAGTTCCAGCAGATCGTGTCGCTCATTCGGTAGCCGTGCCGCGTCGCTTCGGTTCCGGGCACGGAACATATTTTCGCGACTTGCCGTGTCTCACGAGTGCTCGGTCCACAAGATCTTCATACCGTCATCGAGCCATTTCCGGACCGGCTTACAACGGATCCGAGAGATATTCGTTGGGAATCGAGTTACGCACGGTGACGAGCGGGTCGACGACCTGGCTGATCTCGAGGCCACCGACGAGACTCGAAAAGAGGTAGGCGTCGGTCAGCGTATATCCGTGTTCGACAGCGAGCAACTTGATCAGATCCTCGTTCGCCATTTTGACGGCCTCTTCCAGCGTCTCGGCGCTCGCGATCGTCTTCCATGCGTCACCGGTGTCGACGAGCGGTCGCTCGAGATCAACAGTCGCGTCCGAAATCACCGAGACGGTGACGTCGATGTCGGTTCCGATCTCGGAACCGGTGCCACACATTTCACCGTCTGCCATCGCGGCCTTCGAATCACCCATCGCTAGCATTGCACCTTCCTGGAACACCGGAAAGTAGGCCGTCGTTCCAGCGCTCATATCCGTGGTGTCGAGGTTTCCGCCGTGATCGTGCGGCGTAAGGGTCGTAATCGTTTCCTCGGACGTCGCGACACCGATCGTGCCGATAACGGGTTCGACCGGGACCTCGATATCGTTGAAAGAGAGCGATTCGCCGTCGTTCGTTATCTCCGTCACGCGCGTCGCCGGGTGTTCGATCTCCTCGTGGTCCTGGAGTAACCCGAATCCCGGTGCCGTAATTACGCGACCCTTGTCCTCGTTGACTCGCACGTCCTCGATCTCGACTTTGAGGATATCACCGGGCGTGGCTCCCTCGACGGCGACCGGCCCCGTCGCCGCGTTCACTTCCTCGGGAATAGCATCCATCAGATCAGCGTCTGACTGGACGGCCTTGTTGAGGCTATCAATAGTTTCGAATGTGATTGATTCCCCGTCTTCGGCCGTATACAACGGCTCCATCTCAGGGGCGAACTCGTAAACGTGACCGTCTTTGTATGATATGACACTCCGTGTCATCCCGTGATTTTATTCAAAGCTATCACTTATAAATCTGTCCGGATACGACCCTCCCACCGAATTCACGTAAAAGAACATATTATAATAATATCTCTTGATAGAAGACAACAAGTATATTTAATTGATAGTGGGTTCGGCATGCTATCGCATGCTAGACGAACCGACAAGCGTGTCGCGACGGAAGTTTCTGGCCGCATCAGGAAGTCTTGGCGCAACCGCTCTTGCAGGATGTTCTGGCGGCGGTGGCGGTGGTTCCGGGTCTGAAGGTCGAACGATTAACCAGGGATACCTGCTCCCGCTAACCGGTGACCTCGGGTCGCTCGGGACAGCGATGCGAGATGCCGGAATGATGGCAACGGCGCAGGTGCAGGACGCGGATATCGGAATCAGTGTCGAAACGCAGGAGGAAGACACCCAGACGGAGGTCCCGGCCGCCATCGACGGTGCGAACGCGCTGGTGAACTCCGACTTCCCGATGATGGTCGGATCGGCAACGTCAAACATCGAAATCGGAAACCGCGTGTTCGTTCCGAACGGGATGCTGGCGTGTTCTCCGTCGAACACGCTCCCGACGCTAAGCACCTTCGAGGACGACGATCTGTTCTTCCGGACGACGCCCGGCGATCAGTACCAGGGATTCGCGATGGCACAGGCCGCCGGTGAGCGACTCGATAACGTCGAAACCGTCGCGACGACGTATATTAACGACGACTACGGACAGCTGCTCTCACAGTGGTTCACCGACCACTTCGAACAGGGATACGGTGGGACCGTCCAGGAGCAAGTCGTCCACGATCCGGTGCAGTCATCGTACAGCTCGAAGCTTCAGACGGCACTTTCGGGGGATCCTGACCTCTTCGTCGTTATTACGTACCCCCAAAGCGGTGTCCAGCTGTTCAACGACTACTACGCTGAGTTCGACACCGATCGACCGATAATGCTCACCGACGGCGCCAAGGATCCGACCCTCCCGCAGGAAGTCGGCAACTCAATGGAATCGGTCATCGGAACGATGCCCGCCGCTGCGGGGCCGAACTACGACAGCTTCACGACCGCCTACGAGGAGGAGTACGGGAATTCGGCGATCGCGTTCACCGCCCAGACGTACGATGCATCCGCCATCACCCTCCTCGCGAACGCCGCAGCGGGTGAGAACGACGGCGCAGCGATCTCCGAGCAGATGGCAAACGTCGCGAATCCCGGCGGAACCGCCGTTAGCATCGATAATCTTGCGGAGGGCGTCGAGATGGCCGCGAACGGCGAAGAGATCCATTACGAGGGCGCGGCGAGCGCCGTTGACTTCGACGAGAACGGCGACCTGCAGTCCGGGTCCTACGAGATCTGGGAGTTCGCGTCCGACACCGACGCGGGGATCAACCGCCTCGACGTGGTCGATATCTCTCAGGAACAGGCTCTGAACCCCGGGAACTAATCCGCGACAGCGGCTTAGCCGCCCAGGAACTCGCGGCGGATCTGCTCGTCGCCCAGTAACGTTTCACCGTCATCGCTGTACCGATTTTCCCCGTTAACCAGCACGTACCCGCGATCGCAGCGACTGAGTGCTTCTTTCGCGTTCTGTTCGACCATCAGCACGGCCGTCCCCGATTCGACGATACGGTCGATGTTGTCGAACATCTCGTCGACGAGATCCGGTGCAAGCCCCGCCGACGGTTCGTCCAACAGAATAAGTGCGGGATCAAGCATAAGCGCACGACCCATCGCAAGCATCTGCCGCTGCCCTCCCGACATCGATCCCGCCTTCTGCTGTTGACGCTCTTCGAGTATCGGAAATCGGTCGAACACCGACTGGAGCGCGTCCTCGGGTACCTCGTCAAGGATATACGCCCCCATTTCGAGATTCTCACGTACCGACAGCGGTGGGAAAACATTGTCCGACTGCGGGACATACGCCAACCCTTCGTGGACGTTCTCTTCCGGGTCGTTCGCCTCGATATTGGTCCCTCGATACACGATTGACCCGTCCATGTGGTGAGTTAACCCGAAGATGGATTTCATCACGGTCGACTTGCCGGCGCCGTTCGGACCGACAATCGTCACGTACTCTCCGGCATCGACGTGGAGGTCGACGTCGAAGAGCACCTGTAAATCACCGTACCCGGCGTCCAAACTCGTAACGTCCAGAATGCTCATACGCCGCTCCCCCCGAGGTACGCCTCGACGACACGCTCCTCCGACTGCACTTCCTCGGGCGTGCCCGTGAGCAGCGTGTCTCCTTGATGCATGACGATGACACGCTCGCAGTGGTCCATAATCATATCCATATCGTGTTCAACGAGCAGGAACGTGTGTCCCTCGTCTCGTAGCGTCTCGACCCTGTCGATAAGCGTCTTCTCTAGCGTCGGGTTGACGCCCGCGAACGGTTCATCCAGCAGGAGCAGCTCCGGATCGAGCATGAGAGCCCGCGCCAGCTCCAGAAGCTTTCGCTGTCCGCCGGACAACGCTCCGGCATTTTCGAGTGCGAGATGATCGATATCGAACAGCTCGAGCATCTCCCACGCTCGCTCGAATATCCGTTCCTCCTGCTCACTGACGTCCTCGCGTAGTCCGGGTGTAACCGACTGAAGCGCCGACTCCCCGCGCTGGTTGGTCGGAGCGATCATCATATTTTCGATAACCGTCATATTCCGGAACTCGCGGGATATCTGGAACGTCCGAACGAGTCCCTTCCCCGCAATACGGTCCGGTGACTCTCCCGTTATCTCTTCGCCGCTGAACCGGATCGTGCCCGAATCCGGCTGCAATATCCCACCGATCGCGTTGAACGTCGTCGATTTGCCGGCTCCGTTCGGCCCGATCAACCCCGTGAGCGTTCCCGACTTCACCTCGAAGGTGACACCGTCGAGAGCCGTGATGCCACCGAACGACTTGTGTAACGACTCCACTTCGAGCAGCGGTCGCTGACCCGACGTTGGTTCGGACATTACTCTTCACCTCCGGTCGTCGCATCACTCGACTGTCGGTCCCGTACGCGTGACTCCACGTCGATACTGGACGCCATCTCGCGCCGGTTACCGAACAGCCCGTCTGGACGGCGCTTCAGCAGCCAAATGAGCAGGACGCCAGTGAGAACGACGCGTAACGCACTCGTCTGATCCAGCGTGTACAACAGAATCCCGCTCACGTCGCCTCCGGCAAGCGCTGCAAGCGCGTCCGGAAACGTCGCGGCCCGACCGGAGAGGGAAACGAACTCCTCGATGAGTCGACGGACGTAGCCCGGACCGAGGTAAATCGTCCCGACGAACAGTATCGAGCCGATAATCGAGCCGGTGTTCGACCCAGCGCCGCCGATGATGACTGCGATCCAGATGAAGAAGGTCAACTGTGGGACGAAGAGGCCGGGGCTGATGTACCCCTGACTTCCCTGCCAGATGATCCCGAGGAACCCGAGTATCCCGCTGCCGATGATAAACGCGCGAATTTTGAACGAGTTCGTATCTTTCGCGAGGGCGGTCGTCGCTTCCTCGTCGTCGCGAATGCCCTTCAACACGCGACCGAACGGTGACCCGGCAAGTCGGACGATCATCCAGAGCACACAGACCAAGACACCGGTCAGGACGAGCACGAACGCCCACCCGGCAACGAGGGATCCGTCAACCGTACCGCTGACCGCATCAACGACGGGCGCACCGGTGCCCTCGAAGAACTGGTTAACGGGGTTCGGGAACGTCCGAATACCGCGGCCGCCGCCCGTCCCGAGCGTCGTTCCGAAGACGGTGAACTCCTGTAATTCGGATGCTTTGGCCGTGATACGGATGATTTCGGCGAAAGCCAGCGTGACTATCGCGAAGTAATCGTCACGAAGCCGCAGGGAGGGAAGCGCAGCGACGTACCCGACGAGCGCCGCTGCCAGAACTCCCCCGACAATCGCAATCGGAAGCGGTAGCCCGAGTCCCGGCAGCGTTCCGGTCGGAGTCTGTCCCGCAACCGGCCGCGTGAGTATGGTCGTCGTGTAGACACCGACGGCCATGAAGCCGACGACACCGATGTTGAACAGCCCACTGTACCCCCAATGGAGATTCACTACCAGCGCTCCGATCGAGTACAGCACGATAAGGAACGTGAGCCGTCGCAGCGAATTGAGCTGGCCAGAAAGACCGTATCCTAGGAGGAATCCGGCCACCACGTAGAGGAGGTAGACCGCGGCGAGGGTCGCTCCGATCTTCACCACATCGCTCTCCCAGTAGACGGCAAGCGAATCGGGAAGCCGATCCGCGACGGGATCTTCTGGTACACTCACGTCGCATCACCTCCGAAGATACCGGCCGGCCGAGTGAGAAGGATAAGAATCATCACGGCAAAGCCAGTCGCCTCGGTGAAACTCGCTGGAATCCAAATCAGTGAGACGCGGGTAATAAGACCGACGAGGATCCCTCCGACGATCGCACCGTACACGGATCCGATCCCGCCCATGATGACCCCGGCGAACACCAGCAACAACAGCGTCCAGCCGATCTGGTAGTTAATCGTTCCCTGTAGAAGCGCGATCATGAATCCGGCAATCCCAGCGAGTGCCCCGCCGATGAGCCACGTTCGTCTGACGATCTTCTCGGAGGGGATTCCGGTCACGCGCGCGAGCTGTTGATTCGCCCCCATCGCGCGCATCGCCTTCCCGAGTTTAGTCCGTGTTAACAGTAGATGGATAGCGATCATCATGACAAGCGCGACGATAATGAGCAGGAGCGACGCGGACGTGATCCTCACCGCCCCGCCCGGAAGGCCGATCTCATAGCTCCAGCTATCAGCCGTTAGCCCGAACGTCTGCTGGGTGAACAGGAACACCGCCGCATAGCGAAGGACGAACGCGACACCGACGGACGCGATGAGCAGCGTGATATTTCCCGCGCCACGCATCGACTTGTATACCGCCGAGTCGAGCGCGACGGCGAGTAAGGCACCAACCAGCGCCGCGATAATCAGTCCGACGAGAATTGCAACGGGGGCAGCCGTCACGCTGATCCCGACATCCTGTGGGTACACTGTCCCGCCAACCCCGAGGAACAACAGCGACCCCGGGCTGAACTGCCCGAATCCGGCCACCAGATACGCCACACCCCAGCCGACGAACGCGGAGATCGTGATATAATCCCCGTGTGCGAAGTTTGCAAAGTCCAAGAGATCGTAGGTGAGCGAGAGGCCGACTCCGGCGAGTCCAATAACGAGACCGTACGCCAACCCTCTCCAGAGGTAGCTCGCGATGAGTGCGACTGTTAACTCACCGGTCGTTAGCTGTCGAATCATATCGAGGAGAACGACCAACCCGAAGATTGTGGCTGTAACTTTTATCGCGTGTTCCGCAAACGGGAGGCGTTCTCGTATTGTGTCACTAATTCCCAGAGCCACGTGTGGTTCCGTCTTCATGATGGCCCCGTATATAATTATCTGAACGAATTGGGGCCAAAAACGCAGTAAGACGGAAGTATATCGCATATCTTTCCCCTTTTATAATATTAATAGACAGGAGAGCGTACCCGCAACCCCGGCTCCGGTAGCAGCCTAAATTGTCAATATAGTCATCAACTCAAAAACCGAGCCGAGTTGGAATTTGATGTCTATCCGTCAGCAGAAGTACGAAGAAAATCGAATGTATACCAGAGCTCAACAATGACGGTCGTGACCAGCTGATGATGGGACAATCGGTCACGGACCAGCAGGGACTGGGTCACCAAGAACCCTCCCATCACATCCCGCGAGGGCGACCACCCCAGATGAGAGGGACGGTGATTTACCATGACGATTCCGTGATCGCAGCCGACGGTGGTTGGGATATAACGCTACGCGACTCCGCCGAGACAGCCTGCTTGTCAACCAGTCATAGACAAGCAGGTACACCTGCGTTATCAAAAATTAAGAAGGAAACGCGTCACGCGTCGTGTGCCTTGACCATCTCTCTGAGCTCGGACCTACTGAGCGGGTTGATCTCGCGACGGTCACCCTCGTCGGTGTAGAAGATCAAAGCGGAGACCGATCGGTCCGGGTATCGGTCGGCGACGACGTGGTAGTATATACTGAGCTGTTTCCTGTACTCGTCTTCAGCGTGGGTCGTGCGATCGGTCTTGTAGTCGATGACCTCGACACAGTCAGACGTGATATGAAGCAAGTCGATGATCCCACCGATCGTCACTTCCTCGTCGTCGACGGTAAGCGGAAGGAACGCGTCGACCTCAGCTTTCTTTTCTCCTTCGAGCGAATCGAGGAGCCGCTTCACATTCTCCTTATCAGGGTTGTCGTCGGCGCCGGCAGCCTCGTCGAGCACATGCCGCTCCGCGAACCCGGAAACAGATGCGGGTCGTGCTGGCCGATCATCGCGAGGCGTGAATCGGGGTATCTTCAGCGACGAGGACTACCGCTTCCCGATCCAGTGCCCCCAAATCCGCGGCAACGCTCAGCGCCACATTCCCGTGCGAGACGGTCCCGATCGGGT
Source organism: Halorubrum sp. SD626R (assembly GCF_001261915.1). Lineage (GTDB taxonomy): Archaea > Halobacteriota > Halobacteria > Halobacteriales > Haloferacaceae > Halorubrum. Next base: position 71,906 of record NZ_CVRT01000117.1, read on the forward strand.
CGCCGAGACGAGTGATACCCACGGCCGTCCTTCGGTCTCTGAAACTCCCGGTCGGATTGGCGGCCTCAAGCTTCAGATGAATTCGTGGACCGTCTGCCATCTCAATCGACGGTGTTCGCAACAGCGGCGTCACGCCGGCCGTGGCGGCCAATCCGCTCGGCTCCGTCGCAGGGAGCACCGCTTCGTAGCGCCACGGACTGCGGTGTCCTTCCGAGACAGTATCGTTGTTCTGGCCGCTTGCGTCGGGCCAAGAAAACGCGGACGTGTCTGTCTCGAATCATGACGGCTCACCACAGGCACACCCCGCGGCTTCTCTGAATGCGTAGGTGTCACCACAGTCGTAGCAAACCAACTGGTCCATAAACTACTGTTTCAGGCGGTGTACAAAGCCCGGACCATGGATCGATCCTGACCTTGCCAATGTGAGGATCGGCACTCACTGAACACCAGCGTCAGAGTCGCCACCGCCCCACAGATATGCCCCCGGATGTTGCTTCCTCGTGTACTTTTTTGAGAAGCGAGTACGCAGTTATTCCATGGCGACGCCAGACGAGTTTGGCGAGTTCGGTGGGAGACACGTTCCAGAACCACTCGAAGAACCCTTAGCAGAATTAGCAGCTGCGTACGAGGAAGCTATCGCGGATGAGGGATTCATGGATGAATTCCGTCACCTGTTGAAACACTTTGCTGGACGTCCAACACCGGTCTTCTATGCGGAAACACTAAGCGAGCGATACGGGGCAGATATCTATCTCAAGCATGAGGATCTCCTCCATGGTGGGGCACACAAACTCAACAATACGCTGGGCCAGGCGCTGTTGGCAAAGCGGGCAGGGAAAGACCGCTTGATCGCAGAGACGGGTGCTGGACAACACGGGACCGCGACGGCGATGGTTGGCGCGCTGTTGGATCTTGATACGACCGTGTATATGGGGCGCCACGACATGCAACGGCAAGAGATGAACGTCTTCCGAATGCGCCTCATGGGTGCCGATGTCGAGCCGGTCGATCGAGGCAACGAGGGGCTCGCGGAGGCGGTCGATGCCGCATTGGAAGATTTCGCTGCAAACGTCGAATCTACGCATTATCTCGTTGGGAGCGTCGTCGGTCCGGATCCGTTCCCGCGGATGGTCCGTGAGTTCCAGTCCGTCATCGGGACGGAGGCTCGCGAACAAATTCAGGAACTCCACGGCGACCTTCCTGACGCGTGTGTCGCCTGTGTTGGCGGCGGATCGAACTCAATCGGCCTTTGGCACGCATTCAAAGATGACGACGTGATGTTCTACGGCGCCGAACCGGGTGGGACCGACGATGCGAATCACTCTGCACCACTCTCGAAGACGAAACAGGAGGAACCACAGATCTTCCAGGGGATGAAAACGAAGACGATTGGAGACGACACCGAGAACCACTCGATTTCAGCTGGGCTTGATTATCCGGCGATTGGGCCGGAACACGCTGCGCTCCAAGAGATGGGGCGGGCGGAGTATCATGCGATTTCTGACGATGAAGCCTTAGCCGCGTTCCGCGAACTGAGTGAGGCAGAGGGGATTATCCCCGCGTTAGAGCCAGCTCATGCCCTTGCGTTGGCCGCTAAATTGGCTGAAGAGGACCAACATGACACCCTGTTAGTCAACCTCTGTGGTCGCGGCGATAAGGACATGCAGACGGCTGCCGAACACTTCGACCTCTCAGACTGAGTCGCTCTCTCCGGAGGCACCCTCTGCCGGACCGACCACTACAGTTCCTTTTCAAAGTGGACGAGTTCGTAGGTCCCAGCAGTGGATGTCGCTGTTTGGTCGTACCCTTGGTCGTGATAGAATTCGAGTGCTGCTGTCTGGCGGGTTGATGTCGTTGCAAGGAGCGTCTCATACCCGCCGCCAGCTGCCCGGCGCTCAAGTTCATTGAGAAGTTGTCGGCCGTATCCACGCCGCTGGTGTGTCGGTGCGACACGCATCCGATGGAGTTCCGCGGCTCCGGGCCGGTTGCGTTCGTCGCTACGGCCGACTTGGGTCGGGATGAACCCACCCATTGCGACCAGGATTCCGTCGTGGGTGGTCAGCTTGGCTACCTGCTGTGGTGATGCATCAAAATTCTCTGTCTGATCGGTCCGTGGGTGGTCAGCGTCGACAATGCCGACGACGAACGCGCCTCCGGTCTCAAGATACGAGGTCGCTATCGTTCGTAGATCGTCTGTTCCGGGGATGTCCGATGGATCGACCCCTGTCTCCTGTATTGCCCATTGATGAAGCGCCCAGACAGCAGTGTCGTCCCGCGGATCGTATGGTCGGAGCGACAATCCGTTCGAGTCCACACTGGCGGATAGTACCGATCCGGCTTAAAAAATGGATTATGATAACCGTCATCTCTTATCAGCCTCACCAAGCGGAGGTTCGAACATATTTATCATGTGACAGGAATCTCTTGAAACCCGCCGTAAGTGATCTGTTCCGCTCCAGTTGCGGTCGATACAGGGGACTCACGAATCGCTCAGTACAATGGACTCACATAGCGCTCAACCCCCAGAGTTAGTTGGTTCCTATCAGGAGCGCCGTGCGAGATACAGAGGGTGAGTTTAGCAGGGAATCCGAGGCTATTTACTCCAGTAGGGAGTAATAAATATAATGAGTCGACGGCATCGCGCTGTAACTCCTGTAGTTTCAACTATTCTCATGGTCGCAGTTGTGGTGGTTTTAGCCGCAACGGTCTCTGTATTTTTTCTCGATGTCACAGAGGATATTAACGAGCCTGCGCCAGTCGTTGGCCAGACGAGTGGAGAGTTTGAGCCAGGACCCCAACGTGTACGTATTACGCACATAGCTGGGGAGAGTATTCCCGCTGAAGAATTGGAAGTTGTCGTTCGGGCGTCTGGCCCTGATGTGGATGCTGAAGCACGACTAGTTAATCTTCCCGAGTTTGATGAAGAGAAAGATCCTGAGAACATAATATCATTTTTTCATAAAGAAATCGAGAGTAACGATCCAAATACGTGGGGCGTTGGTGACACAATCCAGTTTGAGATAAACGTAACAGGTGCTGACTTTCGTGAACCGCCAAAAAATGATAATCCTGATGCTGACGAACTCACTGTCCTAATTGTTCATACGCCTTCGGAGGCGGTCATTGTTAGAAAGACGTTTACACCGTAGTGTGAGATACGCAATCTTCAGTGACCGCCCGTTTCAGGCAAGAATACGTCTGAAGAATAGGATCTCAACAGAGCCTCTATGTCACAAGGACGTTTCTGGAATAACATTAAGTCATGTGGTCAGGTAATCACCTTGTGAACCGCCGTACGTACCTTTCTATAGCCAGCGTGAGTGTGACGGCAGTTCTCTCTGGTTGCGGTGGGAACAGCAGTTCTGACGACGGTCCAGAGAGTAATCTCTCAGAAGGTACCCAAGCAACTAACCAGGATCATAGGGACAGCGATATAGAGAACAATACATCAGAAAACACCCAGACAGCCCAAAACAGCGGCGACGATGCCGAGCTACATGGTGTGGCTGAATTTGAGATAATCAGACTTGATGTCCCTAATGAAATAACCCAGCCAGATACAGTAGATGTCAAACTCACAGTTGAGAACACTGGCGATGCTCGGGGAACATTCCGTGGTGAGATTGACATCGATGTTGACGGGGTTTTCTTGCCGACATCGATACAGTATGATGCGGAGATTAGTGCTGGTGAGCGTGCGACTCTCACAGAAACCCTTGATCCGGATCGCTCAGGGTTTGTGACGTTCCGTATTGAGGGTATTGAGCACGAATTGATGATAATCCCCGAGCATACAGGACCACAGATACAGGGTGTTAAACTTGTCAGAGAATGGACTGAACACGGGGACGTATACCAAAATGCAATTGACTCCGCACCGGCTGGTAGCTTGATTGTAATAGCCGTGCGGTACTGGTACTGGTATGGAGACTCTGGTGTGTTAGATATCTCTGCCGAATACGAAACAAACGGAAAAGAGATGTCTCAACGAGATGTTATACAAGACCGGTCTAAACGTATCGTAAGGCAGCGCGGTTGGGAGCCACAAGAAGATTACATCAAAATATCAACATATGGATGGGATCCAGGAGTATACACTACAAAAGTACAGCTGCGGGACGAGCGTAACGGAGACTTATCGACAACCAAAGAAGTAAGATACACGCTTGAGTGAGTAGCAGCCTAGGTTCATAATAATGGAATCGTCAGCGAGTAATAAGCCGACTGCCACAAGGTAGTTTTGGAGAATCTGTTTTTGTTTAACGAACCACCATTTATTAGCGTTACAGAAGAGAGTGCCACACCTGATGATAAATCATCTTGGCATTGTCGGACAGATCTACGTTGGCGTTTTCGCACTCAGTGGTCTCATCTGTCTTGCCGCCATCAGCCGGGCACAGCAGTTTCAGGACCCCGATGTCCGCCGAGGACTGGTCTGGTTACTTGCCACTGCCGGCGGATGGGCGCTCCTCAGAGCTGCTGGGTTCCTGCTTCCTGATCCATTCCGTGTGCCGGCATACATCATTGGGCTCGCCATCGGCTTCGCTACCGTCTGGGCATGGCTCTACTTTTGTTCCGCCTACTCTGGACGAACCTACCACCGCAACACGCCGCTACGACGAGCGAGTGCGGGCATCTTTCTTTCCGTAATCGCGATCAAAGCAACGAACCCGATTCACGGCGCGTACTTTACCGCACAGGAGGTATCGACGCCGTTTGCCCATCTGGCTGTCGAACACAACGTGCTCCACTGGACGGCAACAGGCTTGTCATACGTGCTGTCAGCGGTGGGCCTATTCATGATTTTTCAGCTGTTCTTCGAATCTGGGTACGATACTCGATCCCTCAGCGTGCTATCGGCTCTAATTGGACTCCCGGTCGTTTTCGACATCGTCGCTCAGTTTACGCCGTTGCTTATCAATATCATCTACGCCCCTATCGGAGTAGCAGTATTCGCAGTCGGTGTACTGTTCGTCTTTGAACGTCGCTTCCTCGCGGTACAGCGGGCATCAATCGATGATGACCTCTCTATCTACCTCGATGAACGGGGTCGGATCCGCGACTATTCGGCAACTGTCAGAGAGGTGTTACCGGAACTCGATGGAGCGACGGGAGATCAGCTCTCCGAGACTGTTCCGTCAGTCGTTGAGGCGCTCGAGAGCAACGATCAGATACTCGAACGCGATCAGTCCGGTGACAAGCGGTATTATTTTGTCTCGACGAGTACCACTATGCTCGGTGAGGCCGGCGCACAAATTATACTGCTATCGGACGTAACTCAGGTGGAGTGCCAGCGTCGCGAACTCGCCGATCGTGAGGCTGAGCTTAACGCGCAGAACGAACTGTACCGAGGCGTCATCGATGCCAGTTTCGGCGTCGTCTTTCGAATCAACGAGCAAGGGCAGTGCACCTTTGCCTCTCCGTCTGTTGAGAAATTTCTCGGCTACTCGCCGGCGGAACTCGAAGGCAACCCGCTCTCGGTTAGCCTGCCGAACGAGGCAACGGTCGAACGGGCGTGGGACGAAATCGAGCCGATATTCAACGGCGAACGGAACATGGTGCGAGACTTTCCCCTGAAGAAAAAATCGGGGACCACCGTGTTCACGGACATACGTGGTGTCCCTATTTATGAGGGTAGCGTTCCTGCCGACGAGCGAACGACCGACCACATCATTGGCATTCAGTTGATGGTGCGTGATGCGACAAAACGGCGGGAGCGGGAGGGACTTATCAGTGTTATCAACCGCGTGCTGCGTCACAATATGCGAAACAAAATGGGCGTTATTACCGGCTACGCGGAGATGCTTGAGAACCGACTCAGCGGCGAGGACGCAAAAAAGGCATCGCAGATCAGAGACACGGCCAACCAGCTGTTTGAGTTGACCGAGTCAGCCCAACGGCTTGAGGAATATCGGGACCTGTCACCTGATCTTGAACCAATCGACATCACCCCGATGCTCGAAGAAACTGTCACAGAACTACAGATGCAGTACCCCGAGGCTTCCGTGACGATTAACGCTCCTGACACCGTTGTAGCGGATACCCATGAGCGTCTCAAAACGGCGCTATGGGAGGTTGTCGAAAACGCTGCGAAACACGGCGGTAATCCACCGAATATCGAGATCGACGTGACAGACACCGAGACAGGGGTGACGATTGCTGTCAGGGATAATGGACCGGGACTCCCCGAGATAGAACAGGAAGTTCTCGAGTCGAATGAGGAGACGCCACTGATTCACGGTGAAGGTCTCGGCCTGTGGCTTATTCACTGGATTGTTACCAGCCTTGACGGCGAACTCGAAACGACGGCGGGAAATGAGGGCACAGTGGTTACGATTTGCCTCCCGAAAGTGGAGTAAGCCGTATCTGTTACTCAGCTGTCGGTGATTCTACAGTAAATACGGATCCCTCTGGGTGGTTGTCTTCAACCCGGACATTACCGCCATTAATTGGCGAACGAGTACGCAACTACTTGCCGTGGCGTGAGAGAGATTGGGGCACGGACCAAATGGGAAGCGAAGTACATCGACCATAGTTTTCAACAGAGCCGTTGATAGCGATACTAAGCTAGAAATTATATTGCCGGGGGTTTATCGGAAAACATGGCGACGACTTGTGCACTCTGTCGCCGTGTCGTTCCTGACGAACGAATTGACGATTCTCAGGTCGTTCAGGAGCATCATCTGCGGCCGGAAGAACGCGCCACCAGTCCCACGGTGATGCTTTGTCGACCCTGCCATGACCAAATTCACGCACAGTTCGCTAACACCGAGTTACGAGACAAGTACGACACCATTGAGTCGCTCAGGTCGGCCGACCGACTCACCGGGTACATTAACTGGATTCGAGGAACAAACAAACTCGATATTAGTGTCGCCACAAGCGACCACGTTCGCGAACGCTCCTGATTGTATTTAAATGGTATGCCTGGCGTTCACAATTTGCCCGCTGGAACCAATACCTAGGAATAATCAATGGGGCAGAACTGATTTGTCTGCGATTCCCCGAATAACGAACGAAATGTCCACCCGCGATGCTGAGTTGATGATCGAGACCTGGCGTATCCGCGAGCGGGACCTTCCCCGCGTTCCACCCGGGGGTTGGGAGACTGTGGACCGACTCCGCGAAGCCGTGTGTCTGGTCGTGGGATGTAGCGTCGACGGTGTCGAACGCGTCGAACCATTCTCGGGGCCGGCTACCGAGCGCGAACGGTTCCATGCGGAGGTGACGACCGACGCGATCGGTGACGAACACGTTCACATACGGGACGCTATCTCAACGGACTCGTCGTCAAGTGACTCTGGCGCATCGACTGCGGTCAACGAGCGTGAGGATGCGTTCGATGAAACAACCGAGCAGTTTGATCTCGACGAGGCACTCGACCGACTGTAGTGACGCTTCAGTTACCGAGCACGTAGCCCTCACGGTCCGAGCGCTGCGATGTCAGCCCCGACTGCTGCCCGGGCGTCTGCGGGGTTGGGATCGCTGTCAGCGAGATGAGTCCACTCGCACGAGGGAAGCGACGCAATTCGCTCTGTGATGTCGTTTTTGTACGGCGCCGCAGACGGGATGCCGTCGCTTTGCCCCCAGATATCGTCAATGACGGTTGTCGAATCGATACGCACCTCTACAGTCGCCGGGACGCAGCAGGCGACCAGCACTTCGAGCCCAAGATGCAGCGCAGCATACTCTGCGGTGTTGTTTTCGGTGTTTGAGCCGACCGGCCGTCCGAGACAAGCAATTGTCGTGGCGTCGGTCTGAAGCACGGCGCCAGCTCCCGCCGGTCCCGGGTTTCCCCGAGAGCTCCCATCGACGTAGAGGACGATATTACTGCTGACGTCATTCAACGGGCCCTCGGCTACCGTCGACGGATCAGTAGTGAGTACCTCCCCGATTGCGGTTCTGATCTCGTCGTCCGTCGTCCCCGGATCGAACAGTCCTCCGTACCCGGCGACGGCGGCATCGATGGCGTCGATAGCTGACTGTATCTCGTAATCATACAGTGCGAGGACGTCATCGACTCGGCTCGCAAGCGGCGATAGCGTCGCCGTGGGCAACCGATCCATGGCTATAGCCTACGCGCCAGTTGTGTGTCCAGTGAATCCATTGTCCGTGCTTGGCGGAGAGCGGACAAAAACACGACGCCATTGAGGGGCCTCCCTGATCGAGTCACCAGAGGAACCACGGCGAGTGCCCTGTGGTCTGATCCGGAAGCGGTTCACGCCGAACGAACGGAACAGGACAGATATCCGATACGGCGTCGGTATTCCAGACTCTATGACGAGTTGTGCCCCCAGTTCGCGCCGAGGACTGTCGCCCACGACGGACGTGCCGTCACTCGATGTTCTTCCCCGCAACGCACCCACCAGTCGGTGGTTGGTGAAAGCAAGTGTCGGCTTCCTCTCCACCTCCGGTGGGACGGAAAATCCGCCTCGCCCCCTCGTTTGAAACGGGGTTAGCGAACACAATTATGCAGTTTGGCCCGTACATCCACATATGAGTGATTCCGTTCACACCCCGCCTGCGCCGCCGTTGATCGGAAACGTCTCCCGATTTGCCGATGACCCGTTGCGGTTTCTCACCGGTGTTCAAGAGGCGTACGGCGGGCAGTATCCCGTCGTTCGTCTCGATCCCTCGGTCGGCCCGCGGTTCAATGTCATTCTTGACTCGGCCCTCGTTCACGACGTTCTCGCCGACAGAGACCGGTTTCGACGGCCGGCGGTAGGACCCGAAGAGCAGCAACGACAGGGACTCCTTTCGAGCGACGGGATTCTCTGGGAGCAACAGCGGTCCGTGCTCCAACCATCATTCGTTGGCGGAAAACTGGCCGAATACGCCGCTATCTCCAGTGAGACGGTCGACGCAATGATCGCTGAGTGGCCGGCGGAAGGCACCGTCGATCTTCACGAGGAGCTCTCAGTCCTGACCCTCCGCGTTATTACACAGTCGTTGTTCAGTCGGGACACTGACGGCGACCGTGCCAGAGCGGTCCACGACGCGATGGCTACGCTGAGCGCGGAAGTTGAGCCGAGTCTCGCCGATTTCGTCTTGCCCGAACAGTTCCAGTCAGGGCCCTCAGACGCATTCGAAGCCGCCGATCGGACTATCGAGGGGGTTGCACAGGAGTTCGTTGATTGGCATCGATCACAGGCCGACCCCCCAGATGATATGATCACCGCACTCATCGAAGCCAAGTCGGATCCGTCCGTCGAGTTATCTGACAACGAGCTCATCGACGAGGCTGTGCTGTTCATGACCGGTGGGCAAGAAACAACAGCGCTGACAATCACATACGCGTTCTATTGGCTCTCACAACATCCTGAGATGCGTGAGCGTGTTGCCGCCGAAGCACAATCAGTCCTCGACGGTGACCTACCCACTTGGGACGATTTATCAGAGTTTACCTACACGGAGCGTGTCGTTCGTGAAACGCTTCGTTTGACCCCAGCCGTCTGGAATATCGCACGGGAAGTTCGTCATGATACAACTCTCGCCGGGGCGGATTTTGAGAGCGATGAGGCGTTGCTCATGTCGCCGTATGCGCATCATCGCGATAGCCGAACGTGGACCGATCCGCTGTCGTTCCGTCCGGACCGGTGGGCTGGTGATGTCTCGCGCGGTCACGACTCGTATTTCCCGTTTGGAAGCGGACCGCGGATGTGTATCGGCAAGCAGATCGCGTTGACCGAAGCACAATTTACCCTCGCCCACGTCCTCCAGGAGTTCGACGTCGTCGTCGATCAAGCCGAGTTATCGCTTCAGCCGAGCGTCACCCTCCGACCGAGGAGTACAGTCCGAGCATCTGTGACGGCCCGTTGACTGGGCTGCCGGTGCACGCGTTGACATTACGAATTCGAGGCGCCAGCCGACTCTTCGACGGTCCGACGGACGCGCTGTAATTCCCGTTCGACAGTTCGGACCGCGGTATCAATCGAGTCAAACCGATCGCTTCCTGCGTCGGTGCATCCACGTTTCCGTGTGAGACGGACCGCTGCGTCGCTCAGTATCTCCGGACGCACGGCCAGTTTTGCTGCTGTACAAGGGGAGACGTCGCTGGGGAGTCGATACTCAACGATTCCGCCGGACTCGTCGCTCCGCTCCCAGCGTCCCGGTGCCGTGGGCAACCGCTCGATTAACACATCCGGATCGACCGCTGTCTCAGTGTGTTCACTCGCCATAGTGTGTGTTTAGTGGGCTCACCCAAACGGATTTTGCCGTTGCTGATCACACACCGTCCACATACTGTATCCTCGGAGTTTCAATTCCGTACCGGGAGGTCACGCGGCCGTCGTCACACGATGTCAGTGAAAAACAGTGCCGCGACGACGACTGTCACCACGGGGATCAGCACCAGAGACGCCCGTCGTTGCCACAACTGTATCGGGGCCTGAAACCGGCCCGCTTCACGAACCGCCGCTGGATTCGTTGCCACCGCGATATCACCTCCGGAGAGTGTAGCCCAATACGTGACTACCGGGAACAATACCATCGTAAGCGGTGAGTCAGCAGACAGGATTGTTCCTAATACAGCCGCGATAGCAAGGAACAACGGCAACGGCGCTAGTGCACATATTCGGATCACAGCTGGCGGCGTTGACCCCGTCACACTAGCGTCGAATTGGCCTAACGGGGTGCTCCATCCCACGTTGGAAGGATGGCTATTTTTCTGGTGTCGTTGACGGTCGAAGCGTCAATCTACCCAAGTTTGTGAACGTCGAAGCAGGGTATCAGGGCTCAGATACAGCAGCCGAAAACGCGTACGAATGTCTACTTGGGTTTCTCAGAGTCGATCAACGACCACGCCAGCTCGTGTGGCTTCGTCTGTGCGAGCTCCATGAGGCCACGGAGTTCGTCAAAGTCAAACACACCGTGATCGTACCCCTCTTGTTCAAGATCGAGTGGCTGTTGTTCGACACTTACGAACCCCTGGAATCGGTCCGTTCCAAACTGGCGGACGTATTCCCACGCCACAAGCGATCCCATCGACCATCCGACAAGAACAACATCAGAAAGGTCCTGTGCGTCAAGGAACGCATCCAAGTCACGGGCGTACTGTGGGAGTGTATGCCCGGTTTCAGTCTTTTCAGAGCGACCATGGCCTCGGAGATCGAGTGTGATTACTCGATTCGTAGTACAGGTCGGCCCCGTTGACGGATTTAGTTGGCATACCTAAGAATATGTATGATTGCTGTTAGTTGCTGTGCCGGACTCCGGTAGCGTCGCTTTCCGTTTGTTCAGTCCGCCGCCACAGGGCCACTCGCAGCTCGGTCGTCGCTCCACGTGAAGTAGCTCGCGAGTGCGGGGCCGCTGACATTGTGCCAGACACTGAATAGCGCAGGAATAAGAGCGGCTGCCGGGTCAAACAGCGACGCTGCAAGCGCCACTGCAAGCCCACTGTTCTGGAGGCCGACCTCGAACGTGGTCGTCCGCACGCGGTCTTTGGTCATGCCGAACGCACGACCGACGCCGTAGCCCGCGCCAAGGCCGATGCCGTTGTGGAGTACGACTGCGGCCAGCACAAGCGCGCCTGCCGTGAGGATGTTGTCGACGTTCGCCCCAACGACGCCCGCGACGATGGCAACGATGGCGGCAACGCTGATTACGGGGAAGACGTCGACACCGATCTCCGCGGCCGTCGGCGAGTACCGGTCGAGGGTGTAGCGAATCCCGAACCCGAGCACGACCGGGATAATGACGATCTGGACGATGCTGGTGAACATCTCCATGAATGTCACATCGATGGCCTCCCCGAGAATGAACAGCGTCCATGCGGGCATCACGATGGGGGCCGCGAGCGTCGTCACCGTCGTGATAGCCACGGAGAGAGCGACATCGCCACGGCCGAGGTACGTCATCACGTTCGACGCCGTGCCGCCGGGCGCTGCGCCGACAAGAATCAGCCCAACGCCGACCGCGTCCGGCAGATCAAAGAGCAGGTAGAGTGCGTACGCCGCCAGCGGCATCACAAGCCACTGCGTGATTGCGCCGATACCAACATCAACGGGTCGGTCGACGAGCCGCTGGAAGTCCGCGGGCTGGAGGGTCAGCCCCATCCCGAGCATAATGATACCGAGCAGGGGGTTGACGTAGTCGAGCACCGGAACGAACGTCGTCGGGTAGACGAGCGCGAGCCCCGCTGCCGCAATCACCCAGACAACGAAGTACTTGCTCGCGACCTGTGCCGTCCGCGAAATTCCATCAGCAATACCCATACGACCACGGCATCAGTCCGTGGAAAGAAAGCTTCGCTTTCTGGCAGTATTGCGGGTATCTTTCCTTAGTGCAACCAATAGAATCTAGCAGTGACGTATCGTCCGTTAGTGTTCTACTCCGGCGAACTCGGGGGATCTATCCAAGTTGTCGACAATAGCCTTCACGATCGCTGTCGTATCCTCGATATCGCTCGTGGAGACCTGATCGAGATCGTCAGATGGCTGATGGTATTGGTCGTACGGCCAGAAAATCAGCATTGCGACTGGAATTCCTTCCTGATAAAACGGCCAGTGGTCCGAGCCACTAATCACTCCTTGGTAGTGCCGGTCTTCGTCGTCGTCAAGAACTTGCTGGACAGCATCTCCTGCAATCGTCTTAATATCGCCATCGCCCGCCCACACATTGAGCAGTTCGCCGCCGCCGGCCATATCGATATTCACCTTGGCGACAATATCCTCAAGAGTGCCGCTGGCCTTCCGCTCATTGACGTAGTACCGTGACCCGACAAGCCACCACTCTTCGCTGCCGTACGCAACGAACGTCACCGTTCGGTCTGGTGGGTGCTCGGCGTAATACTCCGCAACATTCACCAGCGCTTCCACTCCTGAGGCGTTGTCTGCGGCACCAGTCGCCTCATATGCGGAATCATAATGTGCCCCAATGACAACCTCTCCATCTGACTTGTCGGTTCCCTCGATGGTTGCAATGACGTTGTGATCGACGTAGTTCGGAATACGCTTCCCGCCACACTCAAACGCTACGCGTACCTGGTCACCTGCCTCAAGACGTTCATCGACCCACTCCATCCCATCACTGCTAATCAGTCCATAAGTATCGACGAACTGTGGCTCAGTCGACGGGATCGGGAAAGCAGCCCCGTCGACATTCCCGAGTAGATACGCAAGGTGTTCACCATTGTCGTCGACGATTTCGTACCGTGGCAGTTCAAACAGGTCCTCAACCAAGTATGCCGTGCCAGCCTCACGGAGCGTGCCTTCGACGCCTCCTTCTGGTGTACTCTCTGAGTACAGGACTGGGGCGACGTCTAACTCGATGTCGTGAGAAAGAACGTCAAGCTCCCAGTCGCGAGTGACCTCATATCCCTCAAATTTGAATGACTGGAGCTCAGCGTCATATCCCAACTCAGCGAACGTGTCTTGGAGGTAGTTCGCAGCGTCGTGTGCTGCGTCGGTTCCACCGACTCGAACGCCGATCTCAGAGGCGAGATGCTCCATGACGTTCATGATAGTACTCGTCTCTAAACTGACAGTGTTTCATCATAATTTTTTGGATGGCACCTCTGTTTCATCGAAACCACTGCACCGGCTCAGGGATGACATTCGAGGTAATTCCGATTAACATTCCGAAGTATCCGGCGAGTCCACCGAGCGTCGCTGCGAACGGTACAGTTCTATTGCAACGATTTCCGGCGTATATCGTCGCGGCCACGAGTCCAAGCGGTGCCGCGACTCTAACTCCTGGCTGCTTCCAGAGACGGGCGGCGCGATCCGGCCATCGGGCGAATACGATTTCAATGAGAATCGAACTGACGGCACCACCAACAAATGGGATCGGATGGAGTAGTTCACTTGGTGCCAGTCCACGCCGCCGTCCGGCTACCCAGACGATGAGTGCAACGAATGCAGCCGAAACAGCGTCAGTATGCCGTGTCGACATACAATCTGGTTCTTAGCCTACAAAAATACGGGTGTTGGCTGGAGTCCGGCTTCATTTCATATTAGTTATCAAAATTAGTGGGTAGACACACCAGTCTGTTAATCCAATTGCAAACTGATCCCCCGGCTCCCGGGGTCGTTTGCATAGTGGGAGTTCACTGGCATGCGTCGTCCAAATTTATTACACAGGATAGACATGTACCCGTATGGAGCAGGTCCTCGCGTCCTCCCTCAGCGGCTACAGTGTCATGACCACAACTGGCGCTGAACTTGGTGTATTAACCAACGTCACTGCCGACCTCCAAACCGGAGAACTCGAATACTTCCGTGTCGATTCAAATGGGAACAACACCGGTGGGTTCCAAGAGACAGATGATGGTCACGTACTCATTCCTGCTGACGCCGTCTCTGAAAAGAGCGATTACCTCCTTGTAGAGCCAGCAACGGAGTAGTTCACCATCTAAAACGAGGTATGAGATCACGTAATAACTCATCTACCCGATCTAAGATGAAAATCTAAGATCACCGTGTAAGATATGCGCACAGAGACGATTCCACGATCTACGAGACTGTTGATACGCGGAGGTAAACACCAGAGGGGCGGGTTGGATCGCCGATCGCTGCGATCATAGCTTTTTCTTAATAGGATAAACAAATATTAGCCAGATGCATTCGCCCCTCCGCTCCAGTAGACGGGGTTGGTCCCCCTATCACGAGCCACTCCAATCAAGCCGGACGCACGGCATGCGGGCCACAATCAAATGACCGCTAGTCGCTTGATCCGTGCGCTTGTCGCACTAGTCGTACTTGCAAGCGCGATGATCGGTGGTGTCACGGTGGTTGCTGCGAATGGCCCTGCGGTCAACGTGTCATCAGTGAACGTCACGCCTACAGACCCAACAGTCGGTGAGACGGTCACAGTTGAGGTGACGATCTCGAACCAGGAAGGGAGTAATTCGGTCGTTGATGTCTCAAGCATTATGCTGCGAACAACCAGCGAGCACTACGAGCGCGTTGAGGACGTTGGCGCGATTGCTCCCGGCGGCAGTCTGACAATCCCTATTACAACCTCGTTCGACACGGCGGGTCAAAAAGAACTGCTGGCGCATGTTTCTGCGGCCTCACAGTCAAACGGAAGTGAGACATCCCACCTGCGGGCATACTACCGCCCGATTACGATCGACGTGGAGGAACCTGAGATAGACGCCGGTATCGCAGCGAGCACAAACACCTCCGGGGAGACCACGGTCACGCTCACCAACTACGGGAATGTTGAGTTCACCGACGCCGAAATACGGACCTCAGTCAACGGAACCCAACGCGACCAGCGGGATACGTTCGACATTACACCCAACGAGAGTGAATCAGTTACATTTGATACTGCCAATTACGACTCGGACATTCTCACACTCACCGGAGCGTATACTGCCCGCGGCGAGCGTCACGAGGTTACTCGCACAGTCGACCTCAATCAGCAGGTGCAAGGCGAAATCCGATTAACCAGCGTTGAAGTCACAGAACGAGGAACAACCATCTCAGTTGACGGCGAAGCCGCAAATATCGGTGGAACAGATGTCGAATCTGTCCTCGTACGTGTCCCGGACAGCGACACTGTGTCGCCGGCTGGCGGATCTGGGGAGTTCTTTGTCGGCTCCGTCGACGCGAGTGAGTTCGCAACGTTTGAACTCAGTTCATCTGTCTCAAACGGGACAGACACGCTCCCAATTGAACTCACCTATATTGTCGACGATGAGCGGATCACAACCACACAGACAATCGACATCTCAACGGCCGGCTCTAGTAGCCCCGAACCGAGTCAAGGTCAGCCAGCTGCATCCTCAACCGGTGATGGTAGTTCGGGCTCGCTGGGACTCCCGCTGATTCCACTCATCCTTGGGCTGTTTGTGGTAGTCGGTGGAAGTGGTGTGCTCTATTGGCTCTGGAATCGCGAATGAGCGTTATTCGACTCACCGGCGTGACCAAGCGCTATGACACTGAGGCTGAGATAATCGAGGCGCTGAAAGCCGTTGACTTTCGTGCCGAACGTGGTGAGATGGTCGTAGTTACAGGTCCGTCAGGAAGCGGAAAGAGCACGATGCTCAACATGATCGGGTTACTCGACAGCCCGACCGAAGGGACAGTCCATCTTGATGGACGGAATGTTACTGATTTCACCGAAGACGAGCGGACCGAAGAACGTCGCTCACAGTTGGGATTCGTCTTTCAGGACTTCCATCTGCTGCCGATGCTCACCGCAGTGGAAAACGTCGAACTCCCCTCGATGTGGGACACCGATGTTGATCGTCGAGACCGCGCTGTTGATCTGTTGCGACGGGTGAGCCTTGGCGACCGACTTTCTCATACCCCAGACGAACTTTCCGGCGGTCAACAGCAACGGGTTGCGATTGCGCGAGCACTCATCAACGAGCCGGATATCCTCCTGGCAGACGAGCCAACCGGGAATCTCGACCAAGCGACGGGTGAAACGGTGCTCGACGAAATCACACGTCTCAAAAATGAGGAGAATATCGCTGTCGTCGCAATCACACACGATGAGCAGCTGGTGGGATACGCTGATCGTGTTGTGCGACTCGTCGACGGGGTCGTCCAAGAATGACTGTGACGTCGTCCCTTCGTCGGTTCCCAAGCGTGCTCATGGCATGGCGAAATCTCGGCCGTAACCGAACGCGAACAGCCCTCGCGATGCTTGGTATCGTCATCGGGGTGATGGCAATCGCGTCGCTTGGGATGACTGGTGTCGCACTCGAACAGCAGGCGACATCTAACCTCGAGAACCTCGCAAACGAAGTAAGCGTGTCTCCCGGCGAGGACATCGAGACTGACGGAATCACCGCTGAGCAAGTAGCGACGATACGAGACGTTGCACCCGCCGCGACGGTCATCCCACAGAAATCAAATGCGACCGAGCTCGCGGCGCGGAATGGAGCAGAAGCGAACGTACAAGTCACCGGCGTAACGAATCCGGCCCCACTGTACGATATTGCGTCTGGTGATGACCCCACGCGCCTCCAAACAGGGGCGCTAATCTCAGCATCGACGGCCGAGCAACTGGGATTACAACTCGGCGACCCAGTTGAATACGACGGGCAAATATATCGTATTCGTGGTTTCATCGCCGCTGAAAGTGGGTTTGGACCGAGCGGTGGTGGTGAGCTTGTGCTTCCGGAATCAGCGCTTAGCGACCAAGAGTACTACAACTCAGTGACGGTCATCGCCGCGGATGGAGAGGCGAGTACTGCGACTGCAAACGCTATTGAGGCAGAGTTCAACGATGCCGACGACGAAATCCTGACCGCGACGAGCTTCGCAAGCGTCCAAGAAAATATCTCCTCGTTCACCGATACACTTGAACTCGCTCTCCTTGGTATTGGTTCAATATCGCTGTTCGTTGCGAGCGTTGCCATCCTGAACGTCATGTTGATGAGCACCATTGAGCGTCGCGGCGAGATCGGCGTACTACGTGCCGTCGGCGTGCGCCGGGGCGAGGTGCTTAGAATGATTCTCACCGAAGCAGCCTTTCTTGGAGCGGTTGGTGGCCTCGTTGGCAGCGTTGGATCGCTTGTGGTCGGGCTCGCACTCTTTCAGGTTCTTACCGGGGACGCGACACTTGCATTGGAGTGGTCAAGTTCACGCTATCTCCTCTACGGGATGTTGTTCGCTCTGATTGCGAGCGTTCTAAGTGGGATTTACCCTGCATGGACCGCTGCTAACGAGTCACCAGTCGATACACTTCGTGGCTGAGTCGCCATGAACTGCTGCGACAATATACAGTGTTTAGTTCCCAACTGAGTGAATACCGGTTGATGTCTCTCGCCCTCCAAGATCACCAACGGGAACTCAAACAACGCACCCATCATCTCGCTCCGCTCCGGTCGCTGTACCGCTCTCCGTCGAGTGAACGGGTTAATTCCCGGTCATCTGAACGTTCCAGACATAATCGACTGCTGGCCGACCTCAAGCGGCATCGGGGTGACTAGTTGTATGACGAATGACTCAGGCCTGAGCGTCAACGGTCCTGACAGCCTCGGGGGTGCGCTACTGTATCTCCTCATTGGAATTGCTATTATCAGCTACGGGGGATACGACTATGTTCAGCAGACTGAGGCGGTTCGAGAGTCAGTCGAAGTCACTGCGACTGTTACCGAACTCGCTGTCGAGACGGACCGCGGAACCTCATCAAATCCAGGTGTGAACTACGACCCGATCGTTGAGTTTGAGTACACATACAACGGGACCGACTATACTGGGACAAAAATATACCCAGCCGATATCGAACAGAACTACGATACTCGGTCTGGAGCCGAATCAGCTATTGAACAGTACGAACAGGGGACCCAAACGGTTGCATATGTCTCCCCAGATCAGCCAGGGGACGCGTTCTTGAAAAATAAAACATCCAATGCCCCAATAATCGCAATCGTACTCGGTGGACTATTCACCCTATTTGCCTCGGTTTCTGCGGTAAGGAAGCTCTGAGCCTCACTAAGAACTGCTATTTTCCGCCTACCGGTAGCCAAACAGGGACAACCTAGGGTGACCGAACAGCTTGAGCACGATGAGACCCGCGTGGTGATCCCAAATCCCAGACCAGTTTTCCCACTATGCACTACCGTCTGTGTTGGCGAGACCACCATATCCACGCCATTCTGCTATCCAGCCGCCGAATCGTCCCGCAAGCGCGCCTAGGACAGCTAATAGGGCTATCACAAGCCCACCAAACACGAATAAGATCAGAACGCTAACTGCTTGAAACCACGGAGGATTTGAGATATTCACAACTGTCCGTAGCATTTCGGGAAGGATCCAAATCACCGGAAATCCGCCGATAAGGGCAGATCGGAGGCCAGTCACCGTGCTATTCCCGCCATCTCGCTTGATCAGATAACCCGCGAGCACGCTCCCACCGACAAACATTTCGAGTGTGATACTCTCTGGAGATTGCAGTACTTCGAGCACGGTAAACGGCAATGCGAGGAGCCCGCCGAAGAGGGCATACTTCCACGACTCAGTCACTCGGAGGGGACCAACTTGGACCATGGCAGGATATTAGATTTTCTGTTAAAAATATCCCGCCCTCTGTGTAGTAGTATCATATTTGTTACTAAATGTCGCTATCTGCTAAATCCGAGCGAGCATCGCATACAAGAGAACTCCGATCAGAATTGCGAAAAACGGTGCGAGCAAGACGAAGATACCGGCCGCCTCCGCCTCGCTCACCTGTGAAGAGCCAAGCATCACAAGCGGAACTCCAGCAAAAAATAATGCTAACACGAGCGCAGCCCCCACGACGGCAGGATCTTGATCGGGACGTCCGTCATGTCGGACCGGCAAGCCAAGCGTCTCGATCGCTCGGTCCAGGTCTGTGACTGGGCCAAACTGGACTGTGTTTGTCGGCGTCGTCTTGACGTTCGAGATGGTTAGTGTGCCGGTGTCAAACAAGCGGTCGGGAATTGCGTTCTTAATTTCAAATCGTGCTCGTGAGTGAACAGGTACAGTCCACTGTGGAGCATCAAGCACGGTATCGTACGCGACCAGTGTGTCTCCGCGTCGTTGGTATTCGATGGTGCCGTATCGGAGATAGTAGCTTCCAACACGGACTCCGAAGATACATGCCAACACGCCGAGGCCAACGCCGCCCCACGCGATATTTCCTGTAACGATAGCGGCTACAACTCCGAGCAGTAGTAGCGCTACGCCACGGTTAACCACTGTGAGCAGTATCGTGCTGATGCTTCCGAGTAGTACTGACTTCGGGCTAACTGTCACTTGTGCCTGAACCGCCTCATCGGGAAGCTCTGGCTCAGGCTGTGGACGGCTGAGTTCACGGTCGTCGCTAAGCCGATCAAACAGCGCTTGCAGGGAGCTTGCAATCGGTCCCGTTGATTTCCATGACACAGAAAGTGCCGTCTTCACGATCACAAATCCTCCAAGCACAGCCACACCAGCGAACTGGCTCGCTACCAGTCCAATTCCACCGAGTATCATCACCGCCATTGTCAGCTGTGTGGGTCGCCGCAGAATCTCGCGAGCGGACACCCTCTCGTATTGTTTGGTTCCAAGATAATCAACGCTGAATTCGATCATATGTGCGACCAATAACGCTGAAATGCTCAGACCAACCTCCCACGACAACACTATCGGTGTCTCGATTGTAATCCACGACAGCGCCGTAACTGGGATAATCGTAGACCCCCAAATCCCGATGATTGAGAGCGCAAACGGTATATTTCGTGGATAAACCGGTGGAAGTGTTGATAATGGACACCAGCCACCTCGCTTGTGTCGTAGTTCATGGAGAGGTTCTCGCTGTCCAACCACATCAGGCGATCCCCTCTTTGCAAACAACGACTTCATCGCACCGAGAAGGACCGTACTAAACGCTTCAATCCAGTAAAGTATCAAGAGTGTCCAAACGTTCCAGTCCCCGAAGAGTACTCCAAGCAGGGGGACCACGTTCGCTGCAATAATCACCAGATCGGTCGTTGACTGGTGCGGTACCGTGGAGGGCACACCCCGCATGTCATCATCAATGCGGACGGCTGTAAAAATACTCTCTGTGAACTCTCCTGCAATCCTTCGAAATATATTTTGACTCGGTTGCGGCCGATACTCTGATTCCACGTCGTATCTCAGTACTTTTTTGACGCTGAATTCACGTATCCTTTTAGAGCGATTGGGACCACAAAAAACCCAATAGTACAGGTGATTGTCATTACTATTTGATCTATCCTCGGCAGGTCACCAGCCACGAGTAGAAGGAACAACGATATCGCGAGATATAGACACGCGGTCGCCCATCGGATGATGGGGCTCTCTAGCATTCGAATGCAATTCACGATAGGGATTTGCTATGTTCTCCATGTTGATGATTTTGATCCAATCGAATATCTCTCTGGGGGGTGACTACTCTGGGTCCAATCAGTTCAAATTCAACCGAACGTCACCCATTTGTTTCCCGCGATCAACCAGTGTCGTCCCGTACTCAGTGCGTGTTTGATCCCATGCAGTGAGCGCTTCGTTGACCGATTCGTGACTCACAATAGCGTCGGCAAGCGCGGTCGCATCGCCGGCCGCCTTTGAAGTTCCGGCTGCTGTATGCGGACGAGCAACGAACGCACCGTCACCGAGTAGACACACTCGATCTGTGACCATCGACGGGACCGTCAGGTCGTAGATTGCCTGTACAAACAGATCCGACGTCTCACCGACGAGCGTTTCGAACACGGGCGGGAGGGTCGCTGCGCGCTCGCGCTGTCGGTGATGGATCGGCTCGCGTAACCGACCCGGGGAGACGGAGAACGTTCGTTCGGTCTCGCTCGAATCCGTGAATATCGCACCTCGGTCCCGCCCGTCGAGCGTGTCGTACCACACCCAGTTGAGCCGACGCGAGCCCGATTCAGTCTCCCCGTCAGGGCCTGGAATGAAGTACGCGAGAATGAGCTGATCGGCCCCTTGGTAGAAGGTGAACGTTCCGTCGAACGCCTCGACACACGTAGCTGGGAGGGCGGCTTCGTCGACGACGCCACGCCACGCGACGTAGGATGCGAACTCGGGTTCCACGTTGGGATGTAGTTGCGCGCGCGTCGTGGACTGACCACCCTCGGCGGCGACGACTACGTCCGCCGTTCGTTCTGTCCCGTCGTCGATCGTGACCGTGGCCGTCTCGGGCGTTACCTCCGTGACTTCTGTCCCAGTTCGGTACTGCTCGTCAGGGAAGGCATCACGGAGTTGCCGGTAGAGTGCGTCCCACGACGTGAACACCATCGTCTCGGACACGGCACGTTCGACCCCACCACTCTCCGTGAGAAACCGCCGCTCGTGTGACCGGGTTGTGATGTCTCCCGGGTCAACGATATCGTGGTTGCTGAGAAACTGCCGGATGTTCTGTTGGGCGACAATCCCGCCGCCACGACTTTTGAGCGCCCCTGCAGACCGCTCGTAGATCGTCGGCTGATGACCTGACCGCTCAAGCGCGATACCGGTAAAGAGTCCCCCCATCGATCCGCCGGAAATGAGCACATCGAGACCGCGCATGGACTGACGTGGCTGGTCGTTGGACACACCAGTCCGTTGCTGCGTTACAGGTGAAAGCCTACGGATCCATCAACGCTGTATGGCTTCTCACAGCGGTCGCTGCTTCACTCCGGAGACTGGGTACCAACAGGGCAAGCGTGCCTCGATCAAGTAGCGCCCTTGTAGCCGATACCGCCGGAAGCCCCGCGTTCTCTACTTGACTGGCCTCTGTCGACAGCACTGTCCGTTGTCACCAAACTAGTGGTATCTATACAGTCCCGCGATCGGCCGTCGGGAGCTCCTCGTCAATACCAACATCATGTCCGGCGGCGTACCCGTTCAGCTTGGCAGCGACCGGTGATTCCCGTAACTCGTCGTCGCTGTATCCTGCTGCCTCAAACGCGTCCATGAGCGAGGAGACAGATCGGAGCTTATACTTCTGATGGTAGTCCTCAGCGGGGTAGAAGCGCGAGAGTTGTTCAATACGTGTGCCGATCCCATCGGCAGTAAGCCCGCGCGTAGCAAGAAACTCATCGAGGACCGCTCGTTGGTTTTCGGTTCCAGCAAACACGATGTCCTGATACTGTGTTTTTCTGCTTTGGTGCTGGGGGTTGTGCGAGTTGAACACCCCATTCAGGAGCTCTCGATACGACACCGTGTCTGGATCAAATTCGACTTGGACCACCTCCGTGTGGTCGCCTAACGAATGATACGTTGGGTCCAGTTTTGTCCCGCCGGCGTAACCGACTCGGGTGCGAATGACGCCGTCTACTGCACCGAACTGGGCATCAGGCCCCCAGAAACATCCGATCCCGAATGTTGCCGTGGTAGTCTCCGCGCTATCCATTGTACGTCGATCGTTATGCTTACACTCTGGGACAATCACAATAATAGTGTCAAATATGGTAGTTCAATATACGGTATTTTGAAATACCCGAATCTGAGATACCTTCTATTGCCGACCGAACTCGACGCACCCAACGACGTGTACCGCCTCGACGTCGCGACCGATCCGTACCAGCCAGACTGATTAAGCGTCGTCGCGGAGTCGCAATACGGCCCGCTCCTTGCCGTCGGCTTCGATCATGACGTCGGCGTTCGCCGCCAACCACGCCGGCAGATCCGCGACGAACTCGGCGTGCGCTTGCGGACGAGCGGTCGGACCGCGCAGGCGCGCTGGCTCGGAGTAGTGCGTCATCGGCCGGACATCCCCCCACGTCTCCGCCGCGAGTTCAAACGCCTCTCGGTACGTGTAGCCGCGGTCGGCAAACGAGTGGTGGTGGTAGTCGAACACCACCGGTACGCCCGTCGGATCGCTGACCAGTTCCACAAGCTCTGGAACACTCCACAGGCTTCCCTTGTCATCATTCTCGACGGTCAACCGCTCCCGTGCGGCGTCCGACAGGCTATCGACAAACGCGCGGAAGCGCTCGGCGGTTGCCTCAATGTCGCCGTACGTCGCGCCGA
This sequence comes from Halorubrum sp. SD626R, assembly GCF_001261915.1. Classification (GTDB taxonomy): domain Archaea; phylum Halobacteriota; class Halobacteria; order Halobacteriales; family Haloferacaceae; genus Halorubrum. The sequence continues at coordinate 95,296 of NZ_CVRT01000117.1, forward strand.
TGTGAACCGTGATGCCGTAGTACGGCGTGACCGGGAGCCCCAGCAGGTTGAACCAGTCGGCGTGGTACTCCAGGGCCGCCCGAGCGCGGTCGCGGGTATCTGGGGAGTCACTCGCTGGCTTACACCAGTAGTCGGGGTGGAACGTGAATCGCATGCCGGCCTCCTTGATGAGGTCCCCGCAGCGACGCGCGAGGCGGCGAACCTCCTCGTACTCAGGTAGTTCGGAGAGCTCGAACTGCGAGTTCCACGGGATCAGTGATGACGTACAGCGGTAGGCCCGAATGTCGTGCTCGTGATTCCACGCGAGCAGCTCGTACAAGTCGCTGAGGTTCTGCTGCGCGAGCGTCGAGACGTACGAGAGACCGCGTTCTTCGAACGTCTGTCTCTGCATCCCGCGCGTACATCGAACCGGGGGATCGCGGTCGCGAAGCGTCCGGTTCAGTCCTGGATACCCGATCATTACGTCGCCTTGCGCCCGCGGCCGTTTATACTCGTTCGACGCACCGACAGCACGCCAGAACGTAAACCACGCTGCAGGCCCAATGGTCGCGGTTAGAATCGTTCGAAGATGTCGCGGCGGTTCACGTCAAGTTCCGTCACGGCTACCGGGGCCTCTTGCTCGGTCGCGTACGCAATTGCGTCGGCGACATCGGTTGGATCCAACGTCGTTGACGCGTCGAGCGCACTGTTGTTCGTTTGATCGCGGAACTCGGAGCCGAACTCCGTCCGGACACCCGACGGGTTAACTAACGTGACAGCGACGCCGTCCGGTCCGACGCGCCCGGACACACTAAGCGCGAACCCGCGCAGCCACCACTTCGAGGCGGCATACACCGGTGTTGACGTGCTCGGATGCTTGCCCTTGTAGCTCCCGACGTACACAAGTGCGCCGTCGCTCTCGCGCAGCGCCGGCAGCACCGCTCGCGTCGTGTAGTATGCCCCGTGGATGTTCGTGGCCGTCACGCGTTCGAACTGGTCAACGGACAAGTCGGGAAGTGGGACATCGCGCGCTTCTCCGATTCCGGCGTTTACCACGGCGGTATCAAGATGACCGAACCGGTCGACAGCTGCTTCAACCAGCGCGTCGACGGCCGTACGATCTGTCACGTCGGTGGGAACGGTGAGCGCGTCAACGCCGGCTCGTTCGCACTGATCTTTGACCGTTTCTAGCGGCGCGTCACGCCGCGCCGCGAGCACGACATCGGTGCCGTCGGCGGCGAGCCGCCGAGCGGTCGCGGCACCAATCCCCGAGCTCGCTCCCGTGATGAGCGCGACGCGGTCGTCTACGGGACCAGAAGTGTCCATGATCGGGGGTTAGACGAGCGTCAGTAATCAGCCACTCGTTGTTGAGGTGTTCTTCACCCGGGGTGAACTGCCTCGGGGCTTGACTCCGAGGCACTCTGGTTTGAACTCTGTGGCTCTGGTGAATCGCCAGAAGGCGTTTGATTTCACTGTTTCACGGCTCGTTTGATGTTGTAGACCGCACATATCAAAACGATCTCACGAAATTCGCGGTACCACGCTCGGGCACGTACCGCGTGGGTCGTGGTCAATGCGTCTTGAGACCGCAGGGCCGCTCTCGGCCTGACATCCTGTGGGCGGATTCCCGTGTCTTCAGGCGCGGGAGGAGGTCAAGAATTAAACGGGCTCCCGAGAAAGAAATCGGACTCATCGTTGCGAACCTGAAACTCCCACCGTTCGGGATTCCCCCGCATTCACGCGGAGGAGGATTTCAATGGTGTCGGGGTTGTCGCACTCTACGAGGATTGGGTACCGCTCGCCATTACGATCGGGTATGTTGTCTCCAACACAGGGTTTTCGTGCCCTTCGAGTGGTTCACGGTCTACAATCACCCAGCAGCGATGGCTAACCCAGTCGTATGGGCTGGGTGTCTTAGCCGTTCCGGACGGACTCAGATCCTCCGTCACCTGCCAGCTGTGCAACCGATTGAGTCGCCGAAGTGTGCTTTGCCGTGTCACCGTCGCTAATTAGCTGTTGGGTCGCTGCCGCGATAGCATCGACTTGCTCGGTCTGTGACCGCGTTGCGAGAGCCATTTCGTCGATACCGTCCGCCATCGCTTCTAATTCCCCGACCAGATCATTGATCGAACTAGCAATCTGTTCTGCTGTCTCGGCCTGAGTATCAGTCGTGTCGGACACCTCTTCGAAGTTGTGGCTGGTCTCTTGAACTGCCGAAACAATCTCATCGAGGTCCGACCCGGTTTGCTCTACAGCAGCGATTCCGGTATCGACTCTTGACATTGCTGTCCGCAGCCCCTCGGCTGCGTCGACGGTCTCTGTTTGAACCTCGTCAACTAACGATTCAATCTCATCCACACTTTCCTTTGACTCGACAGCTAGCGACTTGACTTCGTCAGCAACGACGGCGAAACCATCGCCACTCGTTCCACCACCGTCGGCTCTGGCAGCTTCGATACTTGCGTTCAGTGCAAGGATTCTGGTTTGCTCTGCAATATCGTCGATTAGATCGGTCACGTCAGCAACCTGCTTAACACCTTCCTCAACGCGGTCCATCTTCGAGGAAGCGTCCGCCACTGCGCTTTCAATTGCCTCCATCGCTTCGAGTGCTTCCGAGGACGACTCCCGACCACGTTTGGCCCGCTCTTCGGCTGATTCACTCGCGCGCGTGACTTCTGTCGTCGTTGATGCGACTTCCTCAACAGTGGCACTGAGTTCTCCAACCTCTCTTGACGTCCGCTCCATGGCCGACTGCTGCTCAGTGACAATCTTGTTCAAACTTGCCGCCTGATCCGCGATATCCTGGGTGGATTCTGAGAGTTCGCAGATTGGCGCTTCAACGTCGGTTTCAACTTCACTCATCAGTTGCCGCTGCTCTCGTCGTGCGGTCTCTAGTTCGCCGATCATCTCGTTGAACGCCGTCGCGATCTCAGCCATCGCGTCGCTCCGGCCAGGTGGATCGTATCGCTGATCGAGGTCACCGTCTGCGGCTGCACCCATCACCTGACTGAACTTCATCGCTTCTGACTGAAGGTGTTCGTTAAATTCCGTCGCATCCTGTTTCGTCGACTCGACTTCAGCCTTCGCCCGTTCAACCTCGGATAGTTGCGTCTGGATGTCGGTCCGCATCTCGTCGATTGCGTCGTACAGCTCCCCAATTTCGTCGGTACGGTCGGTCTCTAAGCTGACATCGAACTCCCCGTCACCGATTCGCTCAGCTCGATTACTGAGTTTATTGAGGGCTGTTGCGACGTTCCCACCCAACACAGCGCCAATGACACCAAGATTGACGATGAAGACAATCGCCAACGCAACAATAACTCCAATTGCTCGGTTCATCACCAAATCAGGTGGAGCAGCGAGGAGATACAGCGTGAATCCAAGCATGAATACGAGTGTTGTGACTAGTGCGAACCCGACAACCACCCCTACTTGTGCGCTGTAACTCTGTCTGAACCGTGCTATAGAACCGTATTCGGTACTCATTCTTGTACCCCCGCTTGTGACCCCGCGTGGTCGGTCATCTGTTCCGTATTCTTCAGATCGGTTCCTTCAGTACCAGATCCGGGTATCTGATCAAACACAACCGAGTTGCTGTACACGATACTGATGAAGGCACCAACGAGAAGTAGTTCTACGTACATGATTGTCACCCAATCGGTGAACACTGTTGTCAGTCCGAGTGTGCTGGGGTGAACGACGACTGTCGCGACCTGACCGAACCACCCGAGTAGCATGATATGCTTGAGCTTGTTGAGTACGGTCAGTCGACGCTCTGACTGCTTTTTTGCCGTCGCTACCACCGGCCCGTACAGAATGTACCCCCCGGCAACCAGCAGCAACGGACTAATGAGTACGACGTGCTGCGGGACAAACGCCGTTTTCCATGCTAGGAATGTCATCCACAACTGGCCCGCTATCGTTACAAACAGCGCTAATGAAAGCTGCCGCTTGGCGCCTGAGATAGCCGAAACAACGTAGACAATCCCCGCCCACATGAGAGTGTACCCAATAAACCGTGAGAGTTCCATCAACAACAGCGGGAGTCCGGTCTGTTCGAAGAAGAACTGAATCGTTGTCATGCCGACGTATGCGAGAAACATCCCTGCCGCAGAGAGCGTCGTTGCCGTACCGTACCGACGGACAGCCTTATCGAGCTGACGCTCCGCTCGGAACGACAAAACGGTCAGCACCGCTAGTATACACATTGCGATCGCCGAAAAGTATACTAGCTGGACCATTAGTTTTGCCCGATATTATAGGCCAAGTCGCCCATGAAGTTTGAGTCTGAGTTGTTTTCAATCGCGTTAATCCGTGGTAATCTACTATTTTGACCCATTTTATGACGTTTGCAATAATTCGGATATTATCGGTATACTTGATACTCTTGGCTCAGTTATCGAGTTTGATATATATACTACCGTTCTGACTACCAACCTATTATAACCAATCTTAGGGACTTTCTAGATCTGAACAGGTGAATCACTACTAACGGGTTTGTCTGAACACGGTGTCTCAGCTCACTCGATTGAAGATAGTCTCAACACACACGAAATGAGACACCGTGCTGTTACCCGTAGTGTTCAGATAAGCTGATTCCATGCGAAAGCGAATGGTCTGAGCCACTCGTCAGCAGTTTCTGCTTTGGCGTTGCTAAAACAGTTTGAGAAACTGGTAGTTCTGCGTTTATCTCACGAAAGACACGTTCGACGCTGTTCCGATTTCCATGTCGTTCGTACCTGAAGTCGAGGTCATATCTGCGACAGGCTCGCTGAAGTGAAGCTGATCCATCTACGAGGACTGTTGCGTCATCTATGTCGTGTTTGCCACGGAGATCAGCGAAAAACCGATCTGCGACAGCGTTATTCGTCGCTGGCTCAAACTGTGTATGGAGCAGATCGTTCGTTTCCGGATCGACAGCAGCGTACAGCCAATATTGTTCATCGTCAAGCCGAGTCACAGTCTCATCAACCGCAACGTGATTCGCCCTCCGACCGGGTTCCGGCTGTAGATCGGCTTTGTGAACCCAGTTGTGAACGCTACATGTTCGCCCGATTGACTTCGAGATCATCGAATGCGTCTTTGAGTTGGTCGAACGGCGGGCTAACCTCGACGAGTTCGTCGTCGGCCTCATCCAACAGCGTCATCACGTCGGAATCCTCGTTGAGCGTCTCGCCCTCATCGGGCTCGTAGTGCTCGTGAACCTCTTCACGACCGAGAATCTGCGCACGGCGCTCTGCCTCGGCTTTCTTTTCTGTGGTCGCCGTTTCGAGCCGCGCGACGCCCAATCATGAGATCTCCACGCCGTCCCCAGCGAGTCCGCGCTCCATCAGCTGCTAATCCGGAGTGGCGTAGGTCCATCCGGAGCCGACCTCCTCCGCGGTGCGGGCGAGCTAAGGTCGTATTCATAATTCCAATCCGCCTTTGTCTCCCAGTTCGAAACGACCACCCCGCCGCTGACGTTCGGCACCCAGGACGCGAACTCGGTGTTCATAGTAGCTCCCCGTTTGTATCGAATTAATCGAGGTCACTACGGCGAGCGCTGTCAGAGTTCCGCAAAAGCGGCTAACGTTGTGTCTGGACCCGGTTGCCAGCAGGAGTTGCGGGGGACTCAGTTTTATGACTGGAACTCGTATCGTTGATATCAAATGGGGCAACAAACGCTCGGCGGCGACGACCTCACGCCCTTGCGTGAGACATATCTCCACCGGGTCACCGAAGCACTCCCGAAACAGGCAGCAGAAGCCGGCGACTGGCCGATCCAGCGGGACCATTGTTTTGCCCGTGTCGTGTTAGACGTTCTGTTTGGAGGGGCTTGGTACGACCACGTTGACGGGACTCCCGCGTACGAGCAGTTATCGACCGATGAATTACGGGAGGCAATCGCAATCGCTGACCACATGCTCGAAGAAGGTAAACCCGCCGTGGAAGCGCTAAATCGGCAGTCGCTCAAGTGGCGGGACAACTGACCCGGCCACGAGCGACGATCGATCAATTACTTTCGCTACTCATGAATGACGCTATCGGTCAACCAGTGTTCGTCGAGTTCACCACGTCGGCGTTGGGACAATTCGAAGACATATGTGACTGTACGGCCGTCGGGGCCGGTCAGCGTGACACGCTGTGTCGCGTCGTCGCCGTCGTGCTCAATCGGTCCCGTCGTCGCCTCAACGTGGTCGATCATCGGAGCGTACCGCGGATTGTGTACCATCCGCCGGAACCGGTCGAACGGGCCCGTCGCCCGTCTGTTCGCCGGCGATGCGAAGTTGTATGCGACGGCAATGCCGGCGTCCTCAAAGGGATCGTCGTTGGTCGCTAATGCCTCAAGCTGAATCGAGACCACGCGCTCGGGATCGTACGTCGGGTCTGGCATTGGAAGCTCCGCTATCGGGTACTGTTCAGCCATTAGATAATATACGTAAGGCAGCGAGCAATATTAAGGGTCCGCTGAGACGGACTTTGCGCCAGGTGTTGTTCTCGATACGAAGGCCGATTGGTCGCGGTCGTGACCTACCTCGTCTCGGTCCCACCGCCCGTCCGAGCCGGTGGGTCAAAACCACTGTTTCGGTTCAGGAACAATGTCCATAGTGATCCCGACGGGCAGTGCGAAGTACCCAGCGAGACCCCCGAGTGTCGCCGCATGGGGTGCGCCGCTGCGACGGTCAGCCGACAGGGTTGCGGCGAGAAGTGCGACAGGCGAGCCAAAGCGAATCACTGGACGCCGCCAGAAGCGAGCCATGCGTTCCGGCCACCGTGCGAACGCGGCCTCGACGAGCACCGCGATGACCGCACCACCGAGAAACGGGACCGGGCGAAGCATTAATCGTGGAGATAACCCGTCTCGCTACCCGATGAGCAAGACGACAAGTCCGACGAACATGGCCGAAGCGGCATCGCTGCGTCTTGTTGACACAGTCTGCAATCTATCGCCCGGCTGAAACCGATGTCGGTCGCGATGGACCTGATCGGCGCCGCACACGGTAACCGCTGGTCCAGATGTCAAAAGCTACAGCGAGTCCGCAGCCGTGGCTACCGCAGATCGTCTCCGTCGACAGCTTTGAGGACGTGACCGAGTTCTCGACTGACTGCGTCTACGGCGGCATCGAGTGAATCGAATGTGTCGCTTCCAGCATTACTACAGCCGCGCTTACGGACGAGTCGGACGGCTGCGTCGCTCAGGATATCGGGACGAACTGCGATCTTCGCCGCAGTACAGGGACTTTCCTCGTCTGGAAGTCGGTACTCGACGATCCCGCCGGGCTCTTCGTTTCGTCTCCAGTTGCCCGGCGCTGCTGGAAGCCTGTCGATCAATACCTTTGGATTCGTCGCTGTTGTGACGCTAATGGTCGACATACAACCTGTTAGGTCGTCACGCACAAACCGGTGTCGGCGTCGCTCAGCCGGGGATCCGATTTACCGGCAAGGCGTCACAGCCGGCTCACGGAATTCGCACACGCTAGCTTGAGGTTACCGACGAAGCCGTCGCTAATGGGTATCGAGTCGAGGGCTTGACGGCGAGATCAGGTCGGCTGCTTTTCTGGCGGCACCGTTGAAAAACGACGAGGACGGACGTGACGACGCGTGCTATCGACGAGCCACCGAGATGCTCGTTATTCAAAATCGACAAATCTCGTCTGTCCGGTAGTCTGCACGTTTTTGCCCTCGTCACACTCATCATCTTCTTTGCTATCTCGCCGTTGACCCGACACCGCTACCCGGTCGTCCGGCGACGCGGTGACTGACGATGCGCTTCCAGACCACCTCTCGTCGGAATTCATCGCCGAAATCTCGCGGCACGACGCTAACAAGGTTTATTACGTGGCTATGCGCGGACCTCCGGTGGTCGGGAGGGTCGTCCGAGAAAAGACGTCGGGTCGGTCGAGCGTGGTCATCCAGTCGAACAGACAGACTGGGAGCGGCCCCGCCTGCAGGGTGTATCGGCACGACGAGGTCACTGGCCAGTATCAAAAAGTCTCAGAGATCAATAGTCGCCCGGACCAGTAAGTCGTTCAGCCGCACGTAGCCGCGTTACGAGTGGGTTTCAACGACGATTCATGATACATATGCAGTCGATGATCGTCGCCAGCAACGAAGGGTCTCGGTCAGCCGTTCGCGAACGCTTGTTGAACCGCCGTTTCAACAGACGTTTGCTCGATAGGAACAATCGACTGGAGGTTCCGCTCGGAGTCGACAGTGACGGGGTTACGCATGCTCTCGACCAAAGGCCGAGCGCTGGCGTACTGGACGTCTGTCGTCAGTCGGAGCCAGTGTGAGGATAGCGCCGGCGACATCACCAGCACCGGCACAATCTGTACTCGTTTGCCCTTCTGTTCCGCGGTCAGTTTCAGTAGGCTCTCGCAAGACCAGACGTTCGGCGCGCCGATATCGTAGATCCCCCCTCGGGTCTCCTTGGCATCGAGCAGCTCGACGAGATACGCGACCGCGTCCGAGATGCTGATTGGCTGGCACGGGGTCCGAACCCACTGTGGGACTGTCATCACGGGCAACCGGTCGGTGAGGTCATCGACGATACGGAAGCTTGCGCTGTCGGCGCCGATGATAATCGCCGCTCGGAGAACGGTTAAATCGAAGCTCTCCCCTTCGAGAACGGACTCGGCTTCCCGGCGCGAAGCGAGGTGTGGAGACAGGTTGCGTTCGTCGCCGCTGATACCACTTAGATAGATCACCCTGTCAACGCCGGCGGCCGACGCCAGCTTTCGGAACCGACGGGCGTATGTCCGGTCCAGTTCGGCGAAGTTCTCGGCCGTCAGCGAGTGGATCTGGTAGTACGCGACGTCGATGTCTTCGCAGAGCCCCTCGACCGACATCGGGTCTTCGAGGTCGCCCTCGAACATCTCGACGCCGTCCGGGAACCCCGCTCGGCTCGCGCTCCTGGAGAACGCGACCACGTCGTGGCCGGCCGAGTGTAGCGCCTCGGTGAGGCGACTACCGACGAAACCGGTCGCGCCAACGATGAGAACACGCATTACCGTGGCTACGGGTCCTAAGAGCAAGGGTACTGGGCCGGTGGACGAGTCGGGGACCTCCGACGACACCGGATATCTGAGAGCGTAGGACACGCACCGCGGGTCGTCGCTACCGGTAACGTCCTTCGCAGTGGCGGTCGCCACGACCGCGTCTCCGGTCGCGACGGTCGGCGCGCCCGGACTAACGCTCGCCAGTGCGGCGTGCGTCACCGGGAGCGCCGCGCTTGAGGCCACCTCGCCGACGAGTTCGGGGGGTTCGCCGGGCCCGTGGAGACGCCGCAGAGGATCCGACGCCGCCAAAGTCACGCGCACCGCGGCACCTGGCTGAACGCGGGCCGGATCTCGGCCCTGAGCAGCGGGCGGTAGACGCGGTGGTGAGCGCCTGAGACACACCTTCGGCCGATCATTTATTGCTCCGCAGCTGCTATGGCATATCGTACCATGTGTCACGGTCACACCCCCGCTGAGTGGTCCACGGAAGACGAAGAGGAGACTGGAGACGTTAGCGAGCACCCGTCGCTCTCTGAGACGGAACCGGCCGAAGACGTGGAGATACTCACCGACGGCGGAGACGAGTAGCCGGCCCGGTGAGCGGCGAGGCGCAGGCGAGACCCTGTTTCCATCCGGCGAGCCAGTCACGATCTGACGCTCCAACCCCGGGCGACCAGATCAGGTCATTGTTGGTGATACCGACGACACATCGGGGAGCGCTGAGGGAGACCGGCTGGTGACTTACCGCACCGACGATCGGTTACCTTCTCGGAGTCGCAGGCGCCCGAAGGATTCAGGCAGCGTTTCCCGATTTGACCCATCGGTCGTCGTCAGCTCGGAGAGTGAACCGTACGTGCGTAACGGTCGCAACGCGTTCGCCAAGTTCGTGACCACGGTCGATGCCAGACTCCGCCTCGGTGACCAAACACTCGTCGTTGACGGGGACAAAACGCTGTTTGCGGTGGGCACGCCGAGCGTTCCGGCGAAGAGCCGCTGGCGTCGCGGTGAAGATTCGATAGGGAGCGAGTCGTGACGACGCCGTAGGGGCACATCCTGTCGACCGGTGACCACCCAACACCGACTCACTACAGCGGAGTGCGGTCGCTCGCTTACAGGTCGACGCCCATTTCGCGCCCCATCGGAGCAGCACCGGACTCTTTCGACACTCGCTCGCGGTACTCCTCCAACTCGGAACTGTACGCCGGATCGGCGATATCGACGAGTGCCGCCGCCCGCTCTCGGAGTGACAGACCGCGCAGGTCTGCCACTCCGTGCTCGGTGACCACCACGTCGACGTCGTGGTCGGTATGGTCGACATGTCCAGTTGCGGGAACGATCCGCGAGATATCGCCGTCTGCGGCGGTCGCGGGCAGCGTGATAATGCTTAGACGGGCGTTCCGGACGAAGTCGCCGCTGCCGCCGATCCCGTTGAGTACGTGTGTGCCACCGATGTGTGTCGCGTTGGCGTTACCGTGGAGATCGACCTCGACGGCGCTATTAACTGCTGCGACGCCGAATCGATCGATGGGTCCCGCGGCATTCGAGACGGCCCCCGGGCGGAGGACGACCTCTTCGGCGTATCGACTGACATCCTCGAACAGCCGGTCCTGTCCGTCTGCCGACAGCGCTAACGACGTGGCGCTCGCTCCCGCCAGCCGGCCGGCGTCGACCATGTCAAGGAGTCCGTCTTGGATGACCTCCCCGAAGTAAACAAGCGGTCGGTCGCCGATGTCGAGTTCCGTAAGCGCGCTCATCAGCGCGTTTCCGAGGCTTCCTACCCCGAACTGGAGCGTGACGGCGTCAGAGAAGAGCGGATTACGGGCGATCTCGGCGGTGAGAAACGTCTGTAAATGGGCGGCTATCGCCTGGTCGGTGTCGTTGGGGTCGCGGAACTCGTACGGGTCGTCGCGGCGGTTCGTCCGGACGACGGCTGCGAGGTCGTCTGGATCGAACCGGATTGCGGGGGAGCCGATCCTTTCGGCTGGAGTCGAGAGCGGGATCGGACCCCGGGCCGGTGGGTCCGCGCGGGTGTACACATCGTGCACCCGCGAGAGGTCGAGGGGCTGTGCCGTGTTCACTTCGACGATGATCCGGTCGGCAGCCCGAACGAACGCCGGCGTGTTGCCGACCGACGTCGTCGGAACGAGCCAGTCTGGCCCGACTGCGACTGCCTCAACCACCGCCACGCGCTCGCCGCGCACTCCTGCTCTGAGCCCGTCGAACCGAACGTCATCCGCCACGTCGGCGATGTGTCTGTCGTGGAACGCCACCTCGCCGGCGTTTATCGCGTCACGAGCCGTAGGGCGGGTCTGGAACGGGTATCGGCGGTCCATGTCACCGCTCTCGACGAGTGCCGTGTCAATCTCGTCGCCGACGCCGCCGCCGGGAATCACCGTTAACCACCGGTGGTCGCCGGCCGCGATCATCTCCGGCACCGACTTCGGGTAGCCGACACCGCCGAAACCGCTGACGAACAGCGTCGCCTCCTCGCCGACGGTCTCGGCGGCCGTCGCGGCGTCAGCCGTCGGGAGATCGCCGACGATCCGTGCGGCCGGGATCGGGTTCTCTCGTGTAGGTGGGGTGGTAGTCATCTGTCACCTCCGACCACCGGTCGGATCGTGTGAGCGCTCATCGGAGGTCCTCCGGCTGCGTGCCGACCTCCTCTGGCCACCCAGCTGGGCGCTCGGCGGTCGGCTGGGCGTCAGCTCGCTTCAGCACTATCGGCGTCCGCTCTAAGGAAAGAACGAGCTCTCCGTTCTGGTTGTACGCGCGTAGTTCCGTCGTGACGATGCCGACGTGGTCACGCGACTCAGATTCCCGTTTTGATAGCACTTCGGACTCCGAGAATATCGTATCACCGTGGAACACGGGGGCGTGATGGGTCACGTCGTCGTACCCCAGGTTGGCAGTCGCGTTTGCGCAATCACTTGCCGGTGAACCGGGCTCGTGAGCTCCGCGCCACGCTCACCAGACGTTTTGCACCAAACGACACTGATGGGAACAAAGAGCGCAGTGAGCGGTCACAGCGAGACGCGTATGCAGAGGACACGCCGCTGACGTGGGTGTTTGGCGACCATCCAGAGGCGAAACTGGTTGCGACCTTCCTCAGCGAGCCACAGACCACGCTTGATGTCAGTGACCTCAGACAGCTCAGTGGCGTGGACGATGAGGCTGCCTTAGAACGTACACTCGCGCAGCTTGAGCGTCATGACGTCATCGTCTGTGATCGGTCTGGCGAGGAGACAGTTGCGTGTACGGTCAATGAGGGTTCGCCATCGGTTGAACAGCTCCGTCAGACTGAGCAGGTGCTGCTTAGTGAGTGGCATAATCACTGAATCCGCCATCAAGCATGTCGGAGGACACAGCGGGATCCTAGCTGGGCGTCAGTCGTCAGCAGCAGAAGCCTCAGCCTGCCCCTGCCAGAGATTCGCATATGTTCCCTCGCCCGCAACCAGTTCTTCGTGATTGCCCTGCTCGACTATCTGACCCTGATCCATGACAACGATCTCGTCTGCGTTCTGAATCGTTGAAAGCCGGTGGGCAATGATGAACGCGGTCCGCTCCTCGACCAGCCGCTCAAGACTCTCCTGGATCAGCTCTTCAGTCTCCGTATCAACATCCGATGTGGCCTCATCAAAAACGATGATCTCGGGGTCATTGAGCAGTGCCCGGGCGATAGCGAGGCGCTGCCGCTGCCCGCCCGAGAGTTTGATACCTCGCTCGCCGACTTGCGTGTCGTATCCATCGGGGAGATCTTCGATAAACTCGTCAGCCGCGGCGGCTTCAGCTGCCCGCTCAACCCGAGCGCGGGCGCTTGTGTCAGGTTCCTCCGCCCACTCGGCCTCAAGTGTCTCGCGGTCGCCGTACGCGATATTCTCCGCGACAGTCCCCGAAAACAGGTATGGATTCTGTTCAACAATGGCGATAGCGTCTCGTAACGACTGTAGATCATACTCCCGGACATCAGTCCCGTCAACCCGGACTTCTCCGTCATCGACATCGTGGAACCGAGGAATGAGTTTCAGGAGTGTTGACTTTCCGGCCCCAGTCGCCCCAGCAAGGCCGATTGTCGTCCCCGCCGGCACATCAAGCGAGACATCATGAAGGACAGGCTCGCGGTCCCCGTAGGCGAACGTAACATCTTCGAACGTGACCTCCCCGTCAATCGACTCAGGAGTGTGCGGCGAGTCGGGACTCGTAATAGTTGGCTCACGGCCGAGCAACCCGAACACGCGCTCGGCACTGGACTTCGCAAGCTGGTACTTATTTGCTGACTTCCCGACCCGGCGCATCGGCGAGTACAGCCGCCGCAACAGAAGGAAAAAGAGCGCGAACCCACCAAGGGTCAGCACCCCTGCCTCACCGGGAACGCCGGTGATGATATCAGTGCCACCGATGTAAAGAACGAGGACGAACACGACGCCGGTTAACAGCCGTAGCGTCGCAAAGAATCCACGTCGGATTTGTAGCGCCGCAACCTTCTCGTCGTGGTACGCTTCGCTCTGCTCAGCGACCCGACTCTGCTCAAAGCCGTACCGGTCGAACGCCTTAATCACCGCAGCGCCCCCCAGGTTGTTCTCAAGCCGCGTGTTCAGTCGAGCGACGGTCTCTCGAATCGACTTATACCGGGGCTCGATCCAGGTGAGAAACTGACCACTAGCCAGTCCGATGACCGGGACTGGTGCAAGCGCGATGAGCGCCAACTTCGGTGAGTATGTCCACAGGATGATCGCAATCCCACCGACCGTTGCGACCACGCGGATGAGTTGTCGGAACTCCGTGTTCAGGAACTGCTCAAGCCGATTAATATCGCTGTTGAGGATCGACATCATACCGCCGGTCTGATGATCGGCGAAGAAATCCATCGAGAGCCGCTGGAGATGGTCGTACGTGTCGTTTCGCAGATCACGCTGAACCTTCTGGGCAGTCGCTTGAAGCAGATACCGTGACACAAACCGAGCGAGCGACCGGACCAGATACGCAAGCACCGCGATGAGTACGAGCTGTTCGAGCACCGCGAGGCGGGCCGCTTCGCCGGTGATCTCACCTGGCGGCAGCAAGCCCACGTCGGTCAACAGTCCCGCGTCGGCCGAGCCGCGGATCGCTCGATCGATGGCAGCTGCGACGACAATCGGTGGGACCAGTCGGGCAAACCTCGTGAGGAACGCGGCAAGCACGCCGAGCGTGAGGGTCGGCCAGTAGCGTTTAGCGTAGCCGAGCAAACTCACCATCGGGTGGCCGTCAACGTTCTCCCGAGCGTGTTCAAACCCGCCGTGGTCGTCTGTCACTACATTTGATAGCGTGCTCGCGCACAAGTATCCGATGACATGGACGTGTTGAACCGCTCAGCTGTATACGGAAGCATCGGCAAGCTCCGTGGTTGACAGCATCGTTGTTGCTACTGCTGTATTGAATAGCGGTTGTTGAGTGCCGGCCTATCGGCACCAACTTCGAGACCATACAGTTCACCAGATGACGAGTCGATTCATATCTGCTTTGTCCACCCAATCACCGCTATTCAACAGAGCAGTCGATACAGCGTCTCAAGCCGTTCTTGACGTTCACTAGTCAACGGGACGAGAAAGAGTCTCGATACAACGCTCGTTGGACAGCTTATGCGCTGGTCAACGCTTTCAGCTCTGAGAAGAACGTCTCAAAAATGCCAAACAGTCCGTTGAGAAACTCAATATCGCCAGAACCAAGACTCTCAGCGGCAGCCACTCCGGTGAATAACAGTAGTACCATGCTTAGGACAAGTACTGACTGAATTTTCTTATTCATATCTACCAAATATGAGCGGAATAATAAGTAATTATCCCCCAAGCAGCGAGATCGCCTCTGCAAAGTACGAACCTATAATTCTCTGAGTTTGTCTAGGTCACAACACTGCTTGATGAATTCGAGGATGTCGATTTCCATACCAAATTCGATTTCCTCGGCTTAACCCTTCTAAATCGACGATATCGGTGGATAAAATCGCTGTTCAACACAGCAATCTGAACCGGTCTTCGGAGGATTGCTCGTCATCATTGGGGTCTTTGTCATACTCACTATGATCGGAACCACTGTCAGCGAATATCAACCGGTACTCAGAGAATCTACGTGATTGTCGCTCTAATGTTTGAGTGAATATACCACAATCAGCCGGTTGCTGTAAAAAAAACAATATCAGAACGTGCTCTCTTAGAATGTCACCCCGAAGTTCTACCCGACAGACAGATCCGAAGAACCTTGCCATGTTGAACAGAAGCGGCGGTATGTTTGGAACTAGCGGCGTACGGGGCCGCGTTGGCGATGAGGTTACGGCCGCTCTCGCACTCGATATCGGACGAGCGCTTGTAACCGACGGTGCACAGACGGTCGTCCTCGGGCGCGACGCCCGCAAAAGCGGGCAGACATTGAGCCGCGCCGTCTCAGCCGGGGTCACGGAGTGTGGCGGCAACGTGATCGATGTCGGCGTCCAGCCGACTCCGACCGTCGCGCGGACTGTCGTCCGCGAAGAGGCCGACGCCGGTGTTGTCGTTACCGCTTCACATAACCCGGCTCCAGACAACGGGATGAAGCTCTGGGCGGCAGATGGACGGGCGTTCGGTGAAGACGCAAACGCTCGCATTACGGAACTCGTTGAGAACCTGTTTCGAAACGCGACTGAGCACGGCGGCGAAGACGTGTCTATCACTGTTGGCGAATTGGACGACGGGTTCTACGTCGAAGACACCGGTTTGGGTATCCCGGAAGACAAACAGCAAGCCGTGTTTGAGGCGGGCTACTCAACCGCTAAAGACGGAACTGGCTTCGGATTGACCATCGTTACGCAAGTGGCGCAGGCTCACGGGTGGAGCATTCGCGTAGCTGATGGTCCCAAGGATGGGGCGCGGTTTGAGATCACCAATGTCGAATTCATCGCTGAATAGATTTGTATACTCGATTGGGGGATCGGGATGCCTGACTCAAACGAGTGAGGAGAGCGAGTCAATCAGCAATTGATTTTCTCTATCCCAGTCCAGAGGGCTGTACGCGAACCCCACTGATACACCTATACAGTCATCTGTCGAAGGAAAGCACGCGTCTCAGACTATCGCGGCGTTTACCCCGGTGCAGTCATGCAATTAGAACGATACGGGCGCGACGGGATTTGAACCCGCGGCATCTTGGTCCGGAACCAAGTGCTCTGTCCGCTGAGCTACGCGCCCTCACGACCGGGTATCCGCGGCGCGCGTTTAACCCTTCTGACTCGGTGCGTCGAGACCGCTCGACGGCGGCCGCCCGTCATCGCCCGAAGCCGCGCTGCCACCGAGCTTCGTCGTCCGTCCGAACGCGTCACGACACCTCCGTCTCCCCGACGCCGTCACCGCACAGACGCGCCCGCAGTAGCGCTCGCGGCTCGCCGTTCGCTGTCTCACCGTCCCCGGATTCTCCAGGTGATTATCTTGTTTGATACCCGCGGCGCGGGGGTTTATACCCGCCCGTCCGTAGCGTGGACAGAACGCCTGTGACCCTCCGTCCCAGCGATCGATCGTCCGCCCCGCAGAGCGACGCCTCGGGAGACGAGGGGGAGCGAACGCCCCCGGATCGGCGCCGCTCGACCACCGACGGGGGATCAAGCCCCGATCCGACACCCGAATCCCCGGTCGACGCGGCGGACCGTCCGGCCGCGGTCGATCCCGGTCCCGACCGGTTCGTCGCGGCCGTCGCCGTCGACGGCGAGGTGCTGTTCGCAGGCCCGTCGGTGCCCGCGGTGCTCGGCGTCGATCGCGAGGCGCTGCTCGGCGACGACCTGCTGGAGCGCGTTCACCCGAACGACCGCGACCCGGTCGCCGACGCGCTCTCGGCGGTCGCGACCGACCGGACCGTCACCCACCGGATCCGGCACGCGAGCGGCGGCTTCGTCTGGGTCGAGTCCGTCGTCGACGAGGAGCTCGCGCCGGAGTTCGGCGGGCGCGTCGTCACCGCGCGTCGGGTCGACGTCGACCGCGCCTTCCCGGAGCGGTTCCGGCAGTTCCTGGAGTACGGCACCGACCTCGTCACCGTCGTCGACGCCGACGGCCGGGTCAGGTACGAGAGCCCGTCCGTCGAGGAGGTGCTCGGCTACGAGCAGGGGTCGACCGTCGGTCGGTCGCCGCTCGGCTACGTCCACCCGGACGACCGCGAGCGCGTGACGGAGCGGTTCTACCGCGCGCTCGCCGACCCGGAGGCGGCGCCCACCATGGAGTACCGGTACCGCACCGCCGACGGCGACTGGGTCTGGCTGGAGTCGCGGACGCGGCCCCTCCCGGACGACGTCGTGGTCGGTCGCCTCCTCGTCAACTCGCGGGACGTGAGCGAGCGGAAGGCGCGCGAGCGCCGGCTCGCCGACCGCAACGAGCGGCTCGACCGGTTCGCCGGCATCGTCTCGCACGACCTCCGGAACCCGCTGTCCGTGATCCGCGGGTCGATGGAGATGGCGCGGCTGAAGGGAGACACGGACCCGCTGGAGCGCGGCGAGCGCGCGGTCGACCGGATCGACCGGCTCGTCTCCGAGTTGCTGACGCTCGCTAGGCAGGGGTCGGGGATCGACGAGCCGACCGAGTTCGACCTCGAAGGGGTCGTCCGCGACGCGTGGGCGACCGCCGGGAGCGGGGACGCGACGCTCGTCGTCGGCGCCGACGCCCGGGTCCGCGGCGACCGCGGGCGCCTGCGGCAGGCGCTGGAGAACCTGTTCCGCAACGCGGTCGAACACGCCTGCGAGGCCGACGCCGACCTCACGGTCGCCGCGAGCGCGACCGATGAGGGGATGATCGTCGCCGACGACGGCCCCGGGATCGACCCGGCGCACCGCGAGGAGGCCTTCGAACCCGGCTTCACCACCAGCCCCGACGGGACGGGGTACGGCCTCGACATCGTCCGCGAGATCGTCGAGTCGCACGGGTGGACCGTCGAGCTCCGCCCGAACGCCGACCTCCCGCTCCCGCCCGAGGCGCCCCGCCTCGACGGCGCCCGCTTCGCAATCCGGGCGCCCGACCCCGGCGCGGTCCCGGAGACGGAGCCGTGGATCGACGGCTGAGGCGGCGGATCGTCCGGTGACCGCCCGCGGGTCCCGCCGTCCCGTCGCGTTTATTTTTCCCGCCCGCCAATCCCGACCGTGATCCCCGTCGACGCCGCGATCCGCCGGGTCGAGCGCGCGGACCTGCTCGCGGTGGTGCGGATCGAGCGGGCGTGCTTCGCGGACCCGTGGCCGTACGACGCCTTCGAGCGGCTGCTCGACGAGCCGGCGTTCCTCGTGGCCGAGCGCGACGACGGGATCGTCGGCTACGTCGTCGCGGATTCCACGCCGAACCACGGCCGCGACATCGGCCACGTCAAGGACCTCGCGGTCCACCCGGAGGCGCGGGGGGAGGGGCTCGGACGGGGGCTCCTCCGATCGGCGCTCGCGCGGCTCCGCGGGGTCGGCGTCGCGGTCGTGCGCCTGGAGGTTCGCGAGAGCAACGCGGTCGCGCGGTCGCTGTACGCGGACGAGGGGTTCGAGCCGGTCCGCCGCGTCTCGAACTACTACCGAGACGGGGAGGACGCCATCGTGCTCGTCGTCGACCTCGGCGAGTGGGCGACGGAAGCGTGATCGCTCGCCCCGCTCGCGCCGCCGCGAGCTCCCGCGTTTGACAAGGCTTAGTGCGCCGGGCCCGAACCGATCGGTATGAGTTCGGTTCCCGAGCGGGCGGAGATCGACGAGGCGTACAAGTGGGACCTTCAGGGCATCTACGCGGACGACGAGGCGTGGGAGGCGGGCTACGAGACGGTCGCCGACCGCATCGACGAGCTGCGCGACTACGAGGGGCGCGTCACCGAGGACGCCGCGACCCTCCTAGAGCTGCTCGAACTCCGCGAGGAGATCTTCCGCGAACTCCAACAGGTGACGACGTACGCCCGCCTCCGCAGCGCCGAGGACACGCGGAACCAGGAGTACCAGGCGATGTCCGCGCGGGCGTCCTCGCTGGGCTCCGAGGCGTCGAGCGCGCTCTCGTACCTCGAACCGGAGCTCCAGACGCTCACTGAGGACGATGTCGAGGAGTTCCTCGACAGCGAGCCCGCCTTAGCGGCGTACGAGCACTACCTCGACGACGTGTTACGGATGAAAGCCCACACGCGCTCGGCGGAGGTCGAGGGGGTGCTCGCCGACCTCTCGGAGGTCACCGACGCGCCGAGCGAGATCTACTCGATGCTGACGAACGCCGACATGACCTACGGCGTCGTCGAGGACCCCGACGGCGAGCCGGTGGAGATCACGCAGTCGAACTTCACGAAGCTCCAGACGAACCCGGACCGGGAGTTCCGCGAGCGCGTCCACGAGACGTTCTACGAGCAGTGGGGCGACGTGCGCAACACGGTCGGCACCGCGCTCGAAAAGGCCGTCCGCGAGCACGCGACGAGCGCCGAGATCCGCGGCTACGACTCCGCCCGCGCCGCCGCGCTCGACGGCTCGAACGTCCCCGTCGCGGTGTACGACACCCTCGTCGAGACGGTCGACGATAACCTCGGCGTGCTCCACCGGCACGCCGACCTGAAGGAGCGAGCCCTCGGCGTCGACCAGCTCGAGAGCCACGACTTCTACATGTCGCTGACGGGCGACCAGGGGCCGGATGTCGAGTACGACCAGGCGGTCGAGTGGGTGACCGAGGCGGTCGCGCCGCTCGGCGACGCGTACCAGGAGCGGATGGCCGAGGGGCTCGACTCGCGGTGGGTCGACGTCTACGAGAACCGCGGGAAGCGCTCCGGGGCGTTCTCGTCGGGCACCTACGACACCCAGCCGTACATCATGATGAACTACCAGGACGACATCGCCTCGCTGTTCACGCTGGCCCACGAGCTCGGCCATTCGATGCACTCCGAGCTGGCCGGCGACGCGCAGCCGTGGCACGACGCGAGCTACGAGATCTTCGTCGCGGAGATCGCCTCCACGGTCAACGAGACGCTGCTCACCCACCACCTGCTCGACACCGTCGAGGACGACGAGCTCCGCACCCACGTGCTCGACGAGTACCTCGAACGCTTCCGCTCGACCCTCTTCCGGCAGACGATGTTCGCGACGTTCGAACAGGAGATCCACGAGCGCGTGGAGGCCGGCGACGCGCTCACGCCCGACGCCTTCGACGAGATCTACGCCGACCTGAAGGGCGACTACTACGCGCCCGCCGAGCTGACCGGCGGTATCGAGCGCGAGTGGGAGCGGATCCCGCACTTCTACTATAACTTCTACGTCTACCAGTACGCGACCGGCATCTCCGCCGCGGCCGCGATCGTCGAGCGCGTCCTCGACGAGGGCGAGTCCGCCGCCGCCGACTACCGCGAGATGCTGCAGGCCGGCGGCTCCGACTACCCGCTCAACGTCGTCGAGCTCGCCGGCATCGACATGGCGTCGCCCGAGCCGATCGAGTCCGCCGTCGGGATATACGACGACTACCTCGACGAGATCGCGGCGCTGCTCGATCTTGAGTAGTCCGTCGGCGGCGATCTGACTGACGCTCTCTTTTATACACGGAACTGCGGTGGCGCGTGCCTGCGAGGCCGCTTCGCGGCCGAGCAGCACGCGCGAGGGAGTCGCTGGCTCCCGGAGCGAAGCGAAGGGTGCCAGCGACAGGGCGAGAGCGAAGCTCTCGCTTGAAACCGGACTACGTCCGGTGACGAGGCTGGGGAGGCGTGAGGTGCGGTTGCTGTGCGGTTGGATGGTACTCAAGGGGCAGTCGCGATCGGCGAACCTCGGCGACCCAAGCACCGCAGGGAGTGAGCGAAGCGAACGACTGAGGAGCGCAGCGAGCCGCGGGAGCCGAGCGCGACTGGGGCTTTGGCGGTGTTCTTCGCCGATTCCCGAGGAGTTACTCATAGATAGGCGACCGACGCGTCGTCGGAATCCGTCGCCGTGACGTCGACCGATTATAAATAATCACCATCCCGGCACCGATTTACGCTTCCCCGAACACACACGGCGTAATGGACGAACGCGTACGCGAGCACGCCGCGGTGCTCGTCGACTGGAGCGCGCGGGTCGAGGCCGGCGACGACGTCGTCGTCAGCGTCGCCGAGGACGCCCACGATCTCGGCGTCGCCGTCGCCGAGGCGCTCGGCGAGCGCGGGGCGAACGCCACGACGCTGTACGGCTCCGACGAGCTGTCCCGCGCCTATTTAAAAGGCGCCGAGACGAGAGCTGACGGTGACCGCAACGGCAACGACGTCGACGACGACACCGATGGAGTCCCCGACTTCGACGACGATCCGGCGGTCGACCGCGCGCTCTTCGAGGCCGCCGACGCCTACCTCCGGATCGGGGGCGGGCGCAACACCACCGCGGCCGCCGACGTGGCGAGCGAGACGCGGCAGGCGTACGCCACAGCCAGGAAAGGCGTCCGCGAGGCCCGGATGGACACCGACTGGGTGTCGACGGTCCACCCGACTCGCTCTCTCGCCCAGCAGGCGGGGATGGCCTACGAGGAGTACCGCGACTTCGTGTACGACGCGGTGCTTCGCGACTGGGAGGCGCTCGCCGACGAGATGGCCCAGATGAAAGACGCCCTCGACGCCGGCGAGGCGGTCCGGATCGTCACCGAGCGCGACGACGCCCCCGACACCGACGTGACGATGTCGATCGCGGGTCGCACCGCGGTCAACTCCGCGGCCTCCGTGGCGTACGACTCTCACAACCTCCCGAGCGGCGAGGTGTTCACCGCGCCGTACGACACCGAAGGTGAGGCCTTCTTCGACGTGCCGATGACGATCGACGCGACCCGCGTCCGGGACGTACACCTCGTCTTCGAGGCCGGCGAGGTCGTCGACTTCTCGGCCGAGGCCGGCGAGGACGCGCTCGCCGGCGTCCTCGACACCG
Organism: Halorubrum sp. SD626R; assembly: GCF_001261915.1. Lineage (GTDB taxonomy): Archaea > Halobacteriota > Halobacteria > Halobacteriales > Haloferacaceae > Halorubrum. The sequence goes on from NZ_CVRT01000117.1 coordinate 117,103, forward strand.
ACGCGGGCGCCCGGCGGCTCGGCGAGCTCGGAATCGGGATGAACCGGGGGATCGACCGCTTCACCGACTCGATCCTCTTCGACGAGAAGATGGGCGACACCGTTCACATGGCGGTCGGCCGGGCCTACGACGCCTGTCTCCCGGAGGGAGAGTCCGGGAACGACAGCGCGGTCCACGTCGACATGATAAGCGACGTGAGCACCGACTCCCGAATGGAGGTCGACGGCGAGGTCGTCCGGCGGAACGGGACGTTCCGGTGGGAGGGGGAGTTCGGGGAGTAGCTCTCGCCGGCCACGACTGCCCGACGGCAGCGCCGCCGAACCGCTACCGCGCCGGCGACCGCCCGGCCGCATCGACGACCGTCGTCGCGTCGCGCACCGCCTCCCACTCCTCCGCGCACGGCACGCAGAGGTAGTAGGCGAACCCGTCGACGTCGTGGTGTGAGACCGACGCGTCCTCGCTGCAGCGTTCGCAATTCATACCCGACGGATACGCGAAAATAAATATATGCCTTGTGGTCAAATTATCGGAGCGCGTCGAGGTCGAACTCGAAGGCGGCGACCGGGACCTCCAAGTCGTGCTCGACGAGGACCGCGGGATGCACCTCGCCGATCACGCCGACCCGTTCGCCGTCGATCTCGACCGCGGCGGTCCGCCCGTCGATGAACGACGGATGCTCGGTGCGGGGCGTCTCCAGCTCGGCGCCGAAGTCGTCGCACACCGCCTGCAGGCGACCCTTCGCGGCCTCGTAGGAGGCGTCGCGCCGGGCGACCGCGCCGGCGACGTGGCGGCGCTCGGCGACGCTCGTGTTCGCCGCGTCGTCGCGCTCGGCGACGAAGCCGACCTCGGCGACGTCCTGCGGGTACGCGTTGTGCGTGTTCCGCTCTAACAGCATGACAAGCGAGGGGAGCGCCCACGTGCGGAGCTGGGTGTACTCCTCGCTGTACGGCTCGGTGATCTCGACGGGGTCGCCGCCGCCGACGACGTCGCTCCCGGGCTTTAGGTTCATCCGGTCGTAGTTCTCGGTCCCGCTCGTCATGTGGAAGTTGAGCAGGTCCTCGAAGCCGAGCCCGACGAGGCTCGTCCGGACCGCGTCCTCCAGCCGAGAGCGCTCGTGGCGGCCGCCGACGGTCCCCACGTCGGGGTAGCGCGGCTCCAGTTCGTCGAAGCCGTACGCGCGCCCCACGTCGTCGACGAGGTCGAGGGGGTGGAGCACGTCGACCCGGTACGGCGGAACTTCGACCTCGTACGTCACGTCCTCGTCGAGGGTGTAGGCGGCGTCGAGCCCGGCGCGCTCGAAGCAGTCGACCACCTCCTCGGACTCGAAGTCGACGCCGAGCAGGGTCTCGATCCGGTCGTGGGTCACCGACTTCTCGTCGGTGTCGAAGTTCGGGCGGACGAGCTCGGCGCCGTACTCGTCGGGGGCGGCCGCGCCGTCGGCGTAGTTCACCTCGACCTCCTCGATGGTCGCGCCCCGCGCCGAGAGGGCGTAGCAGACGATGTTACACATCCGGTCGATCGTCCACTGGTCGGTGCCGGTGAGCTCGACGAACAGCTCGCGGGAGCCGGTCGTCACCTCGGTGCGCTTCCCGTTGATGACGGGCGGGAACGAGAAGAGCCCGAGCTCGTCGTAGATCGCGGGGTAGCGGTCGAGGTCCTCGACGAGGTCGGCGTACGTCCGGCCCGTGTCGTGCTCCTCTAACACCGCGGCCGGGGTCAGCTCGTCGTTCGCGTCCAGCGGGACGAACGCCTCGCCGTCGGGCTCGACGCCGCGGTAGGTGATCGACGGCTCGGACCCCTCCTGGAGCGGCGCGCCCTTGATCATCGCGAGGTCGTGGATCCCGATCGCGCCCTTCGCGCGGCCGCGCCCCATCGTCGCGTGCAGCTTCTCCTGGAGTTGGATGAGGGATTCGAGCGCGCCCTCGTCGAGGTCGACGCCCCGGATCACGGCCCCCGTGACGTAGGGGCGCTCGTCGGGGACCGTCTCGTCGACCTCGATCGTCCACTCGGGGTCGTTCGTCTCGGGGACGTAGACGCCGCGGTCGTCGCCGTAGTGGTAGCGCAGCGAGCGCGCCACGCCCTCGACCGAGAGCCGGTCGAGCCGGTCGGGCGCGAACTCGAACTGGAGGAGCCCGTCGTCGGTCTCGCCCTCGAACTCCAGGCCGAGCCCGAACAGGTCCTCTTTGAACTCCGCGTCGCTCGTATCGGTGCGACCCGTCAATCCGCGCAGCTCGTCGGTGTCGATGTCGACGACGGGCATCAGTAGCTCACCTCCGCGTTCCGCAGGAACTCGATGTCGGCCAGCGTCCCGTGGAGGTCGCGGATGTCCTCCGCGCCGGTCGTCAGCATGGCGAGCCGTTCGAGGGCGAGCCCCCACGCCATCACGTCGCAGTCGACGCCGAGCGGACCGGTGACCTCCTCGCGGAAGACGCCGGAGTTCCCGATCTCGATCTCCTCGCCCGTCTCGGGGTGCTCGCCGAACAGCTCGAAGGAGGGCTCGGTGTAGGGGTTGTAGTGCGGCTTAAATCGGATGTCCGTGATCCCGAACTGCCGGTAGAACTCCTCGAAGGTCCCCATCAGGTCGCGCACCGAGAGGTCCTCGGCCATAACCCACCCCTCGATCTGGAAGAACTCCAGGAGGTGCGTCGGGTCGAGCGTGTCGTTGCGGTACACCTTCTCGACGGAGAAGTAGCGCTGCGGGGGATCGAGCTCCGCGCCCGCGATCCCGGAGAGGTAGCGCATCGACAGCGAGGTGGTGTGGCCGCGGAGGGCGACCTCGCGGGCGAACTCCTCGGACCACGGTGAGTGGTAGCCGTCGCCGTCCTCGCCCCACCCCTCCCGGTGGGCCGACTCGACCCGCCGGATCAGCTCCTCGGGGATCTCGTCCATCGGGTCGACGTCCAGCGCGAACCGGTCCCAGTGGGTCCGCGCCGGGTGGTCCTGCGGCATAAACAGGCAGTCGTTGATCCAGAAGTCGCTGTCGGCGTGGGGACCCTCCATCTCTTGGAACCCCATGCCGACCAGCACGTCCTTCACGCGGTCGGCGGTCCGGCGGAGCACGTGTTTCCGCCCGCCGCGCGTCGTCGGCGCGTCGGCCTCGACGTTGTACTCGGAGAACTCCACGTCGCGCCACTCGCCGCTTGCGAGCAGCTCGGGGGTAAGCTCCGAGACGGTCTCGGTCGCCTCGACCCCCGTCATCAGCGCGTCGACGCCGTCGTCGGTGAGCGTCACTGACCGGGTGACCGACTCGCCCCGGTCGACGAGCCCGCGCGAGTCGAGCTGTTCGAGGACCGCGTCGTCGGCCTCCGGGGTCTCACCGTCGGCGAGCGCCGCGAGCGCGGCCGCCTCCGGGTCGGCGTCCGGCTCGGCGTCGGGATCGACGGTCAGCTCGCCCGCGTCGATCGCGCCGAACCCCTTGCGCGCGAAGTTCGAGAGCGCGATGTCGACCGCGGGCCCGTCGAGGTCGGCCTCGCCGATGACCCGCCCCATCGAGACCGCGGACTCGTCGGCGTCGAGCGCGAGCCCCGCCCGGTGGAGCCGCGTCTCGGGGAGCCCGTCGTCGACGTAACGTCGTCCCTCGTCGGTGAGGTCAAGCGTCTCGGCGGCGGTCTCGACGACGGACAGCAGCCCCTCGTCGCGGAGGTCGAAGGCGGCGCCGACGACCGTCTCGGGCTTGAGGCCCGTCTCCGTCGCGATCTCGTCTATCGTCCGTTCGTCCGTCGCGCTCGCGGCCTCGAGGACCGCGAGCTGTCGTTCCGGGAGTCGCATTCGAGTTGTCTCCATACGCGTGTGGCTGGTTGGTAACGGTTCCGGCACGTCGCCGTCACGGGACGGCGCGTGGCGGTTCGGCTCCTCCCCTACCGTCCACACGCCGCTAACCCGCCGAGGCGCCCGATTATCACATTCAATTAGCGGCGGCGAGCGTTTATATATGACCCCGGAGAGGAAGAAGGTATGAGTAGTGTTCCGACGAGCGCTTCCGACGCCGGCTCGTTCCGCGGCGCGGTCCGCGTCGCCCACGGCCCCGACGACCGATCCCCGAGCCGCGCGGTCGTCGAGGCGCTCGCCGACCTCGCCGGCGTCGAGCCGACCGCACTCGCCGACGAGGCGGACATCGTCCTGTACGACCACGTCGACTCCGACGCGCTCGACTCGCTCGTCGGGCGCGGCCCCGACGGCGATATTACCCTCTCGTTCACCGTCGCCGAGTACGACGTGCGGGTCGATCCCGACGAGGTCGTCGCCCGACCGATCGAGTAGCGATCCCCGGTCGCATCGACCCTCTCAGCTCCCGCCGCCCGCCCGTTCTCGAAGCGCCGCGATCCGGTCGCCGAGCGGCGGCTGGACCTCGAACCACGTCGACCAGTCGCCCGTCTCGGGCTCGACCCCGTGGAGCGCGGCGGCGCGCTCGAAGGCGTCGGCGACGCGCCCCGCGCCGACCGCGTCCGCGGCGCGGCCGTCGGCCGCGTACTGTACCCGCCGGCCGACCCAGAACGCGGCGAGCCCCACGGCGACGAGCGACGCGAACCCGGCCTGAAACGGCACGGTAACCGTCACGACCGCCGCCAGCACCGCGAGCACCGCCGCGACCGCGACCGCGCGGAACTCGCCGTAGTACGTTTCGACGCGTCCCGCCTCGGCCGCGAGGAGGCCGATCGCAACGTCCTCGTCGAGGTCGTCGAGCACGCCCTCTGTGACGAACAGAACTCGCCTGCCGGGCGGGCCGCGGACGCCGACCTCGACCCGCCCGATCCCCGTGCTGTCCTCGTCGGTCGTCGATCCGTCGGCGGCCTCCTCGTCTCCCGCCCCCCCGTCGTCGGTCTCGATCGCGACGCGCTCGACGTCGAGCCCGGCGGTCTCGCGGAGCGAGGCGAGCCGTGCTCGTTCCTCGCCGGTCGGCTCCCGGAGGTCGCGGAAGCGGTCGGCGGCGTAGAGGGGCCCGACCTCGACCGCGAGGAAGGCGACGACGGCGACGCCGACGAGGAACGCGACCGTGAGCATGACCCACGGTCCGGCCCCGACCGGGTAAAACGACCCGATGTCCCCGCGCCGGGCGGCCCGTCAGCGAGGGACCCGACCGGCCAACTCCTTGATCGCCCGCGCCGCGTCGCTGTCGGGCGCGGCGTCGACGACCGGCCGCTCCGCGGCGACGGAGCGACCCACTCGCGGGTCGGCCGGGACCGCGGCCGCCGGCGCTTCCAGCGCGTCGGCGACGGCCTCCGTCGGCGGCTCCTCAGTCACGCGGTTGACGGCGCAGCCGACGAGGCCGGCGTCGAGCTCGCGGGCGAGCTCCCGCGTTCGGACCGCGTCGGCCAGCGCGAACGCCCGCGGGGAGACGACCAGCAGGCACGCGTCCGCGACCGCGAGCGGGACGCCGGCGTCCGCTCGCCGGCCGGCCGGGCAGTCGAGGACGACGGTCCCGTGGTCCCGCTCGATCGCCGCCGTCGCGTCGCTCAGCGCCGACAGGTCGCAGGCGCGGGCGCCGGCGAGCGTTCGCCCGCAGGGGACGATGTCAACGGGACCGGCCCGAACTACCTCCGTCGGATCGGCACGTCCGGCGAGGACGTCGTGGAGGTTCGGCCCGCGGCCGCCCGGGAGGTCCGCCATGCCGAGGTCCGCGTCGACGACGACCGCGTCGAGCGCGGCGGCGACGTTGTACGCGAGCGTCGTCTTCCCCACGCCGCCCTTACCGCCGGCGACGGCGAGGATCACGCGAGTCGCTCCAGCGCGTCGACCGGGACGTCGGTCTCCGCGGCGCGCTCCGCCAGCGCCGCCGCGCGCTCGCTCACCGCCCGGAGCCGCTCCGCGTCGTCGTCGATCCGATCGTCGAGATCGGCGAGCGGGTCGACGCCGCCCGCGTCCCCGACCACCTCCGTCGCCGTCGCGACGTCGGCGCCGGTCAGTCGCTCCGCCCGGTCGATCCGGGACTCGACCGCGGCGAACCAGTCGTCGACCGAACCGGGATCCGCCCGCGCGAGCGCGCCGTCGTCGTCCTCGGTATCGTCGCCGCCATCCGCGTCATCGTCGCTCTCGGCCTCGTCGCGATCACGGTCAGAACCGCGCGCGTCTCCGGCCCCCGCGGTGTCCTCCGGGCGGTCGTTGACCTCGGGGTCCCCGTCCACCGCCGCCCGCGGCGGTCGGTGTTCGGCGAGCTCGCGGAGCGCGGCGGCCGGCGTCGAGCCGGCGTCTCTCCCGTCGGCGGTGCAACCGACGACCTCCCGAGCGGACCCGTCCGAGCCGGTCGGCTCGATCGGTTCGACCTCGGCGATCTCCACCGGCGGATCGACGGGCGGAGCCGGTGTCGCGAAGCCGAACCCGCGACGCTCGTCCGGACCTATCCGCAGGGTCACCCCGTTCGCGTCCCACCCGTCCGCCGGGACGCCGCCGCGTCGCGGCGGCAGCACCGGCGCCTCGAACCGACTCTCGATCCGCACGCGTCGCGGAACGGCGTCGTCGTTGCGCACCCGACAGCGCACCAGCGACGCGTCGCCCGCCCGGTCGACGGTCCACGAGAGATCCATACGCCGGCTGACGCGGTATCGCTGATAAACCTCCGTCCGACGCCGACCCCGATCACGAGTCGGGCGCGCTGTCCGGACGGACGACTGCCGCGTCGAGTACCGCCTCCGGCGGCTTCTCCCCGCGTTCGTCGATCCAGCTCGCGGCCTCGGCGCCGAGCGCGACAGCGGCGTCCAGATCGGCGATCCGGACCGCTGCGAGCGACGCGGCGAGTCGCGGCCCGTCGTACTCCGACGGTTCCGAGCCGGCTCGCTGCGGAGCGGCGCCGGGAACCGCCGCCAGGGCGTCGCGGAACGCCGGATACACCTCACCGGCGAGTTCGCGGCGCGCCTCTCGATGTCGGTTCCGCAGCCGGTCTTCAAGTTCGAGCCGTCGCTCGCGTCGGTCCCGAGCGCGGGTGGCCCGCTTCCGAGCCCGTTCGAGCGCCTGCTCCGCCGCGATCCGTTCGGTCTGCGCGGTCGAGAGCTCCGCCGCGGCGGACTCGAGGTCACCGAGCGCGTCGTCGGTCTCCGCCTCGACGGCTCTCCGCGCCCGGACGTCGCCGCGGAGCGCCGCGACGCGCTCCTTCAGTCGCTCCTCCTCGCCGCTCGCTTCCGCGACCCGTCGACGGGCCGCGGCGAGATCGACCGTGTCGACCTCGATCGCCGCGATCTCGTCGCAGAGCCGACCGAGATCGTCCCTCACCGACGACTCGCGCCCCCGGGACCGGGCCGCCGCCGCGAGCTCCCGACGGAGGCTGGTCCCGGTCGGTATCCGACCGAGGACCGCCGCGGGCACGGGAAACGGGGGATCGCCCGGATCCGCGGGCTCTTCCGGCGCCGCCGGCTCCGACGCGCCCGTCACAGCTCCTCGCCCTTCAATCGATCCGGGTTCGGATGCTGCGTTCCGGCCGCGAACGCGGCGTACGGCGTCGACTTCGCGTCCCGATCCGCGTACGCGCTCGCGGCCTCGCGGACTGCGTCTTCGAGCGCGACGAACTCGTTGAACGGCTCAGTCCGCTCGATCTGGACGTCGCCGCCGTGTGACTCCCGGAGCCGCACCGCGAGAAACGCGGCGTACTCCGTCGCGTCGAGCAGCGCCGCTCGCCCGAACCGCCGAACGACCGGCTCCTCATGGCGTCGACAGAGGTTTCGAAGGCCAGTCCGCGCCGCCTCCGAATACGTCACGATCAGCAGCATGAACGCGGCTGATCGGAGGGCGAACTTATCGGTTCCGGACTACTCCGATTCGCTTACTCGTTCGACCTCGAAATCGGGGACTGCGTCGTTTTCGTCGCTTATAACGTATCTTAAACTATCGGTCTCCTCCACGTCGCTCACGTCGACCTCGGAGAGCGCGAGCACGCGCTCGCGGGCGGCCGGCGCGGAGGGGGCGACGACGACGCGCCCGTCGACCGGCTCGTCGCCGACCGCCCGGAACACGTCCCCGTCGCCGTCGAACTCTGTGGCGTAGGTCCGGAGCACCGCCGCCACCCGGCGCTCCGTGTCGGCGAGGTCGGCCTCGCCGTTCTCGAACGCGCGCAGGGCGTCCTCGACGTTCCGTATCGCGGAGATCCGGTCCATCTACGTCAAGCGCAGGTGTCCCTGCTTCGGCTCGTACACCTCGCCCTTCGTGCGGAGCTTCTCGATTTGATCTTCCGCTTTCCCCGCGTCCATCCCGATCTCGCCGGCGCGGTCGAGCACTTCGTCGACGGGCGCGCCCTCTTGGTACTCCTCCTCGATGTCGGCGATGAGCCCCTTGATGTTCTTGATCCGGTCGCGCTGGCTCTTGGACGTGCCCGTCTCGACGACGTCGGCGTCGAACTGCCCCGTCTCGGGGTCGACGCCGATGTCCTTGAGACAGGACTCGACGATGTCGGTGGCGCGATCGGCGTCCTCGCGCTCGACGGTGTCGGAGAGCCGGAGCCGCGCGCTTGCCTCCGCGAGCCGCACCATCGCCTCCAACTTCCGGGCGGTGACCGGCACCGGGGCGTCCTCGTCGGCGCCCTTCGAGCGCAGGTCGACGTAGAACTCCTCGATCAGCTCCTTCGCCTCCTCCGTCATCGTCGGGTAACAGGACCGCTTCGCGTGGGCGATATACTTCCGGAGCAGCTCCGCGTCGATCTCCGGAGCGACCTCCTGGGTTACCTCCGCCACCTGGTCCGAGGTGAACTCCGAGCTCGCCAGCTCCTCGCGCTGCGTGTTGAGCTCCCCGGCGTAGTTCGTCTTGATGATGTGTTTCGCCAGCCGCGAGTCGTGTTCCGGGTCCGGGCTGTCCGTCACCGTGAAGATGAGATCGAACCGAGAGATGAGCGCGGGCTCTAAGTCGATCTGCTCGCCGATCGGCTCGTACTGGTCGAACCGGCCGTACTTGGGATTCGCCGCGCCGAGCAGGGAACAGCGGGCCTTCAGCGTCGCGTTTATTCCCGCCTTCGAGACGGAGATCTTCTGTTGTTCGAGGCCCTCGTGCATCGCGGAGCGGTCCGAGGAGTTGTGCACGACCACGCCGTTCGCGACGAAGTTGTGCGTCCCCTCGACGGTCAGGTCGTACACCTTCGGCTGTTGTCCGTCCTCGATCCGAGCCAGGAGCGACCGGAGTTCCGCTTCGACGGTGTTTATTTCTTCCACGACGGCCTCACGCAGCTCCCCGAGTCGGTCCGTTTCGACGGCGCCGGATAGCCACCGTGACACGGTCGCCTGACTCACGTCAAATCTCGATGTCACATCCGCCTGACTGACGCCGTACGCGTCGAGCGCCGCCGCCAGTTCCGGTCGCGTCTCGCCGACTGGGCCACGGGCAAGGAGCTCGCGAGCCCGTCGCTCCGCGGTTTCGACTGGCCCGCCGATGATGTCGGCGAGACGCTGTCGGAGTACCTCGCCGCGGTGTTCGGTCGACTCCGGCGGCACGGTTTCGACCGACTCGACGCGGCGCCACTTCACGTCGCCCCTGACGAACTCGCGGAGGTCGCCGAGATCGGTCGCCTCGACTTCGGTGAGAATCTCCCGGAGTCGATCGGTTATCAGCCGACGAACCTCGTCGTTATCGCCCCACTCGCGAGAGATCTGCTGCTGTGACAGCGCCGTCCCCTCGGCCAACTCGGACTGCGAGACGTGGTACCGGCCTCGCAACTCCGCGAGCGTCTCCCACGTCGCCGTCTCGTCGAGCCGACGCCGATCCTCGGCGGCCGCGTCCAGCCTGTTTTCGAACGCCGTGAGTATCCGTCCGGCCCGGTGAAGTGACGCGTTCGCGGTCCTGCTCTCGAAGTCGTGATACGTGACCGCGTTGAGCCCGCACTCGCTCTGGTGAAGCCGGAGCGACTCGCGAGACCGCGCCAAGATGTCGTCGATTTCCGGGACCACGTCGACAATCGTGCGGTCGCCGTCGGCGGCGTCGACGACGCGGTCAAGCGCTTCCGCTTTTCGGGAGGCGGTGAACCCGATAGCGCGGCGGAACGCCGTGAGTGAGTCGGCGTCGGTCACCGTGAGGTAGTACACGTCTCGGCTCCCGTCTCGCCCGCGATGCTGGATCTGGCTCGACACGCCGAACTGTAAGAGGAGGGTTCGCGTGCCCTCCAGCAGGTCCCGGCTCGCCGACGCTATCCGAACGTTGCCCGCCGACTCGTCGACGTGGCCTTCGCTGTCGGCGAGCGCACGGACGAACGCGGCCTTCGCCGCGCGGTTTCCCGTCGAAACTGCGGTCGGGAAGCACTTCTCGTCGTATCGACCGAGATTCATCCCCGCGTCGAGGACGGCGTCAGCGTGTTCCTTCCCGGTGACTCGAACCGTCTCGGTGCCGTCGTCACGCTTCTCGCTCGGCGGACGGGTCGGCTCTGCATCGAACGCTGCCCGTGCCACTCGCTTGAAGTCGGCGAGCAGTTCGTCGTCGGTATTGGTGAACCGGACGCCGTAGACTCCCTCGTCGCGGTCGTAGAAGACGTTCCCGTCCCCGGAGAGGTACCCGAGAACGCTCGCCATCGCGGCGTCGACGCCTCCGCCGTCAACGGGCTCGGCCGCCGGCCCGTCTCCGCCGTTCGCGGCCATCGTTCCGCCGTCGGCCGCCTTCGTCGGAATCTCGCGGGGAACGTACACCCAGTCGCCCGCGTCGAGCGCGGCCGCCTCGCGCTCGACGCGCTCGCCGTCGTCGAGGACGAAAAACGGGTGATCGGCCGTCGCGGTCAGCGACTCCCCGGTCTCCGTCGTCACCCGGGTTAGCTCCGACGGCGCGTCGTACTCGTGGACCGAGAACACGGGACGCTCGACCAGCTGTCCCTTCTCGTCCATCGACCAGACGTCGAGGTCGACGTTGCGGATGCGACGACCGTTCGAGAGCTCCTCGATGTCGCCGTTTTCGGCGGCCTCTCTCGCCAGCTCGTCGATGCGCTCGACGCGCCCGTCCGCGAGCGTCACCAGCGCGTCGCCGGTGACGCAGTCCATCTTGTCCAGCTCGTCGACCGCGGCGATCCCCTTGTCTGCGAGGACGAGCGCGCCGGCTTCGAGCGACCACTGCTGTCCGTCGCCGAAGTCGTCGCGGACGGCCGCGGCGGTCAGCCCCGCGGCGGACGACCCCTTCCCGGAGGTGTACACCGAGCGGGGCGCGATGTTTTCTACGTACGAAATCATCTGAGATTTGCCTGTTCCGGGGTCGCCAATAAGTAGCATATGCAGGTCGCCGCGGATCCGCGACCCGTCGGGGAGGTGTTTGGTGACCCCGGAGAACAGTTGGAGGATCATCGCGAGCTTCTCCTCCTCGTAGCCGTAGATAGCGGGCGCGATGGAGCCGACCATCGCCTCGTAGATGTCGTCGCGGTTGGAGAGCTCGATGATCTCGCGTTTGTCCGCCTCGGTGATGTCCATGTCCTCGAACTCCTCGTCCTCGATGGCGATGGAGACCCCGTCCATGTACAGGTCGAAGATGGCGGACTTCTCGTTGCCCTGCTCGACCTGCTCGATGTGGAGGACGCCGACGCAGGTGACGTGGTCGCCGGGGCTCACCTTCCCGGTGATGTCGTCGACGATGTCGACGTCGAGCGACTGCGGCGTCTCGCCGCCGCGGAGCCCCTCGGGCGACTCCTGGATCCGGAGCTTCTGGGAGTCGATGAACTCCGACTGGTCGAAGTTGACGCGGAACGGACCCTGTCGCTCGCAGCCCTGACACTCGTGGGGCTCCTGGAAGCCGCCGTCGCTCTGGGGGATGTACGTCATCGTGCCGCAACGCTGGCACTCGAAGGCGGCCTCGGTCACCTTCGGGCGCACGTCGGTCGCCTTGCGGACGATCCCCTTGACGGAGACGAGCTTCCCGATGTGATCGTCGTGGACTCGAATTCCCCGGATGTCGATGCTTTCGGGGAGGTTTTCGATCCTGACGTGTGCGCGCCCGAGACTGACGTCCGCGGGGAGGTCGTAGAGCCGCAGCGCCTCCTCGGCGTACTCGCGCATCTGGTCCGGCTTCGTGCGGAAGTCCTCGGCGAGGTCGCGGTCGAACTGAAACAGATCGTCGTAGTCGACGTACAGAGAGCGCTGTTCGTTGGGGTATCGCTGCGCGAGGGTGCCGATCTCCTCGCGGTAGTAGTTGCGGTAGAACTGAATGAACCGCTCCGTGAGGTCCTGATTCCCGGCCTGAGCCATTACGAAACCCCTTCGTCGCCACCACGTATGAACCTCATGCTCGGGGCGGAGGTGGACCGCGACGGGGCCCGTTCGACCCCAGAACGCGGTCCCGCTCGGCCCGGACGCGGTCCCGCTACGCCTTCGTCACGAACGTCGCGTCGGCCGAGGTGCGTCCCTCGTTGAACGAGAGCACCTTGGCGCGGATCACGTCGCCTGTCGCGAGGTCGCTCGGGATATCCTCGGCGAAGAGGACGAACCCCTCGACCTTGCCGACGGCGACCTCCTCGCCCGAGTGATGATCGGTGAGTTCGGTCACGCCGAACTCGTACGTCTCGCCGATCTCGACCGGCGGTTCGCGCTCCTGTGCGGCGTCGTGGGCGCGCTTCGACTCGCGCGCCTCGCCCGAGGGCCCGCGCAGCCGACTGGCGACGGCGAGCAGGACGAGCAGGGCGATCACGGCCACGGCCCCCACGACGATCGGGTCCGACGGGATCATATCGGTCGGTTGACGCCCGGTCACCTAAACGCTCGGGGTCGGCGGCGAGGTCCGGGCCGGGCGACCCCGGCTCGCCGCGCCGACCGGGCGCCCGCCGCCCACATGAGAAACGCCTTTGCGCTGGAGCCCCCGGTTCGACGTGATGCGAACGACTCTCGGTCGCCGTCCGGTCGCCCGCGGGCGTGGTGCGGTGTGAAGGTCGCGGACGCGGTGCCGAAGTTCGCCGACGCCTTCGGGTTCGAGGAGTTCAACCGGATGCAACGCGAGGCGCTCCCCGGAATCTTGGAGACCGACCACAACGTGGTCGCGTCGGCGCCGACGGCCTCCGGCAAGACAGCGCTCGCGGAGCTCGCGATCTGTAAGACCCTCTCGGAGGGCGGCACCGCCCTCTTCGTCGCCCCCCTCCGCGCGCTCACCAACGAGAAGGAGAGCGAGTGGGAGCGCTTCGAGGAGCTCGGCTACTCGGTGTACGTCGTCTCCGGCGAGCGCGACCTGAACCCCCGGCGCGCCGAGCGCGCGGACGTGCTCGTGACGACGCCCGAGAAGGCGGACAGCGCGACCCGAAAACACGACTCCGCGCGGTACTCGTTTGTTACCGACGTCGACTGCGTCGTCATCGACGAGGTCCACCTGCTCGACAGCGAGAAGCGCGGGGCGGTGCTGGAGGTGACCGTCTCGCGGCTCCGCCGCCTGCAGGATCCCCGCGTCGTCGCCTTGTCGGCGACGATGCCGAACATCGACGACGTCGCGGAGTGGCTCGACGCCCCCGCGGAGACGACCTACGCCTTCGGCGACGAGTACCGCCCGGTGGATCTAGAGACGGGCGTGAAGACGTACTCGCACGGCTCGAACGCCTTCGCGGACAAGTACCGGCGGCTCTACCGCGCGCTCGACTTAGCCGAGCCGCACGTGCGAGAGGACGGGCAGGCGCTCGTGTTCGTCTCCTCGCGACAGGACACGGTCCAGGCCGCGAAGAAGGCGCGCGACGAGATCACCGACCGCGACATCCCGATCGACTCCCGCGACGACTACGACTTCCACAACGAGGCGAAGGAGCTGACCAACGACACGCTCCGTCAGTCGGTCACCGACGGCGTCGGCTTCCACCACGCCGGGCTCGGGAAGGAGGACCGCGACCGCGTCGAGGAGTGGTTCAAGCAGGGGAAGATCAAGTTCCTCTTCTCGACGTCGACGCTCGCGTGGGGGGTGAACCTCCCCGCCCGCTGCGTCGTCATCCGCGACACGAAGTACCACGACCCGCTGGAGGGGGAGACCGACATCTCGCCGCTGGACGTGCTCCAGATGCTCGGCCGCGCCGGCCGCCCGGTGTACGACGATGTGGGGTACGGCTGGGTGGTCTGCGACCGCGCGGACGCCGACAAGTACCGGAAACTGCTGCGCGAGGGCAAGGAGATCGAGTCGCGGCTCGCGGCCGACCTCGAATCGCACCTCAACGCCGAGATCGCGATGGGGACGATCCGCGGGCTCGAAGACGTGATGGCGTGGTTGGAGACCACCTTCTACTACGTCCGCGCGGCGTCGAAGCCGGAGGAGTACGACTTCTCCACCCTCCGCGACCGCGTTCGCGACACCCTCGACTCGCTCGTCGACGACGGCTTCGTCGCGGCCGACGACGACCTCGCGACCGAGCCGACGGCGCTGGGGCGGCTCGCCTCGAAGTACTACCTGCGGCTGGACACGGCCCGCCGGTTCCGGCGGCTCGCCGACCGCGAGACCCTCACGGTCGACCGGATCCTCGAAACCGTCGCGTCGGCCGGGGAGTTCGACTCCGTCTCGGCGCGGTCGGCCGAGTCGGACGCGATCGACCGCATCCTCGACGGCCACGACACCGACTTGGAGGACGGCCACCGCAAGGTGTTCGCGATCCTCCTCGCGGGGATGGCGGATTCGATCCCCTCGGACCTGCGCTCCGACGCGTGGGTGATCCGCCAGAACGCGCTCCGCCTGCTCGCGGCGCTCGCAGAGTTCCTCGACCGGTTCGCCGGCCCGCGCGCCGCCAACCTCGCGTGCCGCGTCGAGGCGCGCGTGGAGCACGGCGTCTCGCGCGAGGCCGTCGCGCTCACCGCCATCGACGGCGTCGGCTCCGGCCGCGCGGAGCGGCTCGCCGACGCCGGCCTCACCTCCCCCGCCGCCGTCGTCGACGCCGGCGCGAGCGCGCTGGAGGAGACCGGCATGAGCGCGTCCGTCGCCGAGCGGATCGTCGACGCCGCGCGCGACTGCCCACGGGTCGACGTGGACTGGGGCGACTTCCCCGACGCCATCGCGGTCGGCGAGAACGAGATGTGCGAGGTCGCGGTCTCGACCGTCTCCGGGAGCGCGCGCACGGGGATCCGAGTCACCGTCAACGACGTGGAGATGACGGCGACGACGACGTACCTCGACGGGGAGACGACGGTCCCGGTCGGCGTGTTCGGGCCGCCCGACGCCGACGAGCTTGAGTTCGTCGTCGAGGTCGTCTTCCCCGACCTACCGCTGATGCCCGTCAGGGCCACGCGGACGGTTCGCGTGGAGTAGGGGCGTCTGATTCCGGAAGTAGAGAAGGCGGTGGCGCGCGCCTCCGAGCGCCCATAGGGGCGAAGGAGCGCGTGCGAGGGAGTCGCTGGCGGCGCCAGCCGCCAGCGACGAGGCTGGGGAGGCATGAG
>NZ_CVRT01000118.1 GCF_001261915.1 Halorubrum sp. SD626R
ACGGTGGATGGCGATCGGTTGCGGCATCGACCCGCCGAACGCACCGAACGAGGTGTCACACAATGGCGATAGGAATCGACGTACCCACGCCTCCGGAGCCAGACAACCCGGAGGATTACGACTACGAGAAGTGCCCGTTCCACGGGCAGCTCTCCGTCCGCGGCCAGACCCGAGAGGGAACGGTCGTGTCGACGGATATGGCAAAGACCGTCATCGTCGAGCGAGAGTACGACGTGTTCGTACCGAAATACGACCGGTACATGAAGCGTCGCTCGCGCATCCCGGCCCACGTGCCGGGCGTGCTCGACTCGCTCGAAGTCGGTGACGAAGTGAAGATCGCGGAGACGCGACCGCTCTCGAAGACGAAGTCCCACGTCGTCGTCGAGAACCTGTCGGGTGATCGGTGATGGAGGCCCTCAAGGCCGACGTCACGCAGGGCCTCTCGAAGGGCTCGCTCATCGCGTGCGCCGACAACACCGGCGCCCGCGAGCTGAAGGTGATCTCGGTGGCCGGCTACTCCGGCACCAAGAACCGCCACCCGAAGGCAGGTATCGGCGACAAGGTGACCGTCTCGGTCACCAAGGGGACCCCGGAGATGCGGCGGCAGGTGCTGGAGGCGGTCGTCGTCCGCCAGCGCAAGCCGATCCGCCGCCCGAGCGGGACCCGCGTGAAGTTCGAGGACAACGCGGCCGTCATCATCGACGACCTCGAGGAGCCGCGGGGCACGGAGATCAAAGGCCCCGTCGCCCGCGAGGTCGCCGAACGATTCGGGAGCATCGCCTCGACCGCGACGATGATCGTCTAATCATGACGGAACAGCCACGCAAACAGCGAAAACGGTCGGAGACCGCGCCGCTCCACGAGCGGCAGAACCAGGTCCGAGCCACCCTCACGGACGACCTCCGCGAGGAGTACGGACAGCGCAACGTCCGCGTCAACGCCGGCGACACCGTCGAGGTGCTTCGCGGCGACGCGGCCGGGACGGAGGCGGAAGTCGTTTCCGTCGACCTGTCCGCGGAACGGATCACCGTCGAGGACGTCACCGTCGAGAAGGCGGACGGGGAGGAGGTTCCCCGTCCGATTCCGGCGAGCAACGTCCGGGTGACCGATCTGGACCTGGAAGACGATCGCCGTGAGGCGCGGCTCCGGGAGGACAACGAATGACGCGACACCAGAAGCGACTGTCGGTACCGAACTCCTGGCCGGTCGAGCGCAAGACGGACACGTTCACGGTGAAGGCGGGCGCGGGCCCGCACGGCGAGGCGGGCGTTCCGCTCGTCGTCCTGCTGCGGGACGTGCTCGGCTACGTCGACTCGACGAAGGAGGCGCGCTACGCGCTGAACAACGACTCGGTCCTCGTCAACGGGGACGCCGTCTCGGACGAGCAGCGTCCGATCGGGATGTTCGACATCCTGGCGTTCCCCGAGCGCGGGGAGTTCTTCCGCGTCTTCCCCGACGAGGGCGGTCGGCTCGCGCTGAC
>NZ_CVRT01000119.1 GCF_001261915.1 Halorubrum sp. SD626R
GGACCGCAGCGAGCGCATCGAGTCCTCGCGGCTGGGGCTTTGGAGATGTTCACCGCGGGGGAGTTACTCTCGTACCACCGAGCGGCTGGGGCTTTGGAAGGGGTTTCCTTATAAACGACAGCGATGGCTTACAAATAAGCGACCGAGCATCGCTCGGTCACGTATAAACGAGCGAGCAAGCCACCGACGGGTGAGTAGTTAGAACGGTCCCTTGCCACCGCCCATCATGTCGCCGAGACCGCCGCCGCCCTCGCCGCCCATCTTCTTCATCATGCGCTGCATGTCCCCCTCGCCCATCCCCTGGAACTGGCCGATCGTCTCCTCCATCATCGAGTGCTGTTCGAGGAGCTGCCGGACGGTCTCCTCGTCGGTACCGGAACCGCGGGCGATCCGCTCGGTGCGCGACTGGCCGACGACGCGGGGGTTCGTCAGCTCCTCCTCGGTCATCGAGTCCATGATGCGCTCGAACCTGCGCATCCGGTCCTGAGTGACGTCCATCGCGTCGTCCGGGAGCTGGTCCATCATCCCGCCGCCCATGCCGGGGATCATGTCCATCACCTGGTCGAGGGGACCCATCCGGTTCATCGCGTCCATCTGCTTTTTCATGTCCTTCAGGGTGAACTCGCCCTGGAGCATGTCCTCGGGGTCCCAGTCCTCGTCCTCCTCTTGAGCCTCCTCCATGGCGCGCTCGACGCGCTCGGAGAGCTGCTTGAGGTCGCCCATCCCGAGCAGCCGCGAGATGAAGCCGGAGGGCTCGAACCGCTCGATGTCCTGGACCGTCTCGCCGGTCCCGAGGAAGGCGATGGAGGAGTCGGTCTCGTTGACCGCCGTCAGCGCGCCCCCGCCCTTCGCGGTCCCGTCGAGCTTGGTGATCATCACGCCCTCGATGCCGATCGACGACTCGAACTGGCGGGCCTGCTCCTTCGCGCCCTGTCCGATGGCGGCGTCGAGCACGAGGAGCGAGCGGTCGGGGTCGACGGCCGACTCGATCTCTTCGATCTCCGCGATGAGGTCGTCTTCGAGCGCGTGGCGCCCGGCCGTGTCGACGATGTGCACGTCCGCGTCTTCGGTCTCTTCGAGGCCGGTCCGCGCGATGTCGACCGGGTCGTCGTTGTCGGGGTTCCCGTAGAAGTCGACCTCCGCGCGCTCGCACATCTGCTTGGCCTGGTCGTACGCGCCCGGCCGGAAAGTGTCGGTCTGGATCACCGCGGGGCGGAGCCCCTTCTTCGAGAACCACCAGGCCATCTTCGCCGCGGAGGTGGTCTTCCCCGACCCCTGGAGACCGGCGAGGAGGATCGTCTGGTTTTCGAGGGGGAGCTCGGTGGAGTCACCCACCAGATCGACCATCTCCTCGTAGACGATCTTGAGAACGTGGTCCTTCGCGGTCGTGCCGCCCGGCGGCTCCTCTTCGAGCGCGCGGGTCTTTATCGAGTCCGACAGCTCCATCACGAGGGAGACGTCGACGTCGGCGGAGAGGAGCGAACGCTGGATCTCCTTGACGATCTCCTCGACGTCGCTCTCGGAGAGGCGGGTCTTCCCCTGGAGCTTGTCGAGGCTGCCCCGCAGAGACGAACCGAGGTCGTCGAGTACCATTTGCCGGAGCTAGGCGGGCGACGCGGTAAAGCTTTGTTCGTCGGCGTCGGCGAAGAGTATGTCGCTGATCGCGGATCCTCGCCGAACGCCTCCGAAGCCCCAGCTGCTCGGCGATACGTATTTGGACGAGGGTTGGGGGTGAACACTCCCAAAGCCCCAGCCGCTCGGTGGTACGAGAGTTGCTCCTCCACGGTGAACATCTCCAAAGCCCCAGCCGCGAGGACTCGATGCGCTCGCTGCGGTCCTCAGTCGCTCGTTTCACTCGCTCCTTGCGGTCCTTTCGTCGCGCGTCT
>NZ_CVRT01000120.1 GCF_001261915.1 Halorubrum sp. SD626R
ATGGAGTACGAGGAGCCGAAGTTCTTCCACGTGATGCAGTACGCGGCCGCGGCCGACGGCGACGTCATCGACATGGTGAGCGGCAACCCCGACTGGGAGCCGCCGGCCGCGCTGCGGGAGGCGCTCCGCGAGTACGCCGACCTCCCGCCGGACGCCTTCCAGTACCCGCCCAGCGAGGGGTTACTGGAGCTCCGGGAGGCGATCGCCGAGCGCCGGAACGTCGACGCCGACCGCGTCGTCGTCACGAACGGGACCGGGGAGGCGAACTACCTCGCGATGGCGCGCGCGTTCGAGCGCAGCGCGGGCGACGAGGCGATCCTCACCGACCCCGTCTACCCGTACTACCCCGGCAAGGTGGACATGCTCGGCGGCGAGGCGACGCTCGTCCCGACCGAGCGCGACGGCGGCCTCGACCTCGCGGCGATCCGCGACGCCGCGAGCGAGGAGACCGCACTCATCGTCCTGAACACGCCGAACAACCCGACCGGAGCGATATACGGCCTCGACGCGGTCCGCGAGGTCGTCGACATCGCGGACGCGGTCGACGCCCTCGTCGTGGTCGACGAGGTGTACGACCACTTCGACCTGACCGGCGAGTTCGAGTCCGCGCTGACGCTCGACTCCGACCGCGTGATCGTCACCAGCGGCTTCTCGAAGTCGATGGCGATCACGGGGTTCCGGGTCGGCTACGGGGTCTTCCCCGACGAGCACGTCGGCGACGCGAAGACGCGACACATGCTCGTGAACGTCGCCGGCGCGCGCCCCTCGCAGTATGCGGTCCAGCACGCGCTCGCGGAGACGCCGCCCGACTACTACGCCGAGTCCCGCGGGCTGCTCGCCGACCGCGTCGACGCCTTCACCGACGCGCTCGACGCGGCCGGCGCCGAGTACAGCCGTCCCGAGGGCGCCTTCTACGTCCTCGCGCGCTTCGAGGGGTTCCCTGGGACGATGACGAACGTGAAGCGCCTCGTGGACGAGGCCGGCGTCGCCGGGATGCCCGGCGAGGCGTTCGGGTCCGCGCGCGACGAGTGGATCCGGTTCGCCCTCGTCACGCCCCGGGCCGTCGAGGCCGCGGAGCGACTCGCCGATTACTTCGGCGACTGATCTGTGACGGATCGCGGTGGCGCGTGCCTGCGAGCGGCCGCCATCGGCGGCCGCGAGACAGCACGCGCGAGGGAGTCGCTGGCGCGTTCCGCGCCAGCGACGAGGTTGGGGAGGAGTGAGGCGCGGTGCGGTTGTGGTCGGGTGGGGATCAAAGGGACAGCCGCGAGGACGAAGCACGGCACAGCAAGCACCGCAGCGAAGGAGCGGTAGCGACTGAGCAAGGAGCGCAGCGATCGTGCGCCGTCCTCACGGCTGGGGCTTTTGCGGTGTTCACCGAAGATCCAGTGGCAACCGCGTGCGTCGCCCTCGCGACTGGGGCTTTTGCGGTGTTCTCAGCCCATCTGCACTCAGGTAATTATAAGCGATCGACCAGAACGTGGTAAATTGCGTCTAGCCGAAGTTCTCGACCTTCGCGGCGTCGGCGTCACCGCCGGCGGCCTCGATCGCGGCCTCGGCGTCGGCCACCAGATCGGCGAAGCCGTAGACGAAGACGGTCTCGCCCTCGGTTCCGGTCAGCGCCTCGGCGACCGCCTCGTCGAGAGACTCGTCGGCGTCGAGGAGGTGGATCGCGGCCCCGCGCTCCTTCAGCCGGTCCAAGCGGTCGGCGTGCGACACGTCGTCGTCGCGGTAGACGACCGCGGCCTCGGCGCCGTCGTCGAGCGCGCGCTCAGCGATGGCGACCGCCGGGCCGACGCCCGGGCCGCCCGCGATGACGACCGCGCGCGGCTCGCCGTCGTAGTGCTGGTCGCCGAACGGCCCGGAGAGCGTCATCTCCGTGCCCGCCTCGGCACCGGCGAGGAACGCCGAGAAGTCGCCGCCCTCGTCGGGGTCGATCCCGACCGTGACCTCGAACGTGTCGCCGACCGTCGGCGACGAGAGGGTGTAGAAGCGGGCGACCGACTCGCCGTCGATCTCCGTGCCGAGCTTGACGAACTGGCCGGGTTCGGCCGCGAACCCGTCGGGCGCGTCGAACCGGAGGGCGTACGTGTCGCGGCCGACCGACTCGACCGCGCTGACCGTCGCTGTCGTGTCCATACGCCCGATCCGGTCGGCGGACACAAACGTGTTCCCGTCCGCGTCGGTGCTGCCCGTGTCGAAAGCGCAAGGAGGCGCGCGCGAGCTCGACGGCCGAACGCCGGGACGCGCCGTAACGGTTCGACGAACGTCGAAACTCGATGCGACGAAGTGGGTCGATCGTGAGGATTAGAGAAAACATTTATTCAATTATTATCCATGTATTCTTCATTTATAAAATATATCTGGTCATATTTGGAATGTACTGACCGATCGTTCGGGAAGGCGTCGGTGGCTCCTTCCAGAAGTCTTTTGATGAGTCCGGCGAAAGCCCCGTCATAGCATGGCCGCGGACTTCAATTGGGCCGTCGGCGGAGAGGCCGGCGACGGCATCGACTCGACCGGGAAGATCTTCGCGCAAGCGCTCTCTCGGGCGGGTCGACACGTGTTCACGTCGAAGGACTTCGCCTCGCGGATCCGGGGCGGCTACACCGCCTACAAGGTGCGGACCTCCGTCGACAAGGTACAGAGCGTCGTTGATCGGCTCGACGTGCTCATCGCGCTGACCCCGCGGACCATCGAGGAGAACCTCGACGAGCTCCACGAGGGGTCGGTGGTCATCTACGACGGTGAGCGGACCACGATGCAGGACGTCGAGATCCCCGACGAGATGGTCGGGATCGACGTCCCGCTCAAGCGGCTCGCCGAGGAGGCCGGCGGGGCGATCATGCGGAACGTCGTCGCGCTCGGCGCCGCCTGCGAGGTCGCCGAGTTCCCGATCGAGAACCTCGACTCCGCGCTGGAGAAGCGGTTCAAGGACAAGGGACAGAAGCTCGTCGACAACAACAAGGAGGCCGCCCGCGCGGGGCGGTCGTACGTCGCCGACGAGTACGACCACGAGTTCGACTACGACCTAGAGACGACCGACGAGGACTACGTGCTCCTCAACGGCGACGAGGCCATCGGCATGGGCGCCATCGCGGCCGGCTGCCGCTTCTACGCCGGCTACCCGATCACGCCCGCGACCGACGTGATGACGTACCTCACCGGCCGGATCGAGCACTTCGGCGGCCACGTCGTCCAGGCGGAAGACGAGCTCTCCGCGATCAACATGGCGCTCGGCGCGGCACGCGGCGGCGCCCGTGCGATGACCGCGACCTCCGGTCCCGGGATCGACCTGATGACGGAGACGTTCGGACTCATCGCCACCTCGGAGACGCCGCTCGTCATCTGTAACGTGATGCGCTCCGGGCCGTCGACCGGGATGCCGACGAAACAGGAGCAGGGCGACCTGAACCAGATGCTGTACGGCGGCCACGGCGAGGTCCCCCGGTTCGTGCTCGCGCCGACGACGATCGACGAGTGCTTCTGGAAGACGGTCGAGGCGTTCAACCTCGCCGAGAAGTACCAGCTCCCCGTCTACCTCACCGCCGACCTCTCGATGGCGGTCACCGAGCAGACGTTCTCCCCGGAGACCTTCGACATGGACGCGGTCGAAGTCGACCGCGGGAACGTCGTCGACGAGACGACGATCGACGACCACATGAGCGACACCGACGGCTTCCAGCCCCACGAGATCACCGACGACGGGATCTCGCCGCGGGCGTTCCCCGGCACGGCCGACGGCGCGCACATGTCCACCGGCCTCGAACACGACGAGCAGGGCCGCCGGACCGAGGACACCGAGATGCGCGTCGCGCAGGTCGACAAGCGCAACCGGAAGGTCGAGACGGCCCGCGAGCGCGAGGACTGGAGCCCGCGCGAGTTCGGCGACGCCGACGCCGACACGCTCGTGATCTCCTGGGGGTCGAACGAGGGTGCGATCGCCGAGGCGGTCGGGCTCCTCGACGACGAGGGGCAGGACGTGCGGGTGCTCTCAGTGCCGTACGTCTTCCCGCGGCCGGACCTCTCCGAGGACGTCGCGGCCGCGGAGAACGTCGTCGTCGTGGAGTGCAACGAGCGGGGACAGTTCGCGGACCTCGTCGAGCACGACGTGCTCGAACGGGTCGACCGCGTCAACAAGTACAACGGCGTGCGGTTCAAGGCCGACGAACTCGCAGCGGAGATCAAAGCAACCCTCGCGGAGGGGGCGGAGGCGTAACCAATGAGCTCAGACATTCGATTCACCGACTTCAAGTCCGACAAGCAGCCGACCTGGTGCCCGGGATGCGGCGACTTCGGGACCATGAACGGCATGATGAAGGCGCTCGCGGAGACGGGCAACGACCCCGACAACACCTTCGTCGTCGCCGGCATCGGCTGTTCCGGCAAGATCGGCACGTACATGCACAGCTACGCGCTCCACGGCGTTCACGGGCGCGCGCTCCCGGTCGGGACCGGCGTCAAGATGGCCCGGCCCGACATCGAAGTGATGGTCGCCGGCGGGGACGGCGACGGCTACTCCATCGGCGCGGGCCACTTCGTCCACGCCGTCCGACGCAACGTCGACATGACGTACGTCGTGATGGACAACCGGATCTACGGGCTGACGAAGGGACAGGCGTCGCCCACCTCGCGCGACGACTTCGAGACCTCGACGACGCCGGACGGACCGAAGCAGCCGCCCGTCAACCCGCACGCCCTGGCGCTGGCGTCGGGCGCGACGTTCATCGCGCAGTCGTTCTCCTCGGACGCGCTTCGCCACCAGGAGATCATCCAGAAGGCCGTCGAGCACGACGGGTTCGGCTTCGTGAACGTCTACTCGCCGTGCGTCACGTTCAACGACGTCGACACCTACGACTACTTCCGCGACTCGCTCGTCGACCTGAAGGAGGAGG
>NZ_CVRT01000121.1 GCF_001261915.1 Halorubrum sp. SD626R
GCCCCGCACCGCTCGATGTTCCGGGCGATGGGGTTCGACGACGAGGACCTCTCCTCGCCGATCGTCGGCGTCCCGAACCCGGCCGCCGACATCACGCCGTGTAACGTCCACCTCGACGACGTCGCCGACGCGGCGATCGACGGGATCGACGCGGCGGGCGGGATGCCGATCGAGTTCGGGACGATCACGATCTCGGACGCCATCTCGATGGGGACCGAGGGGATGAAGGCGAGCCTGATCTCGCGGGAGGTCATCGCCGACTCGGTCGAACTCGTCTCGTTCGGCGAGCGCATGGACGCGCTGGTGACCGTCGCGGGCTGTGACAAGAACCTCCCCGGGATGCTGATGGCGTCGATCCGCACCGACCTGCCGAGCGTGTTCCTCTACGGCGGCTCGATCATGCCCGGCGAGCACGAGGGGCGCGACGTGACCATCGTCCAGGTGTTCGAGGGCGTCGGCGCCTACGCCGAGGGCGACATGAGCGGCGAGGAGCTCGACGACCTGGAGCGCCACGCCTGCCCCGGCGCGGGCTCGTGCGGCGGGATGTTCACCGCCAACACGATGGCGTCCATCTCCGAGGCGCTCGGGATGGCGCCGCTCGGGTCGGCCTCCGCGCCCGCCGAGGATACGGAGCGGTACGAGGTCGCGGAGCGCGCGGGCGAGCTCGTCTTGGACTGCATCGAGAACGACCGTCGCCCCTCGGACGTCCTCTCGCGGGAGTCGTTCGAGAACGCGATCGCGCTCCAGACCGCCATCGGCGGCTCGACGAACGGCGTCCTCCACCTGCTCGCGCTGGCCGCGGAGGCCGACGTCGACCTCTCGATCGAGGACTTCGACGAGATCTCGCGGCGCACGCCGAAGATCGCCGACCTCCAGCCCGGCGGGAGCCGCGTGATGAACGACCTGCACGAGGTCGGCGGCGTCCCGGTCGTGCTCCGCCGCCTGCTGGAGGCCGACCTGCTCCACGGTGACGCGATGACCGTCACCGGTCGCACGCTCGCCGAGGAGCTCGCCGAGCTGGAGGAGCGCGGCGACCTCCCGGACGACGACGAGGTCGAGGCCGACTTCCTCTACACCGTCGACGACCCCAAGGAGGCGGAGGGCGCCATCAAGATCCTCAAGGGGAACCTCGCGCCCGACGGCTCGGTGCTGAAGGTGACCGGCGACGACGAGTTCTACCACGAGGGGCCGGCCCGCGTGTTCGAGCACGAGGAGGACGCGATGGAGTACGTCCAGTCGGGCGCGGTCGACTCTGGCGACGTGATCGTGATCCGCAACGAGGGGCCGACCGGCGGCCCGGGGATGCGCGAGATGCTCGGCGTCACCGCTGCCGTGGTCGGCGCGGGCCACGAGGACGACGTGGCGCTGCTCACCGACGGCCGCTTCTCCGGCGCGACGCGCGGCCCGATGATCGGGCACGTCGCCCCCGAGGCGGCCGACGGCGGGCCCATCGGCCTCATCGAGGACGGCGATCACGTCACCGTCGACATCCCCGAGCGCGACCTCTCGGTCGACCTCTCCGACGAGGAGTTCGCGGAGCGCCGCGAGGAGTGGGAGGCGCCGGCGCCGCAGTACGACGGCGGGATCCTCGCGAAGTACGCCCGCGACTTCGCCTCCGCGGCCGACGGCGCCGTGACGAATCCGCGGCTGACGGGCGACCGGTAAGCTGGAGCCGCGGCGCTCGACGTTTATACAGAGAGGAGATAAGAGACGACTGCAGCAACGCGAGGGCGACGAACCGCCTGGAGCGCAGAGCCTGCTATTCCGGGCTCCCGCCGTCGGTGTGGGCGGTCCGGACCGACTCGGCGCGCCAGACGTTGCTGCGGCGGCCCGCGCGCGACAGTTCCATCTTTACGACCGAACCGACGGGCAGATCGGCGACCGCGTCGCGCGCGTCGTCGTCGGCGTAGTCGACGACGTGGTACGTCTCGTTGCGGGGATGTGCACGAAGCGTGGTGCATTCGTGATCGTTCTGTTCGGAAATGACGGTGAAGGTGTCGTGGTTCGACATCTTAACTCGTTATTCTTGGACATCCTACTTCAATACTCCGTATATTCTCTACGGTCGTCGATGAGGTCGTAAAACGGATATAAGGTGTATAACGCCGCGACCGGCCGCGGACCAGCACGCATATTTCCGCCCGCCGCGGACAGCGGGACATGGAATCCAGCCGGGAGGACGAGGAGCCGGTCGGCGTGGCGCTGTTCGTCGACGGTCCCAACGTGTTGCGCGAGGAGTTCGACGTCGACCTCGACGACGTGCGCCGGGCCGCCGAGGCCGAGGGGCCGCTGGTGACGACGCGGCTCTACCTCGACGAGCACGCGACGCCGGGGCTCATTCAGGCCGCGGAGGCGCGCGGGTTCGAGGTCGTGATCACGAGCGGCGACGTGGACGTGAAGCTCGCGGTCGACGCCGCCCGGTTCGCGGCCGAGGAGCGGATGTCGGTCCTCGCGATCGCCTCCCGGGACACCGACTTCAAGCCCGTCGTCGAGGCGGCGAACGGCTACGGGATCCGAACCCTCGCGATCGCGCCCGGCGAGTTCGGGCGGTCCGACGCCCTCCGCAACGCCGCCAACGGGTCGGTCACCATCGACGAGGGCGGCGATGACGACGCGACCGGACGCGGGTCGCACGACGACGCCGACGCTACAGCGGCGGCGGTCGACGCGGAGGCCGACTCGGGCGCGGTCACGGATTCCGACCCGGAGTGACGCGTCGCGGCCGCCGTCGTTTTCGCGGCCCGTCCCCTCGGTGGCTCTCACGTCCGCGGCCCCTCACCTCCGCGACCCGTTGCGCCCGCGACCGATCCGGCCGATCAGCACCGCGCCGAAGCCGCCCGCGATCGCCGCGGCGCCGCCGACGCCGACGGCGGTCGGCAGGAGACCGAGCCGGGCGATCCCGGCGTCGACGCCGACGCGGAACCAGCCGAGGTTCGGCACCGACACCAGCGCCTTGGCCGAGATCCACTCCTCGCGAACGACCGGGGCGATCCCGGCGCTCTGGTCGTACTCGCCGTTGGCGTCCCCGTAGGTGACGTACCCGTCGTGGGGCGCGGGACAGGCCGCGATGTCGTCGCAGTCGCCGTCGAGCAGCGCCGGGTCGGCGCGGTCGGTCCAGTCCTCGCCCGCGCTGACGGGGAACGCGATCCGGTGGAGGATCGGGCGCCGCTCCGCGTCCGGGGGATCGAACACCACCACGTCGCCCCTGCCGCCGAGTCGCGTCGGCGCGCCGGGTTGCGCGTGCCCGGCGAGCCCGCCCCAGGGGAACCGCTCCGTCGCGGTGACGACGACGAGGTCGCCGCGCTCGACGGTCGGCTCCATGCTCCCGCTCTCGACGGCGACGAACGGGGGCCACGAGCCGGCGGCCGCCGCGACGACGAGGGCGACGAGCAGGACCGCGGCGGCGGGCGCGAGGAGTCCGGAGACCTTCCGGTTCACGTGAGGGGAGGAGAGAGGGAGCGGCTTGAGGCTGTCGGCGGCCCTCCCCCGGTGCCTCAGGGCGTCGGACCCGTCCCGATGGTAAGACCTTAGGCGCGTCCCGGCGACCGTTCCGCCATGACCGATCGGCTTTCGCCCCTCCACGAGACACACGAGGCGCGCGGCGCGACGTTCACCGACTTCGGCGGCTGGCAGATGCCGGTCGAGTTCGACTCGATCAGCGAGGAGCACGCCGCGGTCCGGGAGTCGGTCGGCGTCTTCGACGTCTCGCACATGGGCGAGGTCGAGGTCTCCGGCCCGGACGCGACGACGCTGATGGACCGCCTGACGACCAACGACGCGACGGCGCTCGGCCCGGGCGACTCGCAGTACGCGGCGATCACGGACGACGAGGGCGTCATGCTCGACGACACCGTCGTCTACCGACTCCCCGACGGGGTGGAGGCCGGATCGGGCGCCGACGCGCTCGCCGGGATGGACCGCGCCCTCGACGCCGGCGACGGCGACCCCGCGTACCTCTTCGTCCCGAACGCGGGCCACGACGGCCAGATGACCGACCGGTGGACCGACTACCGCGACGAGACCGGGCTCGACGCGACCGTCGCGAACGCCACCGACGACTGGGCCATGCTCGCCGTGCAGGGGCCGGACGCGGCCGACGCGGTCGACGGCGCGACCCCGGCCGACCGCGTCGTCGGCCTCTCGAAGTTCGAGGCGACCGTCGCCGCGATCGCCGGCGTCGACGGCTGGGTCGCCCGCACCGGATACACGGGCGAGGACGGCTTCGAGGTCATGTGCCCGGCCGACGCGGCCGAAGGCGTCTGGGGGGCCTTCGCCGGCGACGAGGGCGACGGGGACGCGAGCGCGCCGACCGCGCAGCCCTGCGGGCTCGGCGCCCGCGACACCCTCCGGACGGAGATGGGGTACCTCCTCTCCGGGCAGGACTTCGACCCAGACGACGAGCCCCGAACCCCCTACGAGGCGCGGATCGGCTTCGTCGTGAAGCTCGACACGGAGTTCGTCGGCCGCGACGCCTTGGAGCGGCAGAAAGAGGAGGGGATCGACGAGCGGTTCGTCGGCGTTCGCCTGCTGGAGCGAGGCGTGCCGCGACACGGCTACGCCGTGACCGACGGCGACCTCACGCGGGTCGGTCACCTCACCTCCGGGACCATGAGCCCGACGCTCGACGAGCCGATCGGCCTCGGCTACCTCCACGAAAGCTACGCCGACCCCGGGACCGAGGTGAGCGTGGTCGTGCGCGGCGACGAGAAGCGCGCCGAGGTCGTGATCCCGCCCTTTATCGACCGCTGACCGAGCCGGTATCAGTCGTCGCCGTCGCCGAGCGCCCGCTTCTCCTTTGCGACGACCTCGACGTCCGAGATGCGGGTGTCGGGGTAGCCGCCGTCGGCGTCCTTCTCGGCGGCCTTCACCATGTCCCAGACGACGTTGAGCCCGGTGGTGACCCCCTCCAGCGCCTCCATCTCGCAGCCGGTCTTGCCGGTCGTCTCGACGGCGACCGTCAGCTCGATCCGGTCGTCGCCGACGGCGAAGTCGGTGTCGACGTTCGTGATCGGGATCTGGTGGCACATCGGGATCGTCTCCCACGTGTGTTTGACGGCCTGCACCGCGCCGACCCGCGCGGTCGCCAGCACGTCCCCCTTTCCGACCTCGTCGGCCTCGACGGCCGCGACCGTCGAGGGCGTCAGTCGGATCTCGCCGCGCGCGACCGCGCGCCGGCTCGTGTCGGGCTTGTCGCCCACGTCGACCATCCGGACCTCGCCGGACGCGTCGGTGTGGGTCAGCTCGTCCGCGGGATCGTCACTCATCACGCATCGCCTCGGGAAGCCGGTCGGGTAAGTCCGTCGCCGCGAGGCCGTTCCCGAACTCGTCGGCCGCGGCGTCGCCGGCCAGCCCGTTGGCGTAGGCGCCGACCACGGCCGCCCGGAACGGGTCGGTGACGGCCGCCAGCGCGCCGACGGTCCCGGCGAGCACGTCGCCCGTCCCCCCGACGGTCATCCCCGGGTTCCCCGTCCGGTTCAGCCGGACGGCGTCGCCGTCGCTGACCACGTCGACCGCGCCCTTCACGAGGAGCGTGTGGCCGAGGTCGGCGGCGAACGCCCGCACGAGTTCGGCGCGCTCGTCCGGGTCCTCGGCCGTCTCGCCTCCCATCCCGACGAGTTCGCCCTGGTGCGGCGTGCAGACCAGTTCGGCGTCCGTGTCGACCTCGGGGACCGCCCGAAGCGCGTCGGCGTCGACGACGGCCCGGCCGTCGTGGCCGGCGAGGAACTCGCGGGCGAACTCCCGCGCGCCGTCGCCGCGTCCCAGCCCCGGACCCAGCACGACCACGTCGTTGTCGGCGGCGAGCTCCCGAACGCGGTCGACGTGGGCCGGGCCGATCCGGTCGCCGGCGAGCCCGCGGACGATCAGGTCGGCGGAGTACCCCTGTACCGTCCGCGCGACCGTCTCCGGACAGGCGACGCGCACGAGGTCGGCGCCGGCCCGGAGCGCGGCCCGCGCGGCCAGCGACGGCGCGCCGGCGTAGGGACCGCCGCCGACGACGAGCACCTCGCCGTTCTCGCCCTTGTGAGAATCGGGATCCCGCCCGAGCGCGAGCAGGTCGCCGGGGCCGGCGTACCGCTCCGCGGCCGCCGGGATCCCGATGTCGGCGACCGTCACCGCCGCGTCGAGCGACCCGAGCCCTGGCTTCTCGTCGTGGAAGGTGACGACGCGGTCGGCCTCGACGCGGACCGCGGCGTCGCCCCCGGTCGGTTCCCCCGTGTCGGCGTCGATCCCGCTCGGGACGTCGACGGCGACGACCGTCGCGTCGCTCCCGTTCGCCAGCCGCGCCGCCGTGCGCTCGGGCTCGCGGAGCGCGCCGGTCACGCCCGTGCCGAGCATCGCGTCGACGACGACGTCCGGGTCGCCGAGCGACAGGTCGGCCGAGTCGGTGACGGTCTCGGTCGGGACCTCGGCCGCGCCGAGCGCCGCCCAGTTCTCCCGCGCGATGTCGGTCCGGATCGACTCCGGACGGCCGAGTAGGTGGACCGTCGCGTCGTACGCCGAGAGGAACCGCGCGGCGACGAAGGCGTCGCCGCCGTTGTTCCCGCGCCCGCAGAGCAACGCGACCTCGGCGCCGGGGTCGGCGACCGCGCGCACCTCGCGGGCGACCTCATTGCCCGACGACTCCATCAGCTGTTTGCGCGGCACGCCGAGGGCCGAGGCGTTGGCGTCGACCGCGGCCATGCGCTCCGTCGATATCATGCGTCGGGATCCGCGCCCCGTCGGATTAAGCGTGGGGTCGCCGTCGCGGCGGCCCGCTCCGCGAGCGGGACCGGGGCGCCGCCGAGGCGCAACCGGGACGCCGCCGGAGCGGCCCGTGCCCTCCGCGCTCGGAATGAAAATGTTGAAGCTATCCGACGGAGAATTCGAGAGACAGAACCCGTGCGACCCGCTGGACACCCCGACGCGTCGCCGCGGCCCGGCCGACTCTCGCCCTCCCCGAACGCCGCGCCCGGCGAGCCGACGCGTCAGAACGCCGCCGACGCCCCTCCCGAGAGCGGCCTCCGGCGGACGCGCGGACGACGGACCCTCGCATGAACATCGGATTCTTCACCGACAGCTACTTCCCCGGCGTCGACGGCGTCACCTACACGATCCGCGCGTGGCGCGACCGCTTGGAGGACCGGGGCCACGACGTGTACGTCGTCTATCCTGCGAGCAGCCACGAACCGGACGAGCGGGAGCTCCCCGTCCGATCGCTGCCGAACCCCTTCTACCGCCAGTACCGCGTCCCGCTCTACCGGCGGCTCTCGACGCTGCCCGACCTCGACGTGGTCCACTGTCACGGGCCGGCGTCGACCGGACTCATGGGGCGCCGATACGCGAAGAAGCGCGGCGTGAAGTCCGTCTACACCCACCACACGCCGGTCGAGGACTACTTCGTCCAGGGGCTCAAGCTGGAGTCGCTCTCCGAGGTCGCCGGGCGCCTGTACGTCGCCTACGAGAACCGGTTCCTCCGCTCGTTCGACTGCGTCACCGCCTCGACGTCGCGGATCCGGCGCGACGTGGCCCCGCGCAGGCTCCCGGTCGGCATCGAGACGGACACGTTCCGCCCCGTGGAGGGCTCGCGGTTCGAGCGCGACGAGCCGACGGTCGGCTACAGCGGCCGGATGACCCGCAACAAGAACGTCGACGAAATTCTCCGGCTGGCCGAGCGGATGCCGGATACCCGCTTCGAGCTCGTCGGTGAGGGACCGGTGCGGGACGCCCTCGAAGGCGACGCCCCGGACAACGCCCGATTCCGCGACTTCCTCCCGCGCGAGGACCTGCCGGCGTTCTACTCCGCGCTCGACGTCTTCGTCACCGCCTCGACCTGCGACACCCTCGGGCTCTCGACGCTGGAGGCGAACGCCTGCGGGACCCCGGTCGCCGCGGCCGACGTCTCCCCGTTCGACGAGACCATCGGCGAGGCCAACGGCGCCCGGTTCGCGTACGGTGACCTCGACGAGATGGAGCGAGCGGTGCGGGACTGCCTCGACGGCGACCGCCGGACCCGGGAGGCGGTCGAGGGGTTCTCCGTGACCCGCACGATAGACGAGCTGGAGTCGATCTACGGGGTGACCTCGTAGATGGGGGCGGACAACGTCGACGTCTTCCAGCGGCTGGTGTTCAGCGTCCCGCCGCTGAAGCTACAGCTCCCGGCGCTGATCGGGCTCGGCGTCATTTACAGCCTCGTCTCGTACGCCGCGCTGTCGATGTCGATCTTCGTCGTGCCGGCGCCCGAGAGCGTCCTCCCGGTCGCCGCCCTCCTCTTCGTCCTGCCGTTCCTGTTCGCCGGCGAGCTGTTCCACCGCCTGCTTCCCAGCTACCCGCGGTCGTGGAGCTTCTTCCTCGCACTGGCCAACCAGTTCGTCTTCTTCGTCTACGCGCTGGTGCTCTCCGGTGCCAACGACGTGGGGAACGCGTGGAGCATCGTCTGGCTCCTCTTCATCACCGTCTACCTGATCAACATCCTCGCGCTCGTCGTGTCGGTGGGGATCGACCGCTACAAGCGGATCCTCCTCGTGTCGCTCGCGGAGCCGGCGGCGCTGATCGCGGCGTTCTACGCGTTCGGGGGCGCGGACCTCGGCTTCTCGACGTACCGGCACGTGTTCGCGTTCGCGTCGCTGCTGATCGCGGCCGGGTTCCTCGTCTCCGTGCTCGCCCTGGTCGACTATCTCATCCGGAGCAACACGGACGTCTCCGCGTTCGCGCTCACGTCCGGTATCCTCCGTAACGACCGGGAGTCGCTCGACCTCGGCGTCGAGGCCGAGCCCGCCGTCGAGACGCTCGCGATCGACAACGGGGACCGGCTGACCCTCGCCGCGCCGTGGGTCCACCCCGGGCCGCTCGGCGGGTTCGGCGGCGGCCAGCTCAGCGGGAACGTCATCGACGCGCTGAACGAGGGCGACCGGGACGGCTTCTTCCTCCACGTTCCCTGCACGCACAAGGAGGACCTCTCGAACCCGACCGACGCCGGGAAGATCCTCGACGCGGTCGGCGACCCGGAGGGCGTCGGCCGCGCCTCGCGGCTCGTCCACGGGGACTACGGCGAGGTCGAGTTCTACGGCCGCCGGTTCGGCGACAGGGAGGTCGTCTACCTCCACAGCGAGGGGATCGACGACTACGACACCGGCGTCTTCACCCGCGACGTCGACGGCTCCGAGCTGCTCTTGGTCGACCTCCACAAGCACGACATCCAGGACGGGCCGACGAAGGAGGTCCAGTACGGGTCGAGCGAGGCGGACCGGCTGAAGCGTCACTTCGACGACTTCCGCGAGCGGCTCGCCGAGGAACCGCTCCACGAGTACGCCGCCGGCTTCGAGGTCGTCCGCGACGACCGGGACATGGTCGCGATCGCCGAGTCCGTCGACGGCCAGGACGTGCTCACGATGGGGATCGACACGAACGGCGTCACCCCGGACATCCGCGAGCTCGCGGCCGGCTACCGCGGCGAGTTCGACGAGGTGCTCGTGTTTTCGACCGACACGCACGCCTCGGTCCACGAGCTCGCGAACAAGACCCGGTCGAACGTCGAGGCGCTCGACGCCGCGGTCCAGCGCGCGATCGACGACGTCTCCCCGGCGACGATCGGACTCGAAAGCGAGAAGACGGAGCCGCTCAAGCTGCTGAAAAACGACTACAACGGGCTCGTCTTCAGCGTCAACATCCTCATCCGGCTGACGGTGATCGCGCTGCTGGCGCTGTACGTGCTGCTCGTGCTGTGGCTGTTCTTCTGAGCCGAATCGACCGGCGGGCGGTCGTCCGGCGTTCGATCGAGTGCCCGGCCGCCGACGGCGCGGACGGAACCGAGATCGCGGACGCCGACGGACTCGCCCGCGATGGATTTAGGATGCTACTGGCACATGTCGACGTATGAGTCGGCCGACGGCCGAGGCGCTCGACGACGCGGCGATCGAGTCGTTCCTCGAATCGCAGTCCGTGGGGACCCTCTCGCTGGCGAAGGGAGACGAGTCCTACGCCGTCCCGGTGGCGTTCACGTACGACCCGGCGGATCGAGACGTGTACTTTCGGCTCGGATACGCCCCGGGAAGCCGCAAGCGGGAGTTCATCGACGCGACGGAGCGCGCGACGTTCGTCGTCGCCGCCGAGACCGAGGCGGGGTGGACGAGCGTCATCGCGCGCGGCAGACCGGAACACCGCAGCGCCGTCGACGACCTGGACACGCACCGCCCGGGCGACCGCTCGGTCAGTCAGGCCGAGCGCGACATCGAGATCCCGTTTTACCACGTGTTCGACGCGCCGGAAGACGCGATGTTCGCGCTCGTCCGGCTCGCGGTCGACGAACTGACCGGCGTCGCGGAGGCCGACGGCGGCTGACGGCGAACCGTCGAGGGAAATCTGACGTCGTCGCGGGCGTTCCGCCACCCGCTTCGCGCTCCCGGCTCTCTCACCGCACCGCCTCGATCCCCAGCGCCGAGACCGAGAGGCCGCCGATCAGCATCGGAAGCCAGTAGACGGCGCCGCGGAAGACGAGCACCGCGGCGGTGACGGTCGACGCGGCGACGCCCGTGGTGGGGACGAGCAGCGCGACGAACGCCGCCTCGATACCGCCGAGCCCGCCGGGGAGGGGCGTGGCGCCCGCGACGTACGCGAGCGGGACTGCGAACAGCGCGACCTCCGGCGAAATCGGGCTCCCGACGGCGGCGAACGCGACGGCGAGCGCGGCCGCCTGCAGCGTCCACCCCGTCAGCGAGAGGCCGACCGCGGCCGCGAGGCGGCGGGGGCTCGTGCCGACGCGCTCGATGTCCGCGAAGAAGTTCTCCAATCGCGTCGCGAGCGCCGCCTCGACCGCGGCCGCGTCGAACCGCCTCAGTCGACCGAGGAGTCCGCCGACCGCGGCCGGAAGGCGGTCGACGATCGCCCGGCGGTAGCGCCAGCCGAGGGCGATCGCGGTCGCGATCGCCGCGATCAGGGCGACGGCGACGGCGACGGCGACCCCGAGGCGCTCGCCGACGGCCGCGGTGGCGGCGTAGGCGCCGACGCCGAGGAAGACCAGCGATATCGAGGGGACGACGTTGAGCACGTCGACGCTGGCGATGCCGACCAGCCCCGTCTCGTAGCGAGACCCGGACACCTTCGCGATGAGCGCCGCGGCGACCGGCTCGCCCCCGGCCTGTCCGAAGGGCGTGACGTTGTTCGCGAAGACTGCGCCGGCGTAGACGAGGAACGACGTGGCTACCGGGAGGTCGACCTCGACCGCGCCGAGGACCGTCCTGAGCATCAGGCTCCACGCGAGCAGCCAGCAGAGCGCGAGCCCGAACGTCGCTGCGACCAGCCCGCGGTCGGCCGCGAGCAGCGTGTCGACCACGCGGTCCGCGCCGACGACGACGAACAACACCGCGAGGATCGCGATCGCCGCGACCCCCCCGATCACCAGCCCGCGGCGACGCGTCCCGTCCATACGGCCCCTGCGTCGCTGCCGAACTTGAAACGTCTGATCGCCGCGGTCGGCCGCGGACCGGTCCAGTCCGGCGATTCCCGGGCGGCTCCCCGCGGCCGAGCACCAACAAGAATACAACGGTCGGTCGGGTACGGTAGCGCAACCTATGGACGACCAGCGGTTCCTCGAGTCCGAGTGGGATTACTGTCTGGTCCTCGACGCGTGTCGCTACGACGTGTTCGAGGACGTGTACGACGAGTACCTCGACGGCGACCTCGAGAAGCGCTGGAGCGTCGGCTCGTCGACCCCGGAGTGGGCCTACCGGACGTTCACCGGCGACCACGACATCGCCTACTTCTCGGGGAATCCCTTCATCAACGACCTCGGGATCCCGCTGAACGAGCTGAAGTGGGGCGCGAGCTGCGACTACGAGTGGACCGCCTCCGAGCACATCAGCGACATCCACGACGTCTGGAAGACCGGCTGGGACGACGACCTCGGCACGGTCCCGCCGGAGGGGCTCGCGGAGGCGTACCGGAACAACCTCGACGCCGTCGAGCGCGCCGATCGCACGGTGCTCCACTACATGCAGCCCCACGCCCCGTACCTCTCTCGCGGGAAGGGCCAGAAGCTCAAGCAGATTCAGAAGGGGATCAAACGGCAGGAGGAGGAAGAGGGAGACGGCGACGGGAGCGAGAGCGACGACGGCGGCCTCCTCTCCTCGCTCAGCGACTCGGTCCGGCCGAAGATCGAGAGCCGGCTGGACGACAGCGAGTTCGCGCAGAAGGCGGGGCTCTGGCTGGAGCTCGACCCGGCCGACCTCGTGAAAGACGGGACCCGCGTCACCGCGCTCCGGCTCTACGAGGAGAACCTGCGGATCGCACTCGAATCGGTCGCGGAGCTCGTCGAGGAGCTCGACGGCACCGTCGTCGTCACCGCCGACCACGGTGAGGCGTTCGGCGAGGAGGGCGTGTGGGAACACCACATCGAGACGCACATCCCGCCGCTGATGGAGGTCCCGTGGCTGGAAGTCGAGTGA
>NZ_CVRT01000122.1 GCF_001261915.1 Halorubrum sp. SD626R
CCGTCCGTCGCCTCGACCATCACGTAGCTCGTGAGCTGGTCGGGGGCGATGACCGCCTGGATCTCCGGCATCTCCTTCTCGGCGAGCATGTCGGCGACGGTCCGCTCCTGGCTCGCGGTGGTCTTGACCGAGAAGATCGGCATCAGACGCCGACCCCCGGCAGGAGGCTCATGATCGCGAACATCAGGAAGCCGATGAAGCCGACGAGGAGGATGCCGGCGCCGGCGATCTTCGACACCTGGAGGAACTCGTCGGTGCTCGGCGTGCTCGCGAGCTTCAGCACCCGAACGTAGCTGTTGAGGTCGTACGGAACATCCATGTTACGACGCGCTTCGGGGCGAGACGGTTTTTACCTTTTGATGCGAGGCGATCGTCTCGCTCGCGGGGAGACCGCGGTCTAACGAGGGCGCCGGCGAACGCGAGCGGGAACGCTGTCGGGACGGGACGCGTCGCCGACGCCTCACTCCACGTAGTCGATGTCTTCCATCTCCCCGGACGCCCCCTCCGGCGGCTCGCCGTTGCTGCCGTAGATCTGCGGCGACTCGACGCCGGTGACGACGATCATGGTCCGCATTTCGCCCTCCAGTTCGTCGTCGACCGAGGTCCCCCAGATGATCCGCGCGTCGGGGTCGATCCGGTCGTAGATCTCCTCGACGACGCCCTCGGCCTCCTCGATGGACATGTCGGTGCCGCCCGTGACGTTCACGAGCGCGGAGTTCGCCCCGGAGATATCGACGTCGAGCAGCGGGGAGCGAAGCGCCGACTTCACGGAGTCTTGGGCCTTCGAGTCGGAGTCGGACTCGCCGAGCCCGATCATCGCGACGCCGCCCTTCTCCATGACGGTGCGGACGTCGGCGAAGTCGAGGTTGACGAGCCCGGGCATCGTGATGAGCTCCGTGATCCCCTTCACCGAGCGCATCAGCACCTCGTCGGACACCTTGAACGCCTGCCGGACCGGGAGCTTCCCCACCGCGTCGAGCAGGCGGTCGTTGGGGACGACGATGACCGTGTCGCTCACGTCGCGGAGGCGTTCGAGGCCGGCCTCGGCGTTCGTCCGTCGGACCTCGCCCTCGGCGGTGAACGGCGTCGTGACGATGGCGATGGTGAGCGCGCCCGACTCGCGCGCGGCCTTCGCGACGACCGGGGCCGACCCCGTGCCGGTGCCCCCGCCGAGCCCGGCGGTGACGAACACCATGTCGGAGCCGTCGATGGCGTCCTGGATCTCCTCTTGGGACTCGATGGCGGCCTCCTCGCCGACCTGCGGGAGGGAGCCGGCGCCGCGCCCCTGCGTTTTCTGTTGGCCCATGAGGATCTTCGTGTCGGCGTCGATGTTGACGAGGTGTTGAACGTCGGTGTTGGCGGCGACGAGCTTCGCGCCGTGGATCCCCTCCTCCCGCATCCGGTTCACCGTGTTGCCGCCGGCGCCCCCGCAGCCGACGACGGTGATGTTGGTCTGCAGGTCCTGGAGGACGTCCTGCAGCTCGTCGTCGGTCATCGTTCCGGACTGCGGCGGGGCGCCGGCGGTCGCGTCGTTCGCGCCGGCGCCGGCCTCCCCGGCGTCGTCGGCCGGGGATTCCTCGGCTTCGTCGATGGCGTCCTCTACGATGGAGTCCATTATGTGGTGTGGTTGCGACCCGGACGTATTTATTTTTGCCCGATCGTCTGACGCGGGTCAGACGGGCGAGATCGGCGCCGGTGCGGAGAGGCGATCGTCGTCGCCGGTGCGGGGAAGCGGTCGCTCGGAACGCTCGTTTCCCTCGGAGCTCACTCGTCCGCGTCCGCCGCGTCGACCGGGAAGCGCTCCGTCCGCGCCCGCGACACCTCCTCCGGCTCCACGGTCTCCCCGTCGACCTCGACCGGTTCGCCGTCGGCGAGCCGGCCGAACGCCGGTCCGGCCGGGACGCCGCGGTCCAGCGCCAGGTCGGGGTCGAAGGCGGTCTCGCGGGCGATCACCGCTTCGTCCGTCACCTCGATCTCGTCGTATCCCGCCGCGAGCACTCCCGCGAGGTCGTCGACGAGGTCGGCGTAGCCGGGAGCGTCCGCGGCGGCAGGGAGGGCGACTGCGCCGGCGGCGCGAGTCCCGGCCTGTTCCGTGTCGAACGCGACCGCGTTCCGCTCGACCGCGTCGCGGGCCGCCGCCGGATCGATCCCCTGTGCCCGCGACAGGAGCTCCGTCGGGAGTTCGCGGACCCGGACGGCGTCAGGGGTCGACTCTGCGGGGACGACGTCGCCGAACCGGAGCCCGTCGTCGACGGTCGCGAGGTCGGCTTCCAACCGTTCAACCAGGGCGAGCGGGCGGTCGCCGACTTCTCGGACCCACGTCTCGCTCACGACGCGGTGCCCGAGGTCATCGACGACGGCCGCGAGCTCGGGCCTGTCGCCCTCGATCACGGCGCGGTCGGCGCGGCTGCGCGCGAACGCCTGCTCGATCGTCTCGCGGTTCGCCTCGGGCGCGCCCATCTCGCCGAGCGCCCAGTCGGCGCCGACGTGGCCCACGGCCCACGCCGTCTCGCGGACGATCCGCGTGAACCGCGGCGCGTAGTGGCCGCCGCCGAAGCCGACGACGTGGCGGGGGGAGGCGTCGCGCGCGTCGTCGACTGCGTCCTCGGCTCGGGTGTCGGCCAGGTCCGACCCGGTGCCCCGCAGGTCGAGGACCGCCCGCGCGACCGCCTCGGCCGCCTCCGGGTCCTCCCACTGCGGCTCGTCGGAGCCGAGCTCGACGAACAGCGAGGGGACCGACACGTGGGTCGGCCCGTGGTGCGTGCACTCGATGCCGACATCGTACCCCTCGGGCGCGTGCGTTGCCAAGGCCTCGACGACCCGCTTCTCGGCGCCGGGAGCGGCGGTCGCGAGCGCCTCCGGCTCGCCGCCGTACGGCGCCGACCCGAAGTTGCCGGTGACGTGCGCGGTCAGGAGCTCCCCCGTCTCCCCGGAGTGTCTGGAGACGAAGACGAGGAAGTCGATATCGGCGTCGGGTTCGTCGGCGTTTTGCCCGTCGCCCTCGCGGCCGCCGCCGAACGCGGCGGCCGGGTCGTCGAGTTCGATGTGGAGGTCGTCGAACTCCCGGAGTTCGAACCCGTCGGTCCGGTAGTAGGTCCCGCCACCCGCGGCGTCGGGGCGCGTCTCGTCCTCGCGGCGCTCCCAGTCGCCGACCGCCAGCAGGCGCTCGCCGATGTGCTCGGAGGCGCTGTCGGCCCGGCTGACGACGATCGCTATCACGGACACCGGTCGGGGACGGGCGACCGAATAGGCGTCGGTTTAATCGTGAGAGGACATCGCGTGATCGGTGTCGGGTGCATCTGCGGCTACGGTTGACCGTTTGTTTCCGGTAGCTGGTGACAGAGCAACGGTTAACGCCGGCAAAGCCCCAGCCGTGAGGCGGGCACACGCTCGCTGCGGTCCTCGGTCGCTCGCGTCGCTCGCTCCCTGTGGTCCTTGCGTCGTCATCAGAACGCGGAGCGTTCTGATTGGCTCACGAGAGCTCTGCTCTCGTGAACGCCTGCGCCCGCCTCACGGCTGCCCCTTTGAGTCCCGCCCCGCACCGCTCCGCACAGCACCTCACGCCTCCCCAGCCTCGCGGCTCCCTCCGGTCGCCGCGTCCCTCGCGCGTGCTGGCTCGCGGCCTGCCGGCCGCTCGCAGGCACGCACCACCGCCCTCATAGCCGCGCGCTACCGCTGATGCTCGACTGTCATTTGTATATAAATAGCGTCGCTCGTCTGCTACCGGTTCAGGGTGATCTCGCTCGCGCTCACGGGAACAGCAGATACGCGAAGACGCCGTACCCGACGACGAGGACCGCGCCGTCGAGGCGGGAGATCCGCTCGCCGCGGTACATGAGCCCGACGAGGAGAGCGGTGAACGCGAGCAGCGCAGGAAACTCGAAGCCGCGGACGCCGGGGGAGACGCCGATCGGTCGGATCACCGCGATGATCCCGATGACGGCGAGGACGTTGTAGATGTTCGACCCGACGACGTTGCCGACGCTGAACTCGGCCTCGCCGCGGACGGCGGCAACGACGCTCGCCGCCAGCTCGGGCAGGGAGGTGCCCAGCGCGAGCACGGTGAGCCCGATGAAGATGTCGGAGAAGCCGGCCGCCGAGAGCAGCGACTCGCCGCCGTCGATCAGCCACTGCGAGCCGAGCAGCAGCGCGGCGATGCCGGCGACGACGGCGGCGACGTCGCGGAGGCTCGCGTCCGGCATCTCGGCGCGCTCCGCGGTGGAGATGCCGGACTGCGTCTGCCGGATCCGGCGCATGACCACGACCGTGAACGCGACGAGCGTCCCGAGCATGAGGAGCCCGCCCGGCCGGCCGATCCGACCGTTCCAGCCGAGCCCGACGAGCAGCAGCGCGGCGAGCACCATGAACGGGACGTGGCGCTCGAACACCGTCTCGGAGACGTCGAGGGGGCGGATGAGCGCCGAGACGCCGAGCACGAGCCCGATGTTGGCGATGTTCGAGCCGAGGATCGTCCCGAGCCCCACGTCCGTCGACACCGTCACGGCGCCGAGCAGCGAGACGAACAGCTCGGGGGCGGTCGTCGCGAACGCGATGACGGTGACGCCGACCGTCGACGCCTTCAGGCCGACTGCGAGCGCCAGGTCGCTGGCGCCCTTGACGAGCAGTTCGGCGCCAGCGTAGAGGAGGGCGGCGCCCGCGACGAGGAGCAGCAGTTCAGTGAGCGGCGACCCGAGCAACACGGCTCCCGGTTGTCGGTGGCATTTTAAAAAGCGTCGTGGTTCGGGGCGGTCGGACCGCGGCCGCCCCGGGCCCGTCGGATCGGGTCCACCGGTCCAAGCCGGCCGATTCAGGCCCGCGTCGCGCGGAACTCGCCGTGTTTCATCCCGACGGCGAACGCGACGGCGCCGAAGACGAGCATCGACGGCAGCACCATCATCAGCGTCGTCCCGATCCCCATCGGCGTTCCGACGGCGACGCCGGCGGTACCGAGGGCGATGATCAACGCGACGATCCCGGCCGCGCGGGGCAGGTCGAACTCCATGCACGGGATACGGTTCGCGCGAACCTAAGCGTTCGGCTCCCGGTCGACCGGAGCCGGCGAACCGATCGACCCGGCCGATGCCTACGGAAATCGCTCCCTCGCGGCCCGCTCGGCGCCCGCACGGTTCACGCCTCGATGATCTCGTCGTCGTCGCTCTCGTCCGGCAGCGTCAGCTCGCCCTCCGTCGAGACGACCGCGCGGCCGCCGACCCGGACCGCGTCCCCGTCGACGCGCACCCTGACGTGCCCGGGCCGGTCGAGGAAGTGGCCCTGTTCGAAGCGGAGCTCCTCGGGGAAATCGCCGTCGAACGCGTCGACGGCCCGGAGGTACGCCCCGACCGCGCCGCTCGCCGTGCCCGTCACGGGGTCCTCGGCGACGCCGACCGCGGGCGCGAACGCCCGGCCGTGGAGCGTCGACTCCGCGTCGAGCGCGTCGAACGTGAACGCGTAGATCCCGGCGGCGTCGTGCGCATCTGAGATCGCCTCGACGGCGGCCGCGTCGGGCTCGGCCTCCCCGAGCCGCTCCAAGAAGTTGACCGGGACGACGAGCCACGGGAGCCCGGTCGAGGCGACGGCGACCGGGAGGTCGGCTCCCACGTCGCGGAGGGCCGCGGGGTCGATCCCGAGCGCGCCGCCGAGGCGGTCGGCGTCGAGTTCGGCTTCGCTCACGACGTCGACCGTCGGCGGGTTCTGCCGCATCCAGACGGTGCCGTCGTCGTCGATCCGGATCTCGAGGTCGCCGACGTTCGTCCGGAGGGTGCGCTCTCCGGCGTCGACCTCGCCCGCGGCGTACAGCGCGGCGTAGCTCGCGATCGTGGCGTGGCCGCAGAGGTCGACCTCGGTGGAGGGAGTGAAGTACCGGACCCGCTCGTCGGCGCCGTCGCCCGCGTCGGACAGGAACGCGGTCTCGGAGGCGCCGAGCTCGGCGGCGACCCTCCCCATCCGGTCGTCGCTCAGCCCCGCGGCGTCCGGCACCACGCCGGCGACGTTCCCGGCCAGCGGTTCGTCCGTGAACGCGTCGACGAGCAGCGCGCGTCGCGTCTCCATGCCTCACCCTCGTGGGGACGCCTCAAAAGGGTCCCGAGCCGGGGCGATGTCAACCCTTTTGCCCCCGACGGCGGATGTACCCCTATGGGCCTCTTCGACCGGTTGCGCGGGACCGACACCCCGCGCGTAGCGTTCCTCGGGATCGACGGTCTCCCGCACGGTCTCGTCGCCGACAACCCGGACACGTTCCCGACGCTCTCCGCGATCGGCGACGCCGGCGACGCCGGGCCGATCGACAGCGCCGTCCCGCCGGAGTCGAGCGCGTGCTGGCCCGTCCTCACCAGCGGTCGGAATCCCGGCGAGACCGGAGTCTACGGGTTTCAGGACCGAGAGATCGGCACCTACGACACCTACGTGCCGATGGGGAGAGACGTGCAGGCGACTCGGGTCTGGGACCGCGCCACCGACGCCGGACTCGACGCGACGGTGATGAACGTCCCCGTCACGTTCCCCCCGCAGCGGACGGTCCAGCGGATGGTGTCGGGGTACCTCTCGCCCGACCTGGACAAGGCCGCTCACCCCGAGGAGCTCCGCGAGTACCTGACGGGAAGCGACTACCGGCTGTCGGTGAACGCGAAGCTCGGGCATAAGGCGGACAAGTCGGCGTTCATCGAGCACGCCCGCGAGACGCTCGACGCCCGCGCCGCCGCCTTCTCTCGGTACGTCGAGCGCGACGACTGGGACCTGTTCGTCGGCGTGTTCACGGCCCCCGACCGGATCAACCACTTCCTGTGGGGCGACTACGCGGAGTCGGGCGAGTACCGCGAGGCGTTCCTCGACTTCTACGCCGCGCTCGACGAGCACGTGGGCGCGATCCGGGAGGCGCTCCCGAACGACGTCCGCCTCGTCGTGGGGTCGACGCACGGCTTCACGCGCCTCCGCCACGACGTCTACTGCAACGAGTGGTTAGAGCGGGAGGGGTGGCTCTCGTACACCGACGGCGACGACCACGGCGCGCTGACGGACATCGACGGCGACACCCGCGCGTACTCGCTGGTCCCCGGCCGGTTCTACCTCAACCTGGAGGGCCGCGAACCGGACGGAGTCGTCCCCGAGTCGGAGTACGAGTCCGTCCGCGCCGAACTGCAGGACGCCCTCGAATCGTGGGAGGGCCCGGACGGGCGACCGGTCGCGAGGCGTGTCGTCGAGCGCGAGACCGTCTTCCGCGGCGACCACGACGAGATCGCGCCGGACCTCGTCGTCATCCCGAACGAGGGGTTCGACCTCAAGTCCGGCTTCCGCCCCCACGACGAGGTGTTCGACCCGGACGGCCCGCGGACCGGGATGCACACCTTCGAGGACGCCGCTCTCTTCATCGACCACCCGGACGCGAAGGTCGAGGACGCGGACCTGCTCGACGTCGCGCCGACCCTCCTGCGGCTCCTCGACATCGACTACGGGCGGACCGACCTCGACGGCGCGAGCCTGATCTGAGATGGAGCGGACCCCGGACGGGACCCCGGTCGGCGTCGACGACCCGTACGCGGTCGCCGGCGTCTGCGACCACTTGACCGACGACGGCCGCTGCCGGTTCGCGCTGACGCGCGCCGGCGACGACCCCGAGTTCGCCGCGGACCGACGCGCCGACGGGTACGCCTGTCACGTCGGTCCCGACGGCGCGTGGCGGCGGTGTCCCCACTACCGCTCGACGACCGACGGCCGCGAGTGCCGCCGCTGCGGGCTCGAAGAGGTCCGGATCGCTCACGACGACGCCCGACCGTTGGTGGAGGAACACCACCTCTCGTACGGCGGCGCGAGCGACGGGGAGACCGACCGCGAGAGAGCCGACGACGGGGACAGCGACGGAAACGCTGACAGCGATCGAGCCGACGACGCCGGCCCCCACGAGATCACGGTCGCGCTGTGTCGCTGGTGTCACACCAAGGTCCACAAGTCGTTCGCGCGGATCGACGACGACGCCAGTCCCGATCCCGAGGCGATCGCGGAACGCGAGGGGCGCCGGAGCAAGGAGCGGTCGGAATCGGCCTTCGAGACGGCCGGTGAGCGGTTCGACCAGAGCGGGTAGCCCGGTCCGCGTCGCCTCCGGCGTCGAGGTCGGATCCCCGTCTCAGGCGTCGTCCGGCTTCGGCCGGATCAGGTTCGCGAGGGCGACGAGGGCGCCGAGGAACCAGCCGAGCGGCACGGAGATCCCGACCCACATCAGCACGTAGCCGAGGCCGGCGACGCCCCACTGCTCGCCGAACGTCTCCAGGTCGAAGGCGCCGCGGAGCGTCTCGTTGATCCCGCCGACGCCGAGGAGCGTGTCGAGGATCCAGACCGCGAGGTCGTAGCTCGGATCTAAGACGAGACCGGAGATAGCGGGCGTGAGAAGCGCGGCGACCACCGGCGGGAGGAAGATCGCGGTCATCGCGAACGGGTACGCGAGGAGGACGCTGACGAACCGCCCGCCGACCTTCGAGAAGCCGGCGGCCGCGCCCGCGGAGACGACGGCGACGACGCTCGCACCGCCGATCCCGAGCATCACCGCGGTCGGCAGCTGGAAGTGCGCGAGGAGGGTTAGCGATCCCCAGACGAGCGTCGCGACGACCACGACGCCCACCACGCCGATGCGGGCGACCGCCGAATCGAGCTTCGCGGCGTAGAACCGCGTGGCGAACCCGA
Organism: Halorubrum sp. SD626R; assembly: GCF_001261915.1. Classification (GTDB taxonomy): domain Archaea; phylum Halobacteriota; class Halobacteria; order Halobacteriales; family Haloferacaceae; genus Halorubrum. Next base: position 8,671 of record NZ_CVRT01000122.1, read on the forward strand.
CGAGCAAGAGCGGGTACGTGACCGCGACGAGCGGGCCCCCGATCAGCGCCCAGAGGTAGTATCCGACCGACTGGACGGTCGTCTCCGGTTTCCACTTCCCCAGCACCGAGCTCGGATCGAGCTGTCGCGGGAAGACGACCTCCATCCACGTCTCGTGGAGCCGGACCACGTCAAGGAGGAGCGCTTCCACCAGCCCCGTCTGTCCTCGGCGTTCCATTTGACTCACCTCGCACACGCCACACCGTGAACTTTGTGCCTTCGCCCGCGGATCTGATACCCGGCGCGCCACCGATTATCAGACCGTGATCCCCGCGCCGATACGCTTAATCGTCCTAACGGGCCCCTCGGCGCATGCACAGACGTGGACTGCTCACGGCGATGGCCGCGTCGGAGGCCGGGTACGAGGGCGAGGCACCGGAGTCGTTCACCGTCGAGCAGGAGTTCGACGCGACGGGGGTGAACGCGCAGGTGTCGGCGACGACGTGGGTCGCCGGGTACGAGAATCGGAACGACGGGTCGGCGCTGTTCGTGGCGAGCACGCCCGACGCGTCGATCGGCGGCCGGTCGGTCAATCCCTTAGTCCGCGCGGGAGACGCGGGGCTGATCCGCCGGCTGTTAGAACGGGTCAACCGGCGCGGGATCGGCGGCGAGGGCACCGAGGTACGGGCCGAGGACATCGAGGAGAGGGGGTCGGAGACCCGGACCGTCCTCGGTCGCGAGACCGAGGTATCGATCCTCGAAACGACGGTCGACGCGGAGACCGGCGCCGGCGCGGGCGACGGTCAGAGCGGCGGCGTCGAAGACGTACCGGTGTTCGTCTACGTCGCGACCGTCCGGCACGAAGGGGACGTGGTCGCGCTCGTCGGCGTCCACCCGACCGCGGTCGACGCCGGTGGCGACCTCCTCTCGCTGATGGTACAGGTCGAACACCCGTCGTCGGGCTGAACGCCAGTCCGGTTTTTGAGCGCTGTTAATCGCCGTGAGGCGACGGATCAGATCTCCCGACCGGAGTCGGTTCGTCGACCATGTTTCCGCGATCAGAAACATCCATCTCCGTAACTGATTTAATAAACAATCAACCGAGTGAGCGTTTCCACGACACGAGACGGTGGCAGCGTAGCGAACTCGTCTGATGTCGCGATGCGAGCGCTCCGTAGCTCCGGCTCCGTCGATCGTGGCCCTTCACGATGGACCGAAGTAGCCTAACTCAGTACCGACCGGTTGCCGTCCTCGTCATGTGTGTCATTGTTGTGTCAGTTGCTGCGGTGGGAGTAGCTCAGGCATCAGCTGAAACGGATGCAAGAGGGTCACCCAATATAACGGACTCAGGTGATACCGAGAATTTGTTCTCATTTGAGAACAGGCATTCTATTTCTAATATTGAGATCAGAACAGATAATGAAAAATCATCTGGAGGAAATGTGACATTGTATATAAATTTGATAGAATTGAGGAATGCAAATATTGATCTGTCTGAAGTAGCGATTGGGGACACAGAAGTTCGAAATGGACGGGTTATTGGAACAAATAAAACCAGAAACGATAACCAGACTATACACAAAATAAAAATTAATCAGTCAAATACCAGCAATCCTATTCAGGTTGACTCAGTGCAATTGGCTGGAGTTAATGGAACAAATGGAAAAAAAGCAGGAGACATCCAATACAGGCTAGGTATAGCAGATGCCAATTCTACAGTTGGGTATAAGGATTTGGAATCTGATGGACAAATAAGGCAATCTGAAAAATTTGATTTTGTTGATGGCTCAATTACGGTCCGCGATCAAGCGACCGCCTCAACAACGCTTCGTAAAAACAGTAGGACCTCAGTTGGAGTAACAGTCAGTAAGGTCGTTTCAAATGCAAACTCAACGATTGTTCTCGCTAATGAAAATGGGGATATTCTTAGTTATAAGTCCCGCACAGTGCAGGAATTGAGTAGCAAAAACGGTCTATCTCTTAATACATCAACCCTTGGCGGGAGTTTTAACGTGTATCTTATACCAGATAGCAGAGTTGGAACTCAACTGGACGGTACTGACAAGGACACACTAGATCAAATAAAACAGTCAGCAGTCGCCGAAGACGAATTTCAAATGTACTTAGGGACGGTCCAGTTTAATAATCAAGAATACGAATCAAGAAGGATTACCAATATCACAAATATAACTTCCGAGGTGCGTGATATATCTGAAGCAAATACACCATACATCGTCTCAATTCACCCTATTACTGCCGATGGTGAAATTATATATAGTGATTATATAGGATATTCAAATGTACTTACTGGTGTAAATGATGGTTTGACAGTTCCTGTCAGGAATATCAGTGGTGACAGAGGTTCGATTTGGCACAGTAACCGATATGCAGCCACTATCCGACTTGCACCAAGGCAAAAGGTCGGCGAACCAGTTAATTTGAATTCAACATACCTGTTACCAAATTCGGATATTAAAAAACAGTTTATCGAGGGAGGTGTTTCAGATAGTTCGGATATTCATATTTCTAATGTCCATTCAAGTCAAGTGGGTAGTAGTGAAGTAGATCGTCTATTCAATGGAACAAAATCTGATAGAGATCGAGTATACTCCGGCGAGGTGATAGGGTATAGAAATGAATTATCACAAGAAAACGGTCGCGTTAAGTTTGGCGTGAATTGTGATAGACGGCGAAGGCTTCGAGCCAGTT
>NZ_CVRT01000123.1 GCF_001261915.1 Halorubrum sp. SD626R
TCGATTCCCGCCCCGCACAGCACCGCACCGCACCTCACGCCTCCCCAGCCTCGTCGCTCGCTCGGGGCTCCCTTCGGTCGCCCACTACGCTTGCGACTCCCTCGCGCGGCGCCCCTTCGCGGCCGCCGGTGGCGGCCGCTCGGAGGCGCGCGCCACCGCGGTGAGTTATAACGTGTAGTCGTGCTCGCCGGTTTCGGAGTCGAGGAACGCCGTCAGCAGGTCGATCGTCGCTTCGATGTCGTCGCCGTCGGCGGTCTCGGTGACGGTGTGGAGGTACCGCGTCGGGATCGAGATGGCGCCGACGGGCTTCGCGCCGGCCGTGTTCTGGAACCCGGCGGTGTCGGTCCCCCCCGCGGGCAGCACCTCGTGCTGGTGGGCGATGTCCTCCGCCTCGGCCACGTCGGTCAGCCGGCCGTGGACCTTCGGGCTGGTGATCACGGAGGAGTCCTTGAGCTTGATCGCGGTCCCCTCGCCGAGCTCGGTCACGGCGTCGGCCGGGTCGCCGATCTGAGGGACGTCGTTGGCGACGGTGACGTCGAGGGCGACGGCGAGGTCGGGGTCGATGTCGACGCCGAGCGCGCTGGCGCCCCGGAGCCCGACCTCCTCTTGGACCGTCGCCGCGAAGTGGATCGTCACGTCGGGGTCGTCGATCCGGCGGGCGGCCGAGAGCATCGCGAACACGCAGACCCGGTCGTCGAGCGCCTTCCCGGTCACCCGGTCGCCCATCCGGGTCGTCGTCTGGTCAAGGGTGACGAGGTCGCCGACGCCGACCAGCTCCTCGACCGCCTCCGGGTCGCGCCCGAGATCGATGAAGACGTCTTTCACCTCGTCGGCGGCCTCCTTCTGTTCGTCCGTGAGCGTGTGCGGCGGGACGGAACCGATGACGCCGGTGAGGTCCTCCTCGCCGTGAACGGTGACGCGCTGCGCGCGGAGCACGCGGGCGTCGAACCCCCCGAGCGGGTCGACCTGCACGAACCCCTCGTCGGTGACGTGTCGGATCATGAAGCCGATCTCGTCCATGTGGGCCGCGACCGCGACCGAGTAGTCCGAGTCGCCCTCGACCGTCCCGACCACGTTCCCCATCGCGTCGGTGCGGACCCGGTCGGCGGTGTCCGCGAACTCGCGGCGCACGATATCCCGGACGTCGTCCTCGTACCCCGGGACCCCGCGGGCCTCGGTCAGCTCTCGGAGCAGGTCGAAGTCGAAGTCGAACGACATGGGCGGACGTTGTGGCTCGACGGCAAAGACGGGCCGGTTCCGGCGCGGCCGTCGCCGCTCCCGCGCCCGGCCGGCGACGCTCGCACTCCACCACCGGGTCCGCGTCGTCGCTTACAAATGGCAAACTCGTTTATCGTTGTCCGCAACGCTTTTGCGGCGGCTTGCGGGAAGTGAGTGTATGAGTGATGTCAGAGCGGAACTCCGCGAACAGTTCCTGGACGCGTTCGGCGGCGCCGACTTCCCGGTCGAGAACCAGATGGATCTCGTCCCGGCGCTCCCGGACGGCCCGGCGACGCGGTTCGAGGCCGGCGACGTGAGCCTCACGGCGATGGAGCTGGCCGCGAAGCTCGGCAGCGAACAGGAGTTCCCCTACGACACCGCCGAGGAGCTCGTCGACGACATCCTCGACGGCCTGGAGTCGAAAGGGATGATCTGACGCCGCCCCGGGTTTTCCGACCGGTCTGCTCTGATCCGGAGCGCGTCGCTCGCCGGACCGCCGGCCGGGCGAGGGGTTGATACGCGCCGAGCCATTACCCGGGGCGTGGTCGTCGAGCTCATCAGCGCGGTGCCGCCGTGGATCCTCGTAGGGATCGCGCTCGGCGGCGTCGCGTCCGCGCTCGCGGCGCTCGTCTTCTACCTCGGCAACCGGTTCGTCGCCCCGAGCGTCGCCGCGGCCGGCGACGACCGGACCGCCGCGGGCGACGAGCGACGACGCCGGGAGATCCGGGAGTACCTGACGGCGGTCGACGAGCGGTTCCGCGAGGACCACGCGTTCGGCGAGGTGGCCGTCCCCTTCTACCTCCCCGAGCGCGAGGTCGCCATCACGTTCGATGCGCACGACTACTTCAGACTGGAGGGCGAGGGCGTCTACACCGTCCTCTGCGAGCACGAGATGCCGGGCCGCGGGCTCGGCCGTCGCCTCCCGTTCGACGTGATCGAGCCCGATTGGGGGCCGGACCTGTCAGCCGAGGGCGGCGGCCGCGACCCGGTCGCCGCGGCGTTCGCGGAGCTCGACGTCGACCGCGACGCCGACGCCGACGAAGTGAAGCGCGCCTACCGGGAGCGCGTCAAGGAGACCCACCCGGACCAGGGCGGCGACGAGGAGTCGTTCCGGCGCGTCCGCGAGGCGTACGCGACCGCCCGCAACCACGCCGGCGGCGCGGGCGAAGAGAGCGGCCGGAACCGACCCGCCGCCCGGACCGACGGAACCGACCCCCGGACCGACCGCACCGATCCCCCGACGGGCTTCGGGCGGTGACGGGCGTCGCCTTCGCCGAGCGCGCGGCGTACCTCGGCCGTCACGACGCGCTCGTCGTCGCCGACCTCCACGTCGGTCGGGGAGAGGCCTCCGCGCTCTCGCTCCCGATCGGCGAGCGCGAGGACCTCGTCGATCGCCTGACTGCGCTCCTAGATCGGTTCGACCCCGCGACCGTCGTCGTCGCCGGCGACGTCGTCCACACGTTCGACCGAGTCAGCGACCGGAGCCGCGGGACGCTGGCCGCGCTCCGCGACGCCTGCGAGGGACACGGCGCCGCCCTCGAACTCGTCGCTGGCAACCACGACACCGCACTCGCGAACGCGTGGGACGGCCCGGTGCGCGAGGAGTACGTCCTCGGCACAAGCCCCGAGAGCCCGAGCGACGGCGCTGACCCCGACGCGCCTCGTACCGTCGTCTGTCACGGCCACGAGCCGCCGTCGGCCAGGGGAGACCGGTACGTGATCGGCCACCTCCACCCGACGATCGAGATCGAGGGCGACCGCCGCTCCTGTTTCCTCCGCGGCGAGGGGGTCTACCGCGGCGCCGACCTCCTCGTGCTGCCCGCGTTCACCCGGCTCGCACCGGGCGTGGCAGTCAACGACATGGGGACCGGCGCGTTCGACTCCCCGCTCGTCACCGACGCGGACCGGCTGGCTCCGGTCGTCGTCGATCCGGACGCAGGCGGTGATGGGGGCGGTACCGGAGACGCGCTCCGGTTCCCGCCGCTCGGGGAGTTCCGCGAGCTGTTGTGAACGCTTTTGTCGGTCCGTGAGTACTGTGACCTATGAACACGGAGAACGCCTGCCTCGGCTGCGGCGAGGCCTTCGACTGGGGCGAGGGCGAGTGCCCGGAGTGCGGCTGGGACCGCGACGAGTGGGCCGCGGGCGGCCGACACGGACTGGAGAAGGAGGGCCACGGCGAGCCCGAAGAGGACGGCGGGTCGGGAGGCGGCGGGCTCGGCGGACTCGGCCCGATCCGCTGAGGGCGGGACGCCGCTCAGTCGTCGGTGCCGAGCGTCCACGTCGACGTGAACTCGTCGACGTCGCCGTCGTACGCGAGCGACCCGTCGGGGTCCGACCTGTCGACGTACGACGCTCCCGACCCGTCCGGGCCGTCGGGCCCGTGGCGCGCGCGGTGAAGCGCGTCGCAGACGGCGCCCTGGCCGCCCATGTTCACGCTCGCGAGCCGGGACCGCTTCTGGACCACGTCCAGCCGGTCGGCCGGGATCGGGTCGGCCTCCGGCGTCAGGAACAGCGTGTCGTCCGGTTCCGTCACGTGGCCGCTCGTCTCGACGCGGTCGATGTAGTCGGCGACCGGCGCGGCGTCGACGACGACCGACAACCCGTCGAGGTCGACGTGCGCCTCGTCGCCGACGACCGTCAGGTCGGCCCGTTCGAGCGAGACGACCTGCTCGGGGTCGACGCCGGCGTCGAGCAGCGTCTGGACCGCCTCGCGCTGTCTGGAGACGCGAGCCTTGTCGGCGATGGCGGCCCGGACCTCGGCCACCCCGCCGTCGGCGTCCGGGAACGTCTCGCCGAAGGTGTCGCGTGCGTTGACGCCGGTCGTGATCTCCGCGCCGTGCATGTGGTCGCACAGCTCGATCCGCGCCTCGCGGACCCAGTCGAGCGCCTCGACCTCGTCGCGGGCGTCGGTCGCCATCATCCACGCGAAGGCCGGCGAACACCACGCCGTCGGGAGGGTGAACCGGACCTCGACGCGGTCGCCGTCGGTCTCGATCGCGTCGATGTAGTCGAGCTCGACGATGGAGCGGGCGAGCTCCGGGTCCTCGACGCGGTCGAGTCGCTCCCTGACCGCCGAGACGTCTCGGGGGTCGCCCCGGGAACTGGTCGACCGCTCGCCCGCGTGACCGCCCGTCGAGTCGGCGCTGCTCCCCGACATCAGTCCGCCGCGGCCCCCGCGTCGCCGCCGTAGTGGGCCCCGAGGTCGAACCGCTCGGTGATGTCGTCGTCGCGGAACTGCCGCTTCTTCTCCTCGATGTCGATGTCGTACAGCTCCGCCACGTTCTCGCCCATGATCTTCTTCATCGTGTCGACGTCGAGCTCGACCCCGTACTCGTCTTTCTGCTCGTCGGTGAGCTCCGCGTTCATCACCTGGTCGACGAGCCAGTCGGGGTTCCACAGCGCGTAGTCGGAGCCGAACAGGATCCGGTCCTCGCCGAGCCAGAAGAGGAGCTCGCCCATGATCTCGCCGAACTTCCGCTCGCGATGGGTCGACATCGCGGAGGCGACCGCGAGCCCGCCGTAGACGTTCGGCTCCTGGGCCGCGATCCAGCAGAAGTCGTCGAGCCGCGGGAGCCCGACGTGGTTGACGATGAAGTTGAGCTCCGGGAACGACGAGGCGGCGTCGTCGACGTCTTTCACGTCGAACGCGTCGCGGTTCAGCGGACGGATCGTCGGCCCCTTGTGAGCGTTGATGTTCTCGATGCCGAGCTCCGCGCACTTCTCTAAGAACTCGAAGGCGTCGTCGCTGTCGAGCCGCCACCCTTTCGAGTCGTCACGCCACTCGGCGGTGTACAGCTTCACGCCGGGGATGTCGTACTCCTCCTTGAGGTGTTCGAGGTAGCGCAGGCCCTCCTCGCCGTCACGCGGGTCGAAGCTCCCGTTCAAGACGAACCGCTCGGGGTACTCCTCCGCCAATTCGGCGTTCTGCTCGGTCGTGTTGAACCCCTCGTCGTAGAAGTCGTCGAGATACGTTGGCTGGAAGATCGCCATGTCGGCGGCCGCGTTGCCGAACAGGTCCTCGGTCATCTTGTCGGCGCCGTAATGCCGGTACGTGTCGATGTCCCACTGCTCCTCTTCGGGCGTGAACCCGGTGTGGTAGTCGTAGAAACACTGGAGGAACTGCTCGCCCCCCTCGTGGATGATGTTCTCCTCCCGGGCGTCCCACATGTGAACGTGGCCGTCGATGACGAATATCTCCTCGCCGTCCATCTCGTACATACGAGTAGGCGTGGGGCGTGGTCACACATAACTATAAGGATCGTTCAGTATTTTTACTGTTAGTCAACCGACTCCCTTCGCGGCGGTCGGCCGGAGCCGGGCGGTTAGGTATCCATAACGAACGTTTATGATGGGGGCCGAGTGTGTGTGTAACACATGCAAGCTGCCAGACTCCACGAGTACACGGAGGACATGACAGAGGGACTCACGATCGACGAGGTAGACCGACCGCACGCGACGGGCGCGAGCGACGTGATCGTCGAGGTCGAGGGCGCGGGCTGGTGCCAGACGGATAACCACATCATCGAGGGGATGTGGGAGCAGTACGTCCCGCAGGACCTCCCGATGACTCTCGGGCACGAGAACGCCGGCACGGTGGTCGAGACGGGCGAGGACGTCACCATCGTCTCCGAGGGCGACCCGGTGATCTGCCACCCGGTCCAGACCTGCGGCACCTGCCGTCCCTGCCGGCTCGGCGAGACGATGTACTGCGAGAACGACGCGTTCAACGGCCTCACGGTCGACGGCGGCTTCGCCGAGTACCTCCACACCAGCGAGCGCTCGGTGATCCCGCTCCCGTCCGGCGTCGAGCCGATCGACATCGCGCCCCACGCCGACGCCGGGATCACGGCGTATCACGCCGCGAAGAAGGCGGTCGCCGACCTGAACCCGGGCGACCACGCGGTCGTCATCGGCGTGGGGGGACTGGGCCACATCGGCCTGCAGTGCCTCGACGCGATGAGCGCGGCCCGGATCACCGCGGTCGACCTGAAGGAGTCCGCCCTGAACCTCGCGGACGGGTACGGCGCGGACCACCTGATCAACCCGGGCGAGGCGGACGTCGCGGCCGAGATCGAGGGGATCACCGACGGGACGGGGGCCGCGCAGGTGCTCGACTTCGTCGGAGAAGACGTCACCACGGCGTACGCGCCCGACATCACCGCCGCCGGCGGCGACCACCACATCATCGGCTACGGCGGACACGTCCACGAGCCGGCGCAGGCGCTGGTGAACGGCGAGTTCTCCTTCGTCGGCAACATCGTCGGCCGGTACGCGGAGCTGCAGGAGCTGGTCGCACTCGTCGAGCAGGGCGACGTCGACCTCCACACCAGCCGGTACGACCTCGGCGAGGTGAACACGGTCGCCGAGAAGCTCGAACACCGCGAGATCGACGGGCGCGCCGTCATCACGCCGTGAGCCGGTAGCTCAAATCGACGTTTCACCCACGCCAAACGCTTTCACCCGGGCCCGCGACCGGCGAGTATGGACGATTCGCTCGGCTCCGGATCGAGGCGCTCGTCGCCGCGGCGGTGGGCGCTGCTCGCCGGCGGCTACGCGTTCGGCTGCGCGACCCTCACGGCGTTCGCGCTCTCCAGCATGCTCGGCCTCTTCGCGGAGGTGATCGGCCTCCCGGCCGCGTTCGCGATGCCGCTCCTCGCGGCCCCGGCGCTCGTCGCCGGCGCGGGCGTCTGGTGGGCGATCGTGGAACGGTCGGGGACCGTCACGTACCTCCGGGGGGCCGCGTTCGGCCTTTTTACCGCGCTCGTCACGGGAGGCCTCTGGACCGCTCGGTTCGTCCTCGTCTGGGGGCCGGAGATGCTCGTGGCCGGCCCCGTGCCGCTGCTCGTCGGGTTCGTGCTCGGCGCCGTCGCCGTCGCGGGCGTCCTCGTCGGCCTCCCGATCACGTACGTCCGCCGGCGGAGCCGGGAACGATCGGGGGCCGCCGCGACCGCTAACTCCTTGTGATCGGCGCGCACACCGATCGCGTATGGACGAGAACGGCACCGGCGCGAACGCGCCGGCAGAGGCCGCCGCGCCCGGGCGCGAGGACGCGACCGATCCGCTCGCGGACGCGGACGTCTTCAGGGTGCTCGGGCCGGACGGGAGTCCGCTGCCGGACGCGACGCTCCCGGACCTCTCCGACGAGCGGTTCCGCGAGATCTACCGCGACCTGGTCACCACCCGCCGGTTCGACGAGCGCGCGGTGAGCCTCCAGCGACAGGGCCGGATCGGGACGTACGCGCCCTGCGCCGGACAGGAGGGGTCGGCGGTCGGGTCGACCCACGCGCTCGCCGACCGCGACCTGATCAGCTACCAGTACCGCGAGCACGGCGCGGTCGTCGTCCGCGACCTGCTCTCGGAGTACCTCCCCTACTGGATGGGTCACGAGTCGGGGACCGAGGCGATCGCCGAGGGCAACGTCTTTCCCCTCAATATCGGGATCGCGGCGCACCTCCCACACGCGGTCGGCGCCGCGTGGGCGTTCGACTACCGGGACGAGGACCGGATCTCGGTCGCGCACTTCGGCGACGGCGCGACCAGCGAGGGCGACTTCCACGAGGCGATGAACTTCGCCGGCGTCTTCGACGCGCCGACGCTGTTCTGCTGTCACAACAACGGCTGGGCCATCTCGATCCCCGAGTCGCGACAGACCGCGAGCGACACCTTCGCGCAAAAGGCGGCCGCCTACGGGTTCGAGGGCGTCCGCGTCGACGGGATGGACCCCCTCGCGAGCTACGCGGTCACGCGGGAGGCGGCCGAGCGGGCGCGGGGAGAGTCGGACGGCGACGACCCCCGCCCGGTCCTCATCGAGTTCGTCGAGTACCGATTCGGCGCGCACACCACCGCCGACGACCCGACCGCCTACCGCGACCCCGACGACGTGGAGCCGTGGCGCGCGCTCGACCCGCTCGATCGCATGGAGGCGTTCCTCCGGGAGACCGGGCGGATCGACGACGCGGGGGTCGAGGCGATTCACGAAGAGGCCGACGAGGTCGTCGCCGACGCGATCGACTTCGCGGAGTCGATCGAGGCCGACCCGAGCGACATGTTCGACCACGCGTACGCCGAACTCCCGCCCGAGCTCCGCCGGCAGCGCGAGGAGCTGCTCGCGGCGGTCGACGAGCACGGGGAGGCGTCGTTCCTGCGGGAGGAGTAGGCGCTCGGAGAGCGTTCCGCGACGGCTACAGGTACTCGCCCGCCGCGGCGGCCGCCGTCCGCCCGCTCTCCAGCGCGCCCTGGATCGACGACCACTCGGTGTAGTCGCCGGCGAGGACGACCGGCCCTTCGGGGTCGTCGGGGTCCGGAAGATCGGCGTGGACGCCCGGCGGCTGCGCGAACTGTGCGAACCGGATCCGGTGGACGTCGAGCGTCTCTAGTCCCCCGAAGCCGCGGTCGGGATACCACGCCGCCAGCGCGTCCCGGACGTCGTCGCGGAGCGCGTCGGCGGGCCGGTCCAGCGACGCCTCGCCGAGGAACGTCGCCGCGAGCAGCGCGCGGTCGTCCGGCGCGTACTCGGGCGCGACCTCCGACATCGGGACCACGGCGTTCGGCGACTCGCTCGCGGCGTTGAGCAGGATGCGCCCGCCGGTCTCGAACGACTCGCCCGCCGGGAGCGCGTACCACCCCGTCACGTTCGGCACGCCCTCGGTCGGGATCGACTCGACGCCCGTGAGGCGCCGGGCCTCGGGCGGGGTCGCCGCGACGACGACCGCGTCGGCCTCGCGCGTCGAGCCGTCCGCGAGCTCGACGGTGGCGCCCGCGGCGTCGCCGCTTCCCGTGCGGAAGGGGATCCGCCGCTGACCCGCGGTCCGGACCGACTCCACATCCTCCCCGGTCTCGACGTCGACACCGGCCTCGCGGGCGCGGGCGGCGAGCGCCTCGGGGATCGCACTCATCCCCTCGGCGGGGACGCCGATGGCGCCGCGGCTCATCGCCCGGAACGTGTACTCGAACACCTGCTTCGAGGTCGAGAGGCCCCGATCGAGCGTGATCCCGCCGTAGAACGGCTCAACGAAGTGCTCGACGTAGTCGTCGGCGAACCCCCAGTTATGGAGATACTCGCGGATGGGGATGTCTCGGCCGGCGAAGAAGTCGTCCTCGTCGCGCTTCGAGAGGTCGTACCGGAGCGCGAGCGTCCGGAGCTTGTCGGAGAACGAGACCTCGTCGTTCAAGAGCGACGGGATCGCCCCGCGGGGGTCGCGGAGCGGGTCCGAGAGCGTCGAGCGCGACCCCGGCCGGCAGATCGTCGCGCCCGGGGCGAAGCGCCGGACGTCGAGGGCGTCGGCGTCGAGCTCGGCCGCGACTGCCGGGTAGCTCGTGAACAGCACCTGGAAGCCGCGGTCGAGCGTGAAGCCGTCGACGGTCTCGGTCCGCTCGCGACCGCCGACCTCGGGCCGTCGCTCGTACAGCGTCACGTCCGCGCCCGCCTCGGCGAGCCGGCTCGCCGCGACGAGGCCCGCGAGCCCGCCGCCGACGACGGTAACGTCTCCGGTCATACGTGAGGTATCGAGTTGTGGGTTTATAAGCGATCGATGACGGATACGTGACCGATTTCTCTGCGGTGAACACCTCCAAAGCCCCAGCCGCGTCGCTGGCGCCGACGGCGCCAGCGACTCCCTCACGCGTGCACCTCGCGCCACCGCACCGGTCAGGTAGCTCTTCGGCCACGGTTCGAGGCCGAGTGAGAAGCGATTAGTCGCCGCCGCCGCAAGGGTTCGTATGGAGCTGACGGAGACGACGACGGCGTTCCGCGGGCTGGAGAGTCGCGCGTCGGGGCGCGTCCACGAGACGGCCGACCCGACGGCGGTGTCGCCGGAGGAACAGGCGCGGGGGCTCGACCCCGCCTACGACTACGACGCGGTCGATCCGGAGGCGCTGCTGGCGGGGCCGCGAGACGGCCCGGCGGGGACGGGACGCGGCCACTGGCGCTTCGACGCGCTGCTCCCGTTCCCGGCCGAGACCGCCATCTCGGCGGGCGAGGGCGCCACGCCGCTCGTCCCGACGGAGCGGCTCGCCGACGAGCTGGACGTGGAGTCGGTGTACGTCAAAGACGAGGGGCGCAATCCGACGGGCACCGTGCTCGACCGCGGGCTCTCGGTCGCGCTGACCGCGGTCGGGGCGCGGGCGGCCGACGGGCAGGACGTCGAGCCGCTCGCGTGCGCGAGCCCGGGGAACGCCGGGCAGTCGATGGCGGCGTACGCGGGCCGGGCGGACCTGCGCTCGTACTCCTTCGTCCCCTCGCGGTGCGCCTTCTCGAACAAGGCGATGACGAACGTCCACGGCGGCGACATGCGCGTGGTCGGCGGCCGGTTCCCCGACGCGGCCGCGGCGGTCGACGAGCAGCTGGAGACGGAGTACACCGACCTCGGCGAGTTCGCGACGCCGTACCGCCACGACGGCGTCAAGACGCTCGCGTTCGAGCTGGTCGCCGACCTCGGCGCGGCGCCGGACGTCGTCGTCGTCCCGACCGGATCCGGCGAAGTCGTCGCGGGCGTGTACAAGGGGTTCAGCGAGCTGGAGCGGGTCGGCGCGATCGACGCGGTCCCGCGGATCGTCGCCGCGCAGGCGGCGGGCTGCGCGCCGATCGCGGCCGCGGTCGAGCGCGGCCTCGACGAGCCGGAGCCGTGGGAGACGCCCGACACCATCTGCGGCGAGCTGGAGATCGCAGACCCCGCGGGCGGCGCGGCCGCGGTCGAGGCGGTCACGGAGAGCGGCGGGACCGCCGTGGGCGTCGAGGACGAGGACGTGCTCGCGAGCGCGGTCGCCGTCGCGCAGAACGAGGTGATGGAGATGGGCGCCACCGGCGGCGCCGCTCCGGCCGGCGCGTGGGCGCTCAAGGAGGAGGGCTTTTTCGACGGCGGCGAGACGGTCGTCCTGATCAACAGCGACGCCGGGCTCAAGACGCCGGACGTGCTCCGCAGCCACCTGATGGGCCAGGGGATCTGACCCGCGGTCGCCGTCGACCGCATTCCCCGACGCCGACGCCGGCGCGCGGTCAGGCCTCGCGTTCGAACGACGGGTCGAACAGCCGCGCCGACATCGGCGCCGGGTCGCCCTCGGTGAGGTTGTACGCGGAGAAGTCGGTGACGCCCGCCTCCCGGAGCAGCGCCTCGTCGTAGAAGCTCTCGCCCGTGCACTCCGCGGGGTCGCGCGCGAGGATCTCGAGCACCGCGTCGGAGACGACCTCGGGGGTGCGCCAGTCGTCCTCGGTCCCGAGCCCGAAGTAGCGGGTCGCGCGGGTGTCGATCGTCGTCACCGGCCAGAACGTGTTACAGCCCACATCGTCGCCGGCCAGCTCCTCGGCGAGCGAGAGCGTGACGAACGACATCCCGAGCTTCGACCACGCGTACGGCGCCTTCCCCGGCGCGCGGTCGGTCGTGACCGGTGGCGCGTTCGTCAGCAGCCACGCCCCGTCGAGCCCCGCGAGGTGGTCGGCGAACGCGTGCGCGACGAGGTGGGTCCCGCGGACGTTCACGTCGGTCAGGAGATCGAAGCGGTCGGCCGGCAGGTCGGCGATATCCGCCAGCTGGATCGCGCTCGCGTTGTTGATCACGATGTCCACCTCGCCGAAGCGGTCGATCGCCTCCTCGACGACCGCCTCGACGCGCCCCTCGTCGCGGAGGTCGAGTTCGAGCGCGAGCGCCTCCGGCCCGCGCTCGCGCACCTCGCGGGCCGTCTGCTCGATCGACCCCTCCAGCTCGGTGTCGTCGTCGTCGGTCGTCTTCCCCGTCGAGACGACGTTGCAGCCGCGGTCGGCGAGCGCGAGCGCGATCCGCTTGCCGATGCCGCGGGTGGTTCCGGTGATGAACGCCGTCGAGCCCGAGAGGTCGGGAGCCGCGCGTGCCATGGCTCCGATCCGGCCGACCGGCGTATAATTCCCGGTGTCGAAGCCGGGGTTCGAGGCTCCCGAGCGGGTCGGCGCGGGGTCTGCCGCGGGAGGCGGACCGCGGCCGGAGCCGCTCGCCCCAGGGAACCGTTTTTACGTCGGCCCGCGTACGTGCGGACATGTACGTCCGCGACGCCAAGAACCGTGACGAGGCGTGGTTACTGGACGCGATCGAGCGGCTCGGGCTCGACGACGTCGCCTTCCGGTCACGGGACTACGTGATCGCGGTCGACCAGGAGTCGGGCGACCGGGCCGGGTTCGGCCGGCTGCGCCTGCACCGCGGCGACGAGGGCGAGGAGAACCGGATCGAGCTCACCGGGATCGGCGTGCTCCCCGAGTGGCGCGGCCGGGGCGTCGGCGCGCACGTGGTCGAGCGCCTCGTCGACACCGCGGCGGCGGACGGGTTCGACGCGGTGTACGTGCTCACCGACCAGCCCGACTACCTGACCCAGTTCGGCTTCGACGAGGTCGACACCGACGAGCTCCCGCCGGCGCTCTCCGACCGGCTCGACGAGAAGCGCGAGTTCCTCGGCGGGGGCGTCGTCGGCCTGCGGCTCCCGGTCGACGAGTTCGAGATGCCCGACCGGTTCCGCGAGGCGTTCAAGAAGGCCGAGCCGGCGGCGGCCGCCGAAGACGAGACGACCGAGTCGGCGGAGGACTTCGGGATCGACCCCGAGTCGGCGACGTACAAGTACGACACCGGGCGGTAGGATACGGAGGAACGGACCGCCGGCCGCGACCCGACCTCGCGGCGCCCCGCCGACCGCGACCCCGGCGCTTATCGCTCCGCCGACCGACGACCGGGTATGGACCTGATCGAGGCCGCGCGCGACGCGCTCGACGACGCGCACGTCCCGTACTCCGACTACCGCGTCGGCGCCGCGCTCCGGACCGCCGACGGCACCGTCTACACGGGCTGTAACATCGAGAACGCGAACTACTCCAACAGCCTCCACGCCGAGGAGGTCGCGCTCGCGGAGGCGGTGAAGAACGGCCACCGCGAGTTCGACCGCATCGCCGTCGCCTCCGGCGTCCGCGACGGCGTCACCCCCTGCGGGATGTGCCGGCAGACGCTCGCGGAGTTCGCGGCCGACGACCTCGTCGTCGTCTGCGACGAGGGCGACGGCGAGACCAGCGAGTACACGCTCGGCGAGCTGCTCCCGAACACCATCTCCGAGGGGACGCTCGACGACGCGAGCGAGGTCTGAGGGCGCGGACGGGACGCTCGGGACCCCGAGAGCCGCCGGTCGGGAGGACCGGGAGCCGCCCGCCGGGGACCCCGAGACGGAACTCCTTTTAAACGGCTCGCCGAAGGGCGGGGACATGAGCGACGAGAGCGAGACCACCGCCGACGAGGCCGCGAGCGGCGACAGCGAGGACCCCAACGACGAGGTCGGCTACCACGTCGAGGTCGGGCCCGACGACGTCGCGGACGCCGTGCTCCTCCCCGGGAACCCGGAGCGCGTCGACAAGGTCACGCCGCTGTGGGACGATCACGACGAGGTCGCGCACCACCGCGAGTACCGCACCGCGACGGGGACGTACGACGGCGCGCCGATCTCCGTCACGTCGACGGGGATCGGCTCCCCGTCGGCCGCCATCGCCGTGGAGGAGCTCGCCCGGGCCGACGTCGACACGTTCATCCGGGTCGGCTCCTGCGGCGCGATCCAGCCCGGGATGGACGTGGGGGACCTCGTCATCACGACCGGCGCGGTCCGGCAGGAGGGGACGAGCGACGAGTACGTCCGCGAGGACTACCCGGCCGCCGCCGACGGCGAGGTCGTCTCGGCGCTCGTCGCCGCCGCGGAGCGGTTGGGGTACGACTACCACACCGGCGTGACGATGAGCGCCGACTCCTTCTACGCCGGGCAGGGCCGCCCCGGCTTCGAGGGGTTCGAGGCGGCCGGCTCCGACGAGTTGGTCGCGGAGCTGCGGGAGGCGAACGTGAAGAACATCGAGATGGAGGCGTCGGCGATCCTCACGATCGCGAACGTGTACGGGCTCCGAGCCGGCGCGGTCTGCTCGGTGTACGCGAACCGGGTCACCGGCGAGTTCCGGACCGAGGGCGAGTCGCGGGCGGCGGAGACCGCGAGCCTCGCCGTGAAGCTCCTCGGGCGCATGGACGCGGTCAAGCGGGAGGCCGGCGCCGACCGCTGGCACGCCGGGCTCTCGCTGTAGACCGGGGGCAGTCCGCCGGTCTCCGCCGCCGTCACGGACGTTCCAAAGCGACTTTACCCGCGCACCGCGGAGCGACAGACATGAGCACTCAGGTCGTCGTCGTCGGCTCCGGGTACGCCGGCGCAGGGGCGGTGAAGGCGTTCGAAGACGAGGTCGGGGAGGGCGAGGCGGAGCTCACGTGGATCTCGGAACACGACTACCACCTCGTCCTTCACGAGGTCCACCGCGCCATCCGCAACCCCGCGGTCGCGGACAAGATCACGATCCCCGTCGACGAGATCAAGTCGCCCGAGTCGGAGTTCGTGCAGGGCCGCGTCGTCGACGTCGACACCGACGAGCGCGTCGTCGAGACCGACGACGGGACGACCGTCGACTACGACTACCTCCTCCTCGGCGTCGGCTCCACGACCGCCTTCTTCGGCATCGACGGGCTGAAAGAGCACGCCCACCAGCTCAAGAGCCTCGACGACGCGAAGGCGATCCACGAGGACGTGCGGTCGGCCGCGGCCGACGCGACCCGCTCCGACCCCGTCGAGGTCATCGTCGGCGGCGCCGGGCTCTCCGGCATCCAGACCGCGGGCGAGATCGCGGAGTACCGCGACAAGCACCGCGCGCCGATAGAGATCACGCTCGTCGAGGGGCTCGACGAGGTCTTCCCCGGCAACGACCCGCAGCTCCAGGGCGCGCTCCGCCAGCGGCTGGAGGACGCCGACGTGGAGATCCTGACGGGCGACTTTATCTCGGAGGCCGACGAGGACGAGGTCTACCTCGGCGGCGGCGACGAGGAGGAACCCGAGGAGCTCCCCCACGACGTGCTGGTCTGGACCGGCGGCATCACGGGGCAGCCGGAGCTGGAGAGCGTCGAGGTCGAGAAGGACGAGCGCTCGAACCGCGTCCACGCCGCCGCCGACTTCGCCACCAGCGACGACCGCGTGTTCGCCATCGGCGACACCGCCCTCGTCGAGCAGGGCGACGGCGACGTGGCGCCGCCGACCGCGCAGGCCGCCTGGCAGGCCGCCGAGGTCGCCGGCGAGAACCTCGCGCGGGCCGCCCGCGGCGCGCCGCTCCAGTCGTGGGAGCACAAGGACAAGGGGACCGTCATCTCGGTCGGCGAGGAGGCGGTCGCCCACGACGTGATTGGGATGCCGATCAAGACGTTCGGCGGCACCCCGGCGAAGCTCCTGAAGAAGTCCATCGCGGTGCGGTGGATCGCGAAGGTCTCCTCGACCGGGCGCGGCGTGAGCGCGTTCGGCGACATGTAGGATCGGTACGCACGACGCGGTCGAAGCGGCTTTTCGCGGCTCCGCAAGGTTCGGACTCGACAGCGACGGTGCTCCGACCCTCGGTCGGGTTCGCGCTCTCGGTGGAGTCTGGCTCTCGACGGCTGAGGCGGAAGAGAGGAAAAGAAAGGGAGGAGAGCCGGCGTCGACGGCGAGCGGTCAGTGTTCGGCGGGCTCGTCGGGGGCGCGGTCGCGCGCCGTCGCGGGTTGTGCTTCGAGCGACTCCATGCCTCTCGGTTGTGGCGCGGGCGGGTTAACGTCGACGCTCTGTGGCCTCGCCGCTGTGGGGCCTCGACGCGGTGGAGTCTCGACGCTGTGTTCTCTCCGCGCTCTGTGTTTCCGCCGTCGCGCTCGCGAGGCTTGCGCTCCGTCTGTTCTCGAATGGTGCTGTCTGGAGTGATATATATCGCTCTTAGCAAGAGCCATATCTCGTTCCGTCGCGACATCCGATAGCCGCATGGTTTCACAAACGGCAGCCACGTTGCCCGCGGCGTTCGATCGGCTCCGCGTCGGGATCGCGCTGTACGATGTCGACGACGCGACCATCCGAGACGCGAACGACCGGCTGGAGGCGCTTCTCGGCTACACGGTCTGCGACCTGCGCGGCATGCCAGTCGAGCGATACACCGCTAACACGTACGGCTTTTCGGCGGAGGATTTCGCCGAACGGCTCCGCACCGCCGTCGAAGGCGAACCGCAGCGGTTCACGTGGCGGGTCAAACGGGCAGACGGCGAACTGGTCTGGACCAGCGTGTCGCTCACGCAGCGAGGCTCCGACGGCGACGCGCGCGCACTCGCCGAGATCCGAGACATCACCGACTACTACACCGCGAGCCGTCGGGAGACGCTGTTCTGGCGCGTCCTCCGTCACAACCTCCGAAACGAGACGAACAAGATCGTCGGCTACGCAGAGCAGATACGTCTGGCGGCTGCGACCGACGGCTGTCGAATCGCGGACGAAGACCGCCGGATCGCAGACGAGGAGACGCGTAGGCACGTTCGCGACGCCGCTGCGTCCGTTCGCTCGACCGCGATGGACCTCGGCACGGTCGCGACGTCGGTCAAGGAGATCCAGCAGGCCGCGGTGCAGTCGAAGACGGACCGGTCACACCGGGCGGCGACCGAGGCCGTCAGGGACGTCGTCGCCGCACTCGACTCGACGTATCCGAACGCGACCGTCCGGGTGGAAGAGCGCCGGTCGATGTGGGTGCACGTGGACGCCGCCTTCGATCACGCGCTCCGCCACGCGATCGAGAACGCCATCCGACACGGTGACGGCTCCGACCCGGTCGTCGAGGTGACCGTGGGTCCCTCGCCCAACACCGGGCGGGTGGAGATACGCGTCGCCGACCGGAATCCGCCCATTCCGCAGACAGAAATCGACGCACTCGACGAGTTCGCCGACCTGACGAGCACGCGCCACGGAACCGGCGTCGGTCTGTTCGTGATGAAGTGGTGCATCGAGTCGATCGGCGGCGAGCTGGCATTCGAGCGCCGAGAACCGCGGGGAAACCTCGTTCGGCTGTACCTCCCCGCTAGAGACAGCCCGCACGGGGTGACGGGCGATGAGACGAGATGACGGACGACGGGCGAGGTGACGGGCGATGAGACGATCCGAACGACGGTGCCAGCAGGCGGGTCGATTCGAGCGGGTGAGACGAAGGACGAAAGTACCCGCCACCCCTACGCGTCTGGCGTGAAGGAGTACGAGCGAAAGGGGCTCCTCGAACGCGTCAACCGCGAGGCCGCGACGGTGGGCGCGGACATCCCCGAGGAGATCGAGGTCCAGGGCGAGCCGATCGACCTCCGATCGTTCGTCTTCGAGATCAAGCGCCGCGACTCGGTCCCTCCGGGAGAGCGCGAGCGAGTCGAGCAGGCGAAGCGGAATCTCCGGCGCGAGCGGCTCGAACGGCTGGAGCCGATCGAAGACAACGAGGTGAGCTACGCGGAGGGCGAGGCGCTCGCGGCCTCGATAATCGGGATCGACCGCGCGCTCGAGGCGCTCGAGGGGCTCGACGCGGCCGACCCGGAGACGGAGGCGAGGCGGCAGGAGACGGCCGACCGCAAGCGGTGGATGAACTTCTTAAAGAAGGCGCTGGGCCGCGAGGACGCCGGCGGCGGTCGAACTCGATTTTAACTCGGATCGGTCGCCCGACCGAACCTGAGTCGGTAGTCGTAGTACCGCCCCGCGTACCGGAGCATCCCCGATCCCGCCTCGGTGCCCATCGCGTCCGACTCGATGTCCCCGTCGAGATACGGCCGCTCGTGGAGCGCGCGCAACACGGCCCGGTAC
>NZ_CVRT01000124.1 GCF_001261915.1 Halorubrum sp. SD626R
GCGCGGGGGTGGCTGAGCCTGGCCAAAAGCGGCGGACTTAAGATCCGCTCCTGTAGAGGTTCGAGGGTTCGAATCCCTTCCCCCGCATGCTGTCGCGAGCAACTCGCGAGCGACAGCACTCGGCACTGAAGGGATTCGAATCGGGGAGGTCGCGCGCAGCGAAGCGAGCACGTCAGACCGTGGTTCGAATCCCTTCTCCCGCACTCCCGCTGAGAGCGGCCCGCGCCCCCCACTGAGGCAGACCGCGGAGACGCGACCTAACAGCAGAACATGAACGGGTAGACGAGGGCGACGCGGTCGCCTTCCTCCAACTCCGTGTCGAACCCGTTCTCGTTCTCGTTGAAGTGGCCGTTCACGAGGATTCGGGCGTACGTCGTCGTCTGTTCGCCGACCGGGTTCTTCGTCCACGTGCCGGGGAGTTCCTCCGGCGTCGGCGCCCAGCCGCTGTGGGTCGCGTCCGCCTCGGTCTCGGCGATGAGCATCTCCTGGAGCTCCGGGTACTCCTCGAACAGTTCGTCGAGGAACGCGCGGAGCGTGTCGCCCGCGAACGTGAACTCGAACTCGTACTCGCCGAGCTCCGTGCGGACGTGGCCGGTGCAGCGCACGGTGACGGTCGTCTCGGCCTCGGAGTCGGTCGCCGCCGCCGGCACCGCGTCGCTCTCTGGCTCGCCCGCGGCGTCGCTCTCGGCGTCCGGCGCCTCCTCGACGACGGTCTCCGTCTGCTGACTCGGTGTCATGCCCGTTCGTACGTCTTTCCAGGTGGTAAGCGCGCCCACGAACATGTTCGCGGGTTCGTCTCGACGCCGCGAGCGGTTCGACGGTTTCCGTGTCGGCTTTTTATAAAACTCTTCCAAAGCTCTAGCAGTCTATTTATAAGTGGATACTGGGAGATCGACGATACCCAGCTCCAAAGCCCCAGCCGCTCAGTTATAGATGACTGATTGTGGATCGACGATACCCAGCTCCAAAGCCCCAACCGCGAGGACTCGCGCGGCTCGTTGCGCTCCTCGGTCGCTCACTCCGTTCACTCCCTGCGGTACTTACGTCGCCGTGCTTCGCCCTCGCAGTTGCCCCTTTGAGTCTCACCCGACCGCACCGCAACCGCACCTCACGCCTCCCCAGCCTCGTCGCTGGCGGCTGGCGCCGCCAGCGACTCCCTCGC
>NZ_CVRT01000125.1 GCF_001261915.1 Halorubrum sp. SD626R
AGCTCGAACCCAGAGTACGTCGTCGCGCGGGTTCGTGCCCGCCGCGGCAGCCTCTACGGCGACGAGGAGTACCGCAAGCTGACCCGCATGACCCCGGCGGAGATCGCCCGGTTCATGGAGGAGTCGAGCTACGGCCGGGAGATCAACGCCCTCGGGAGCCGCCACGGCGGCGTGGACCTCATCGAGTACGCGCTGAACCGGAACCTCGCACAGCAGTTCGAGGGAATCTTGGAGTGGAGCGAGGGGTCGCTGTACGACCTCATCGCCCGGTACCTCCGCAAGTTCGACGCGTGGAACGTGAAGACGGTCATCCGCGGCGTCTACACCGACGCGGACCAGTCGGCCGTCGAGGTCGACCTCATCCGCGCCGGCGAGTTCGACGACCGGCTGATCCGCCGCCTGCTGGAGGCGGACTCGATCGACGCCGTCGTCGAGGTCCTGGAGGACACGATCTACGGGCCGCCGCTCCGCGAGGCGTACGCCGAGTACGAGGAGACGGGCGTGCTGGTGCCGCTGGAGAACGCCGTCGACCGCGCGTTCTACGAGCGGCTCCTCTCCGGGCTCGGCAGCGACGAGCCGACCCGGCAGTACGAGGCCTTCCTCAAGGCGGAGGTCGACTTCCGGAACGCGGCGAACGCCCTCCGGCTCGCCCGGTCGGGCGCGGACATCGACCCCGCGGCGTACTTCATCGAGGGCGGCGAGCTGTTCACCCGCGGGTCGCTCGCGCGGCTCGCGCGGAACCTCGACGAGCTCGTGGAGTACATCGCGGACAGCCAGTACGCCGACGAGCTCGGCCCGGCGCTGCGTGAACTCGAAGAGGCGGATAGCCTCATCGCGTTCGAGCACGCGACCGACCGAGCGCTGCTGGCGTACGGCGACCGGCTCGGGACGATCCATCCGGTGTCGATCACCCCGGTCATCTCGTACATCCTCGCGAAGGAGCGCGAGGTCGAGAACATCCGGGCGATCGCCCGCGGGAAGGAGGCCGGCCTGTCGCCCGACGAGATCGAATCGGAGCTGGTGATAACATGAGCCAGGAGATCGCCGTCGTCGGCAGCCCCGAGTTCACCACCGGGTTCCGGCTCGCCGGCGTGCGGAAGTTCGAGAACGTCCCGGACGACGAGAAGGACGAGCGGCTCGACGACGCCGTCGAACGCACTCTCGACGACGAGGACACCGGCATCATCGTGATGCACGACGACGACCTCGACCATCTCTCGCGGGGGACCCGCGAGGCGGTGGAGGGGAGCATCGAGCCCGTGCTCGTCACGCTCGGCGGCGACGGCGCCGGCAGCGGCGGGCTGCGCGACCAGATCAAACGAGCCATCGGGATCGACCTGATGGAGGAGGACGACTAACATGAGCAAAGCAGAATCCACGGAGACCACCCCGAGCGAAGACGGTGTTATCCAGAGCGTGAGCGGTCCGGTCGTGAGCGCCCGCGACCTCGACGCCCGCATGAACGACGTCGTCTACGTCGGCGACGAAGGCCTCATGGGGGAAGTGATCGAGATCGAAGGCGACATCACGACCATTCAGGTGTACGAGGAGACCTCCGGGGTCGCCCCCGGCGAGCCCGTCGAGAACACGGGCGAGCCGCTGTCGGTCGACCTTGGTCCGGGCATGCTGGACGCCATCTACGACGGCGTCCAGCGTCCCCTGGACGTGCTGGAGGGCAAGATGGGCAGTCCGTACCTCGACCGCGGGGTCGACGCGCCCGGCATCGACCTCGAAGAGGAGTGGGAGTTCGAGCCGACCGTCGAGGTCGGCGACGAGGTCGGCCGCGGCGACGTGGTCGGCGTCGTCGAGGAGACGGTCACCATCGACCACAAGGTGATGGTGCCGCCGGACGCCCTCGAAGAGGGCGAGACCACAGAGGTCACCGCTGTCGAGGCGGGCTCGTTCGACGTCACCGAGACGGTGGCCGAGCTCGCCAACGGGACGGACGTCTCGATGCACCAGGAGTGGCCCGTCCGCGAGGCGCGCCCCTCCGAGAACAAGAAGACGCCCCGGACGCCGCTGGTGTCCGGCCAGCGCATCCTCGACGGCCTGTTCCCCATCGCGAAGGGAGGAACGGCCGCGATTCCCGGGCCGTTCGGCTCCGGGAAGACGGTCACCCAGCACCAGCTCGCGAAGTACGCCGACGCGGACATCATCGTCTACGTCGGCTGCGGCGAGCGCGGCAACGAGATGACCGAGGTCATCGAGGACTTCCCCGAGCTGGAGGACCCGGCCAACGGCAACCCGCTGATGGCCCGCACCTCGCTCATCGCGAACACCTCGAACATGCCCGTCGCGGCGCGTGAGTCCTGTATCTACACGGGAATCACGATCGCCGAGTACTACCGCGACATGGGGTACGACGTGGCGCTGATGGCCGACTCCACGTCGCGGTGGGCGGAGGCGATGCGCGAGATCTCCTCGCGGCTGGAGGAGATGCCCGGCGAGGAGGGGTACCCCGCGTACCTCGCCGCGCGCCTGGCGCAGTTCTACGAGCGCGCCGGCTACTTCGAGAACGTCAACGGGACCGAGGGGTCCGTCTCGGCGATCGGCGCGGTGTCGCCGCCCGGCGGCGACTTCTCCGAGCCGGTCACCCAGAACACGCTGCGCATCGTGAAGACGTTCTGGGCGCTCGACGC
>NZ_CVRT01000126.1 GCF_001261915.1 Halorubrum sp. SD626R
GCGGCCTCGAACCCGTCGACGATCTCCGCCGGCTCGAACGGGTTCCCGTTGTACTTCAGCAGGCTCGACAGCCGCTCGCCGTAGCGGCCGAGGTGCTTCTGGACGAGCCCGCGGAACTGTCCCGAGGCGGTCATCTCGACGACCAGGACCTCGTCGACGCTCTCGATGAACGCCGCGACCTGCTCGGTCGGGAACGGCGCCATGTCGGAGACGCCGTACGACTTCACCGAGACACCGGCGTCGTTGAGGCGCCCGACGGCCTCCTCGACGGTGCCCTGCTGGCTGCCGAAGGTGAGGATGCCGTACTGGGCGTCGTCGGGACCGGCGTACGAGCCCGTGTCCACGGTGTCGAGGTCGGCGCGGATCGCCTCCAGCTTCTGGGTCCGGCGGTCGATCTGCGCGACGCGGTTATCGGGCGACTCGGCGATGTGCCCGGTCGGGTCGTGCTCGTTGCCGGTGGCGAGGAAGCGACCGCCCTTCTGGCCGGGGATCGACCGCGGGGAGACGCCGTCCTCGACGTCGTGCTGGAACCGGTGGAACTTCCCGTCGGCCGAGTGCGGCTCGTCGGCGAGCGCGTCCTCGCTCAGGGTCTTCCCGAGCGTCGGGTTCGGCTCGCGGTCGAAGTGGCCCTTCGGGACGTTCGTCATCTCGCCGCCGAGCTTCTGGTCGTACAGGAGGATCGACGGGATCTGGTACTCGTAGGCCAGCCGGAAGGCGATCCGCGACTGCTCGTACGCCTCCTCGACGGTCCCGGGCGCCAGGACGACGCGCTGGGAGTCGCCCTGCGAGGTGTAGAGGACGTGTTCGAGGTCGGACTGCTCCGGCTTCGTCGGCATCCCGGTCGAGGGACCGGCGCGCATGGCCTCGACGAGGACGACGGGCGTCTCCGTCATCTCCGCGAGCCCGAGCGGCTCGGACATCAGCGCGAACCCGCCGCCGGAGGAGCCGGACATCGCCTTCACGCCGGCGTGCGAGGCGCCGACCGCGAGCGCGGCGGCCGCGATCTCGTCTTCGACCTGCTCGGAGATCCCGCCGAGCTTCGGCAGGTTCTTCGTCATGATCGTGAACACCTCGGTCCACGGCGTCATCGGGTAGCCGGCGATGAACCGGCATCCCTCGTCGATGGCGCCGTAGGCGATGGCGTCCGACCCGGACATGAGCAACTGCGTCTCGTCGTGCTCGCCGGTCGGCACGGAGACGTCCGACGCGTCGACGTCGTGCTCCTCGCGCACTTGGTCGTACGCGATCTGGAGGATCTCCAGGTTCGGCTCCAGGATCTTCTCCGGCATCGCGTCGCGCATGAGGTCCTGAACGTGATCGAGGTCCATGCCGGTCAGCGCGCAGGTCGCGCCGACGCCGGCGGTGTTCCGCATGACCTCGCGGCCCTGGTCGCGCGCGAGCCCGCGGAGGTCGAGGGGGTACACGTGCCAGTCGTTCTCCTCGGCGCGCTCCTCGAAGTTCGGGATCTCCGAGGCGTCTAAGAGTCCCTCGTCGTAGACGATGACGCCGCCCTCGCGGAGCTCGTCGAGGTTCTCCGAGAGCGGTTTGATCTCCTCGTTCCCGTAGACGGCCTCCTCCTGAGGGTTCCGGGCGAACGAGTCGCCGAGCGCCAGCAGGAAGTTGTAGCCGTCGCCGCGGGAGCTCACCGGGTCCGCCGAGGCGCGGACCTCGGTGTAGGTGTGACCGCCGCGGATGCGGGACGGGTAGTGGCGATGCGTGAACACGTTGAGCCCCGATCGCATCAAGGCCTTTGCGAAGTTCTGGCTGGTCGAAGCGATCCCGTCGCCGGATCCCCCCGATATCCGCCAGATGAGTTCGTCATCAGTCATAATGGTATGGTAGCCCGTGAGGGCCTCGTGTGCTCTGGTTGTGGTGGTTACCTCTTAGGGCTTGCTATGGAATCACAAGGAACAATCATTAAAGATCTTTAGGCGATCGGGGGGACAGGCGCGGGGACCGCCGTTCCGCGCCCTTTTACTCGCCGCCCGACCGACGACGCGTATGCTCACGTTCATCGGGCTCGGACTCTACGACGAGCGGTCGGTCACGGTCGAGGGGCGCGAGGCCCTCCGCGCCGCGGACCGGGTCTTCGCCGAGTTCTACACCAGCCGGCTGGTCGGCGCCGACGTCGACGAGCTGGCGGCGCACCACGGCGTCGAGATCGAGGTCCGGGACCGCGAGGGGGTCGAGCGCGACCCGGAGTCGATCCTCGCGGCGGCCGCCGAGGGCGACGTCGCCTTCTGTACCGCCGGCGACACGATGATCTCGACGACGCACGCGGACCTCCGGCTGCGCGCCGAAGGGCGCGGGATCGAGACGCGCGTGATCCACGGCGTGACCGCGCAGTCGGCCGCGTCGAGCCTCACCGGGCTCCAGAACTACCGGTTCGGCAAGGCGACGACGCTCCCGTTCCCGTACGCCCACGGCGGCGGCGACGTGCCCGAGAGCGTGGTCGAGACGATCGAGACGAACCGGGAGCGCGGGCTTCACACGCTCGTCTACCTCGACATCAAGGTCGGCACGGGTCCGAGCGGTCCGGACCCGGACCACGAGGAGTACATGACCGCCGACATCGCGGCCGGCTTGCTCGCCGACGGCTGGCGCGACGAGCTCGCCGTGGTCGTCGCCCGCGCGGGCTCGCCCGACCCCGTGGTGGCCGCCGGCCGGCTGAGCGCGCTCGCCGATCGCGAGTTCGGCGACCCGCTCCACCTCCTCGTGATCCCCGGCGACCTCCACCACGTGGAGGCCGACGCGCTCGCCGGGCTCGCCGGGGCGCCCGCGGAGCTCGTCGGGGAGTGAGTTCGTCGGGAAGAGCGAGCGCGCCGCGAATCATCCGGGCCCGACGACCGGTCGTTTGATATCCCCGTCCCGCGTTACCACAGTTCATGACAGACGTGCCCGTCGAACGACTGATGTCGACCGACCTCGTCACGGTCGCTCCGGGAGCGGCCGCCGCGGACGCGGCGAGACGCATGCTGGAGACGGGGGTGAGTTCGATCCTCGTCGTCGGCGACGACGGGCGCCTGGCGGGGCTGATCACCGCGACCGACTTCGTCTCGCTCGTCCGTCTGAACGACCCGGACGACGAGACCCCCGTCGAGGCGTTCATGACCACCGACGTCGTCACCGTCTCGCCGGACGACTCCGTCGAGGAGCTCGCGGGGCCGACGGACCGGGGATACACGCACCTGCCGGTGGTCGACGCGGACGGGCAGCTCGTCGGGATGCTGTCGACGACCGACCTGACGTCGTACCTCTCGGAGCGCCGGTGAGGCCCCGGCGGGACGGCGCACCGGAAGAGTAATCAGATGTGATAGCACACGACACGGTATGGATCTGAACGACCGGACCCGCGTCAGCGAGATCATGTCGACGCCGCTGGAGACGATCGGGGCGGACGAGCCGCTCCGCGAGGCCGCGCGTCGGATGGCCGACGGCGACATCGGCGCGCTCGTCGTGACGACGGTCGGCGGCTGTATCGTCACGCAGAGCGACATCGTCGGGGCCGTCGCGGCGGGCCGCGACCTCGACGAGACCAGCGTCCGCGACGTGATGACGGAGGACGTGGAGACGGTGACGCCGGACCTCATGATGGAGGAGGTCGCGGCGATGATGACGATGTACGAGGTCAAACATCTCCCCGTCGTCGACGACGACTACGTCGGCATGGTCTCGTCGACGGACGTGGCGGCGCACCTCTCGTGAGTCGGGACCGCGTCCGACCGCCGCGGTCCGCGCCGACGGGTCAGCGGTTCGTCGGCTCCCGCGGGAGGTCTAACGATTCCGTGAGGTCGTGTTCGTCGCCCGTAAGCAGGTAGAGCACGTCTTCGAGGATGACGGCGAGTTCGGGGAGCTCCCGCACCGCGAGGAACGTGATCCCGATCAGCGCGACCACCGCGAGCAGTTGGCTCATGATCCGGTCGGAGATGAGGAACGAGACCCGATACGGGTCGGTCGCGCCGAACATCGCGAGCACGAGGTCGGTCTGCCACTGCATGTACTGGTTGCCCGCGACGACGGAGATGAACGTCGTCCGGAAGATGTTGAGCACGTAGATGAGCGGGAGCGACACCGCGAGCGCGCGGAGCTTCCGGGAGAGCGGCGCCTGCACGGCGGCGACGAGCCCACCGAAGATCGCCATGCTCCCGAGTCCCGTACACGCGAGGACGACGTGGATCGTGACCGTGTGGCCGTCGTCGAGCGTCCACGCGTACGCGGCGTCGTACCCCTCGTAGCTCGCCACGCGCTCCGGCGCGTAGCCGAGTAGGTCGATGAGGAACCCCGTCTGGGTCGCGACGGCCTCGATCAGGATCCGGCGCGGCTCGGGGAACGCGATCCCGGCGACCGAGAGCGCCGGGATCGTCTCGAACGGGAGGTAGATGAACAGCATGATCGAGATGGCCCGGGTGAGCGTGAACAGCGAGGCGCGGCCGTTGTACAGCAGGTAGCCGGCGTAGATACAGGTCGGGACGCCGACGAGCGCCAGGATCGACTCGACGTAGCTCTGGTGTTCGAACGCGAAGTACGGCACCGTCGACAGCCAGAAGAGCCCGAACAGCGCCCACGTCCCCGCCGCGATCGTCCGGCCCGCCGCCAGTCCGCGGCTGTCGAGCAGCCACGAGGCGGCGAAGAGGATCGCGACGAGCCAGGCGAACGTGAACGTGTCGGGGACCAGGCTCAGGACCGCCGGCACGGCGGGACCGAACATGTCCGATCGGTCGGTCGTCGTCGGATAAAGCCCTTGTCGTTGCCGACGACTCGTCGGGTACCTTGGTCGAGGAAAGTGAGGGGAGAAGCGGTGAGACGGGGCAGATCCGACGCGTCAGCGCTCGTCGGAGTCGAGCACGCGGATCTGGTCGCCGCGGACGGTGACCGGGATCGGGACGGTCGCCTCGTACAACTCGACGGTCACCTGGTCTTTCCCCTCGTCGATGCGCTGGACGCGGGCCTTCTCGCCCTTGAACGGGCCGGCGATCAGCTCGACGATGTCGCCCTCGGCGATCCCCTCGACGTCGGGGGTCGGCGAGAGGAAGTGCTCGACCTCGGAGAAGGGGCTCCGGGCCGGCCCCTCGGAGCCCTGGATCACGCCGCGGGCGTGGGGGATCTCGTCGAGGATCCGGGCGAAGACGCTGCCGTCCGTCGCCTCGACCATCACGTAGCTCGTGAGCTGGTCGGGGGCGATGACCG
>NZ_CVRT01000127.1 GCF_001261915.1 Halorubrum sp. SD626R
AACAGGCCGCTCATACATTCGGGATCATTAGATCGCTGAATCTCACAGGCGCATCCGTCGAAATCACCATCGACTGCCTCGTTATGGGGGCTTTCCGTAGTTCTACATAAGAGCGATTCTGATATCGTGGTCGCCTAAGCTCCTACTCCAATGCGTTCGATACTGACTAAGAAGTCATTATTGGGACAACATTTCGAAGATCAGTAATTATTTCAAAACATGAATACGTAAGAGAGGGTATGTATGATCTCACAGGCTTTCAGCGCGATTTGCTGTACGTAATCGCCGGCCTCGATGATCCACATGGGCTCGCTATCAAGGATGAGCTCGAAGATTATTACGAAAAAGAGATTCACCATGGGCGGCTCTATCCGAATCTCGACACGCTCGTTGAGAAGGGACTTGTCGAGAAAGGTCAACGCGATCGACGAACTAACGAGTACACTACTACTCGGCGAGGAACCAGAGAAATCGAGGCGCGAACAGACTGGGAAGCCGAGTACATTGAGTACAACGGCTGAATCGTCGGGATCGAGAACAGTCTAGCTTCGCCGCTTCATTTTGGATTTTCGTGTATCGGATCTACAATCGTTTCGCAGTTGGGACACTCTGCCCAGACTCCTGCCTCACCCTCGGTAGTCTCGTATTCGATCATCACCCACACCTCACTAATCTCATGGCCACACTGCGGGCAACTACCCAGCACGGAGTTGTTTGCTGTCATGAGTTCACGTGAGGCGTATTTACTCGACTCGCTACGTGCCACTACGAGCGGCAGTCATCTAACTCTTTGTCAGACACTCTCGTGGTCTATGAACTGAGCGAGGTGGACGAAACAGCTCTCCAGAGTATGGATGCTGTCACCCACGATTACCCTCCGAAAGCACTAGCAGCGTATCAGGCCCCACCACGATAGGCCAGCACCGACGCAGCTACACTCCGAGGAATGCCGGGTCGACGTCGTTCAGGCGACCGGTCGATTCGAAGTGATTCCTGAAGTCCCGGTAGAGTTCCGTACACTTCCCATCAGTGTCGTATCGAAGGGTGTGAAAATCACCAACGACCGCACAGTACCGCTTGGCCCGAGTGAGAGCAACATTGAGCCGTCGCGGTCCGTCGTTGGCGCGACCGAGAAAGCCGATGTCACCGTCGGCATTACTCCGAACAAGCGAAATGATGACAGCAGTCTTCTCGCTCCCTTGGAAGGAATCGATAGTGTCGACGGTGATTGCGGTCGCGTGGTCGACGTGATCGTTGAGTTGATCACGGAGTAGTCGAGCATGGGCAGCGTATGGTGTGATAACACCGATCTCTTCCGGTGGAACATCTTCAAGAGTAGTCTGAACAAGGTGAACGACAAGACGTGCTTCAGCCTTGTTAGCCCGGGAGTGGTTGACAGTATCGACCGAACCGCCGATATTGTAGCCTTCAATCGCTGGCGTGTCAGCAAGCGAGGTGACGACGCGGCCGGTTCGGAGCGACCCATCGTAGAACTCGCGGTTGGAAAAGTAGGCAATGTCGGGGTGCATCCGATATTGGGTCTTCAGTTGGAGGCCAATCTCTTCGTAGACGCCACCGTCGGCGTAGAGGTGTTCAAACAGTGAGAGTCCATATCCAGAATCGGGTGGATCGTCTGTCGCACTGAACGGTGGGAGTTGTTCGTGATCACCCGCAAGAACAGCTCGGTCGACGCGGGCAAGTGGAATACACGATGCGGTACAGGTCGACTGCGTCGCTTCATCGAGAACGAGGAGGTCGAACTCACGGGCGAGCGTGGCCGCACTGCTGTTGGTCGCTGCGACAACCTCAGCTCTTTCAGCAACATCTTGGTAGCTCTCCCGGAGAACGTTATGCGTCGACCGCTCGGCGTTGACACGGTCAAGAGTGAACTCGCCGGATCCGTATTGCCCGTAGGCATGGAGTGACCCAGCATCAAGCTCATTACGTGTCGAGTTGCCGGCGACGAGGTTGTCTAGCGCCTGGTTCGAATCCGTACAAACAAGCACATCCTCGCCAGCGTCGACGGCGCGACGGATAATTTCGACGAGTGTCCTTGTTTTCCCTGTGCCCGGCGGCCCGTGAATACAGAAGAGCTCATCGGCGAGGAGGGCATACTCGACAGCGAGCTGCTGTTCTTGATTGAGATCGTCATCAAACGATTCGCTCAGTGCGGCAGCCTCATTCGAGAATGTAAGCGGGCGATCGCCGACAAGCACCTCGTGGAAGGAATCATCTCGTAAGGACTCGATGGCGGTGAGCTCGCGATCAAATGGAACTGGATTGAGCCGTTCGGAACACCCGATCGTATGATCGCCCTCTAGATAGGCGCTGACTGTTCCCGTAGTATCGACGGTCTCCCACTCGAGCGTGAGCCAGATATTCAGCCCACGGACGCGTTCAACTTCGGCAGCAACCGGGAATGAATCAGGTGCGTCGTCAGCGTCAGCATGAATCAGAACCTCGTTACCTTGGTAAATGCCGAACTCGCTTTCGACAAAGTAAGCCCAGTCGTCGTCGCGACGGTCTTCGAGCCGTGGATCGAGATCGACTCGGAAGCGGTATTCGCCGTTTTCTTCGCCACGACACAGCAGTTGGGGAATGGCGGATTCACCGCGTTCGTACAGCGCTCGTGCTGAGAGATTGCGAGCTTGCGTCTCGTTACTTGCTCTCGTCGCCGCACGCTCATCAGCAATGTAGTCCCGAAACTCTGTGAGTAAGTCAGCGTCTTCCACTGGGTGTATCGGATCTTCGTGGTCATCAATCGGAGCATCGTACCCTGGTGGGTACGGCTCCGGGAGATAATCCGAATGCCAGAACCGAATTCGATTCGCAAGTTGCGTGCCGCCAAACTCGTCAGCGGCAATCGGTTTCACATCACCGTCTCGCTCAACGAGGAAGATCTCGCCACGTACCTCATGGTCGGTGTAGGCAACGAACTCCTCGGTCGGCGTCGCGTTGTCGAGCCCGTGTAACGGAATACATGTCCAATCCCGGTCAGGATGGGAGAGTTCGTCGTGATGGCTCGCAAATGTGGCGATAGGGCGGACTGGAATATGCTCAGCTGTCTCAGAAAGCGTCGTTTTGGAGGCAGTATGGAGGACAGCATCAGTAAGCGAGAACTGATCGACGGCATACTCAAACAACAGAGACATTGAGTAACATGCTCTCTTGACACCATATAATACTTCGTCGCTATTGGGCTACAGAAAATTGAGGAGAAGGTCTCGCGTTTTGGCGCAAAGAGAATACCAAAGACTGTCGAGACGAATGCCTCGGTTTGACACCGAAGCTATTCACTAATTGTGGGCGGTACCACACACACACCCCGGGTGTCGAGTGTAAATCGTCTATGGTAGCTGTCTGGTGCCCGTTAAACGGTTGTTTGAGTACGTGAGAATACGTTTAATACCGATATAGATAGACTGTGAACGGCTAAAACAAGGATTCTGTCGTAGTTTCTACTAGGCTTACAGTTCGTCGAGAGACTCCATCCTTTTCTCACGAGAGCTATATAAGAGATATATTCTTAGAATCTATATTGGCTCAAAACTGCTTGTACTGTCTAATTCTTTGTTGTTTGTTGCCCGTATAATAAAATATTTATATTAATTATAGATAGTAGTAGTAAGACTACTATCAATCGATGTCTAAAGAACTCTTCCGCGTGAAATCGGCATCTAATGATAGTAGAAACCGGATAAACTACCGAGTAGTGACCTACCATCTCATCGATTTACACTCGACACCCGGGGTGTGTGTCTTCGGGGACGTAGCTTCCTCGGTAACAGTAGACATCATGGACTACTGCGTTACACTCGACGACCGGGGATCCATTAGATATTTCTTCTTTTTGAAATACACTTTGCTATTCCAATTTCTTAGACCTTACAAATGGTGTATTTCAGCATTTACACTCGACAGGTGGTGTGGGATAAAGACATAGTTTTATATATCACACCGACCGTCGTGTGTAATATGAGCCGGACGTCCCGAGGTCGATTACTCAAATGAGTAACGAGAAACAGAGTTCTCTCGACTCAATTTGGGAAAGCGAGGATCCGGTTTTTGCGAACAAAGAACTCCTCGACATCGAACATATTCCAGACGAGGAACGGATTATTGGCCGCGAGGATGAGATATCTAATCTCGCCAATAGTATCCATCCTGCAATCAGGGGTGGAAAGCCTAGAAATACGCTAATTTACGGGAAGACGGGGACTGGAAAAAGCCTTGTAGCTAAACACGTTACTCAGAGTGCTGAAGACTTCTCCCACGAGCAGGGTACGAGACTCGATCGCGCATATATCGATTGTACTCAAGCAACGACGGAGACTCAAGTTGTTATCAAACTCGCCCGAACATTCAATCGACCAGATGAAACAGATATCTCTGTACCTCTTTCTGGGTTATCGACGAATGTATACTACGATCGTCTTTGGCAGATTCTCGATAGCCTCCACGACGTCGTCATCATCATTCTCGATGAAGTCGACAAACTCCAAGAGAACAACGTGCTAATGCAGCTCTCCAGAGCTGGGGAAGCTGGAAAGATTGACTCATGTAAGGTCGGAATCCTCGCGATCAGCAATAAAATCTCACTTAAAGATTCTCTGGATGAGCGGGTTTTGAGTAGTCTCCAAGAGCGTGAGTTTATTTTTCCGCCCTACGACGCAAACCAACTCCGCGAAATTATGCGCCATCGTCAAGATGCGTTTCGCGAAGGAGCTCTCACCGATGATGTAATTCCTCTTGCGGCTGCGTTCGCCGCACAGGAACATGGTGACGCTCGAAAAGCCCTCGATATTCTTCGAAATGCTGGTGAACTCGCGAAAGACGATGATAGCGACGTTGTCCAGGAAGAACATGTGCGAAATGCGCGAGAAAAAGCAGATATCGATCGATTCTCGAAGTTGCTTCAAGACCAGCCAACACAATCAAAAGCCGCAGTGTATGCTCTTTCATTGATCGCAGACGGGAGCAAACAAGAAGAATTCCCCACACGTGAAATCTATGAACGGTATGAGCAACTCACTGAATCGCTAGAAATTGACCCACTCTCACAACGGCGGATGTCTGATCGGTTGAACGAACAGGCTTTTCTCGATATTCTTGGTGTTACAGATCGAGTTGGCCGTGGTCGTGGGAAGGGAATGACCAATTTCTACTACCTTCTCGAGGAGCCAGAAGTCGTCCAAAGCGCCATTGAATCTGATCAGCGATTCTCTCCTAATGGATAACTCATGATTTTACACTCGACAGTTGGGGTGTCATTCTCTGTTTCTCGGGGCGATGTATTCTGTATTTTTCTATATGCTGTCTATAGGGCATAGTACGCCATTTAATACCTATTTACACTCGACGCCCGGGGTGGTCTGTTTTGCTGTTCTGACGATATATCAGGTACGTCAGTCGGCTTACTTGAGAGAACTTGTAATGTAACCTTCATCGGCATGCGAAGTTGGTTCAAGGTAATCGAATTTCGGTTCGCACATGGGGTGTGTCGATCATAGGATCGGTCAATAATTCATTCTACTCGTCTGGATTGACTGGGCTCTTGTACTGAGATCGGATTTTGTCTCCATCTCGCCACTGCCAGTAGTAGTAGCGGTTGTCGTTGATCTCCTTGATCGTGATCGTCGCTTTGGCAGGAACGTCATCCGGAAGATCGTCTGGCCGCTCTTCGACTCCCTCCTGATCTGCCGGCTTCTCGGGACAGGCCTCTCGTTCCTTGTGCTCGGCGAGCGCTTCAGCGTACGTCGCAACGTCTTGGAGCTGCTCCGGGCTCGACTCGTTGAGTGTGTTGACGATCTCTGTCGGGAGGGTCGCCGGTGGGGTCGGGGGTTCGTAGGACATCGGCTACTCGCGTGTCGCTCTTATGTAGAAACGCGGAAAGAGGTCGTTTGGTTGTGCCAGCT
The DNA here is from genome assembly GCF_001261915.1 of Halorubrum sp. SD626R. Classification (GTDB taxonomy): domain Archaea; phylum Halobacteriota; class Halobacteria; order Halobacteriales; family Haloferacaceae; genus Halorubrum. The sequence continues at coordinate 5,916 of NZ_CVRT01000127.1, forward strand.
CCGAATTGAGTACGCTATCTCGGGTTCAAATCGCCGGACTACGGTGGGTGTTCAACATGTTAAATCGTCTTTCCGCAGCTCTACACAAGAGCCAGACGATCGCTCTTATGTAGAACTACGGAAAGCCCCCATAACAAGGCAGTCGATGGTGATATCGACAGATGCGCCTGTGAGATTCAGCGATCTAATGATCCCGAATGTATGAGCGGCCTGTT
>NZ_CVRT01000128.1 GCF_001261915.1 Halorubrum sp. SD626R
GTGCGGTCGGCGCGCCGGTGAGCGGCCGCCGGTGGCGGCCGCGAACCGCCCGCGAGGGACGCGGTGAGCGCTCGGAGAGCGCGAATCGCGAGGCTGGGGAGGTGTGAGGTGCGGTTGCGGTGCTGTGCGAGGCGGGACTCAAAGGGGCAGTCGCGAGGGCGAAGCACGGCGACGGAAGCGCCGCAGCGAGGGAGCGTCAGCGACCGAACGAGGAGCGCACCGAGCCGCACAAGCCGTCGCGACTGGGGCTTTGGACGCATTCACCGCAACGTCGTCGATCACCTATAAACAGCCGACAGCAACACCACGAGCCGAGCTATAAACGACCGACCAACCGTACTGACAGACGTACTCCCGGTATCGCTCACAGTCGTTTCCGGATGTCTACAGCTCGACCGTCGCGAGATCGCTCTCCAGCCCGTCGACGAACTCGTTGTACGCGTCGACGAACCCCCTGAAGGAGTCGGCGTACTCGCGCACGTCGGCCGCGGAGGGCGCCTCGTACTGCGAGAGGAGGTAGAGCCCGCCGGAGCCGCCCACGCGGAGGTACGAGACGGCCCCCTCGTCCCACTTCAGCTCCCAGCGGTCGCCGTCGACGCGGGCCGTGTAGGTCCCGTAGTCGTCGCCCTCGTACCGATAGATCTCGCCGGCCATGACCGAACAGGCCTCGCGGATCCGGTCTAGCACGCGGTCGCGCTCGGCGACGACCCCGTCGGTCGAAGCGGGCTCGGGGAACTCGGCGCTCACGCCGTCGAGGACGCCCGACAGCGACGCGACGTACTCGTTCCACGCGGCGACGAACGCCGCGTAGTCGTCGAGGGCGGCCGCGAGGTCCTCCGGATCCGGCGGCTGCTTCGTCGAGATCACGTACACGTCAGAGCCGGATTTCGACGAGAACAGCAGGAACTCCAGCTCGCCGGCCTCGTGCTTGACGGTCCACGTCCCGCCCGGCGTCGACAGCTCCCGCCGGCCGTAGTCGCCGCCCTGGAGCTTCGCGAGCTGGTAGGCGATCGTTCCGGCGTGATCGCGGACGGCGGCGACGAGCTCGTCGCGCCGGTCGGCGACCGCGTCCGCGTCGCGCACGTCGAGGTCGAGCCCGAGGTCGGCGTGGGTGGTCACGGCCGATCTGGGCGCCACACGGGGTTAATCGGTTCGGGTCGGAGCAGGGTGTCGGACCCGCGTCCGGCGGTCACGCGATCGACTCCCGGAGCTCTCGGATCCGCGCCGGCTCGTCGATCCCGGAGCGCAGCACGACGGCGAACACCGCCTCACCGTCCGGCTCCGGCGCGTCCCCGCTCAGGATCGCGCCCGACCCGGTCTCGTCGGCGAGCCATCGCCGCCCGTCGGCGATCGCCTGTCGGTTGAGCCACGCCGGCGGCCCGCCGACGACGAGCAGCGTCCGGTCCGCGCGCCCATCCGGGACTTCGACGGTCGACTTCCCGCGGGCCGCCTTCCGGATCGTCGTCTCGATCGCCGACACCGCGGCGCTCGCGTCGACCGCGGCGGACTCGTCCGAGCCGAACAGCCCGAGCCCGAACCGCGACCCCGACTCCGGCGGGTCGACCGCCTGCGTCGCGTGCCCGACCGCGGCGATCTCCCCGTCGTCGCCGACCGCGCGGGCGATATCGCTCGCGTCGAGCACCTGCTGCGGGGTCGACTCCGCCTCGCCGGAGTCGCCGGCGCCGAACAGCGCCGCGACCCGCTCGGCGACGACCTCGTTCAGCCGGCCTCGCGCGTCGCGGAGCGTCTCTCCCGGCCGGAGCCACGCGTCGTTGTCGAACGGGAACACCGCCGAACAGCTGTCGGAGAGGGCGTCGAGCGTCCGGGCCGCGTTCTTCTCCGCGAGGGGGCGCCGGGGGTCGCGTCCCCCGGACTCGGACGCGCCCCCGCGGGCGGAGTCGGCCTCGTCGGCCGTCGACTCGGGCGACTCCGCCGACTCCGCCGGCGTCGGGAGGAGTCCGACGGCGTACACCGGGGCGTCGTAGAGCCGCGACAGCTCCTCGGCGAGCGCGGGGGCGGCGCCCGCGCCCGCGCCGCCGCCGAGGCCGACGACGAGCACGAACGCCTCCGCGGCCGACGGGGTCTCGTCGTCCATGGCCCGGCCGAGTTCGCTCGCGTGGGCGTCGCCGAGCCGCCGGGCGGCGTGGAGGTCCCCGTCGAGCCCGCTCCCGTCGGCCGCGTCGCCGAAGCGGTAGCGGCGCGACTCGTCGACCGACCGGAGCGCGTCGAGGGCCGCCGCGTCCGTGTCGAACGCGTTGATCCCGTGCAGGAACCGCTCGTGGCCGTGATCGGCCGCGAGCCGATCGACGATCCGGCCACCGGCGCCGCCGAGACCGATGACGTGAAGGCGCATACGTCACCCGGTCGGCGAGCGGGGGCTTATCTCTTCGGCTCGCCGGTCAGAACTCGTCGAGCCGCCGCTGTCCGCGGGGGACCGCCGCGGGGTCGCCCTCGGCGCCGACCTCGTTCGGGTCGCCGCCGAGCAGCCGGATCAGCGCCGTGTCGGCGAACGTGAGCGCCAGCACCAGCACGATGGGCGCGAGGAACAGCCCGTGGAAGCCGAAGACGACCGGGCCGAAGATGTACGCGAGCATGAGCAGCCCCACGTGGGTCGTCTTCCCGCTGAAGTACGGCCGGAGCACGATGTCGGGGATCGTGTCGACGACGACGGCCGCGACGACGAGGAAGCCGGCGACGTAGGCGAGCAGCGCGACGTCGCCGCCGCCGAGGAGCGTCGGCACCGAGGTCACCGCCGCCAGCGGGAGGTACACGATCTTCATCCCGATCACGGGGATCAGGCTCGCGATCCCGGTGAGCGCCCCTGCGAGCGCCGGATACGGCACCTCGACCGGGGTCGGCGCGACCACGTTGTACGCGGTGTACGTGACGACCGCGATGATCGAGATGGCGATGACGTTGAGCAGGTTCCCGTACAGCACCGCCTCCAGCTCGTCGTCTGCCGTTTCGAGGTACTCGCGGACCACCGCGTCGTCGTCGAACGTGAGGAGCCACTCGTGGAACTTCGAGCCGTCGAGCAGCAGGTAGTAGGTGACCACGACGACGATCAGGAGGTTGAGAGCGAGCCCGGAAAGCGTGCTCGCGAGCAGCGGCGCCTGCTCGGAGACGAACTGGATGAGCGGGTCGAACTGCCCCGAGCGATAGGCGGCGACGAGTCCGTCGAGCGTCGGGTCCGAGAGCTGGGCCAAGTCCCCGACCCAGGAGTCCTCCGCGCCGACCGTCTCCGCGACCGGGTACTGTTCGATGAACTGCCGCGCCTCGATCAGCACCAGCAGCACGGTGTAGCCGATGAGCCCGATGAGCGGGACCCCGATGAGCGACAGGGAGAGCACGGCCCTGGCGCGGGCCGGGAGCCGGAACCGTTCGAGCCGGTGGAAGAGCCGCCGCGTCGAGTAGTAGAGGAACACCGCGACCGTGAGCGGGGCGACGAACCGGTACCCGATGAACCCGACGACGAGCGCGACCGCGAGGCCGAAGAGGACGATGACGAACCGCTTCTCGTCCATGACCCCGCGTCTCGGTGTGCCGACATAAACTATGTGCCTTCGATCCGGGACGGAAACACGAGTTCGGCCGGTCACCGCGGTCGTTCGGCGGTCGACCGTTAGTCGTCGCGTCCCTCCGGGGAACGCTCGATCCGACCGCCGTCCCGCTCATCGTTCCGATCGCCGTTCCGCCCACCGTTCCGGTCGGTATCCCGCTCACCGTTCCGGTCGGCATCCCGCGCACCGCCGAGCCCGCGTTCGTCGATCGCCCGCTCGAACCGGGTCACCTGCTCGCGGTGCAGCGAGAGGATCATATCCGCCAGCACGCCGAAGATCAGCAGCTGGATCCCGAGGACCGCCGAACCGACGGCGCCGATGGCGATGATCTCGTGGGTGACGCCGTACGCGAACCACTCGTAGAGGACGTACGCGGTCATCGCCGCGCCCGCCGCCGTCGACACGCCGCCGACGCTGCCGAAGTAGAACAGGGGGTTGTTCGTCTTCGCCTTGCGGTACAGCTCTAAGAATATCACGCCGCCGTCGCGGATCGGGTGGAGGTTGGTCGCGGAGCCGCCGGGGCGCTCGCGGTAGGTGATCGGAACGACCGCGACGTCGACCTGGTTCTTCACGCATTCGACCGCCATCTCGGTCTCGATCCCGAAGCCGTCGGCGGTCAGGTGGAGCCGGAGGAACGACTCCCGGGTGAACGCCCGATACCCCGAGAGGATGTCCCGGTAGCGCTCCCGGTGGATCGCGCGGAACGCGAGGTTGATGATCCGGTTGCCCACCCGGTTCAGCCGGGTCATCGCCCCCGGCCGCATGTCGGCGAACCGGTTCCCGATGACGTGGTCGGCCTCGCCGGCGAGCAGGGGGTCGAGCACCGCGTCGACGTCGGCCGCGTCGTACGTCGCGTCGGCGTCGGCCATCACGACGTACGGCGCGTCGACGTGGTCGCGAACGGCCTCGCGGACGGCCTGTCCCTTCCCGCGACCCGACTGCTCGACGACGCGCGCGCCGGCCTCGCGGGCGGCCGCCCTGGTCCCGTCCGTGGAGCCGCCGTCGATCACGAGGACGTCCTCGATCCCGGCGTCGCGGAAGGCGTCGACGACGCGCGCGACCGTCTCGACTTCGTCCATCGCGGGCAGCAGGACGCAGACGTCGTCGTAGTCGCTCATGGCGGGTCGACGGCGGGGGAGTCCGTAAACTCTGCCCTTCCGGCGCCGCGGACCGCGTCGGAACGGCAAGGCCGCGGGGACGTCCTGTCGCCGGCCCCGCGGCCACCCATACGCTCATGTACCCCACGATGGATCGTGTTAGCATGTCGCAGCCACCCGACTCTCACGTCGACGAACTACTCAGCGCGGCGCGGACGGCGACGGGCGACGAACTCCGAAGTCTCACCTACTTCACCGAGGACGATGTCACGCAGCTGTATCTCCGTAGCGACCTGAGTCGGACCGCCGACCTCGTGGGGTTCGCGGAGAACGAGCGCCACGGGTTCCACTCGCAGTCGCTGTACGCCAACACGCAGCTCGGCGACTACCAGTTCACCGTGCGCGTGTTCGAGAACGGGTACCTGACGCGCGTGATCGCCGGGGAACACGGGATCTGGGTGACGACCGACTCGATGGAGATGGACCGGTTCGAGGAGCTCGCCAACGCGCTCTCGTCGATCCTCCGGTCGTTCGACCCGGCGTGACCGCCCCGAGCTGACTCCGGCCCCGTCGGTCAGCCGAGGTGGCTCTCGATCTCCGGGACCAGCTCCCCGGGGTCGACCGGCTTCGTGACGTAGCCGTCGGCGCCGGCCTTCACCGCCTCCATCATCTTCTCCTGTTGATCGACGCTCGTGCACATGACGATCACGGCGTCCGGCCACCGCTCCTTGATGGCCCGCGTCGCCTCGATCCCGGTCATCTCCGGCATCACCACGTCCATCGACACGGCGTCCGGCTCGTGCGCCTCGAACAGCTCCACGGCCTCCGCGCCGTTCTCCGCCTCGCCGACGACGTCGAACGACCCCTCCAGCGCGTCCCGGACCACGGTCCGCTGGAACGAGGAGTCGTCGACGACGAGCACCCGCGCTGTCATAGCTAACCATCGGCGGCTGAACGACAAAAGCGCGCGGATCGCCGGCGATCGGGTCCGCGGAGCCCGTCCGATCCCCGCACAAGACCTTGTATATTCGATCAAGCGTATAATGAACATAGGAACAAGGTTAAGGTGTATCCCGCGGTACGTCGCGACATGGAAACGCGGAAGGTCCAACGGCTGGGTCCGTCGACGCTGGCGATGACCCTCCCCGCCGAGTGGGCGCAGGAACACGGCGTCAACAAGGGCGACGAGGTGTCGCTCCGGATGGGCGGCAAGGGAACGCTCACCGTGCTCCCGGAGTCGGTGAGCTCGGAGGAGTCGGAGGCCGTAATCAACGCCGACGGGCTCGACGCGCGGTCGCTGGAGCGGGCCATCGTCGCGCAGTACGTGCTCGGGCGGCGCGTGATCCACGTCCGGAGCGAGGGCACGCTCGACAGCGAGCACATCAACGCCGTCTACAAGGCCGAGACGCAGCTGATGGGGCTCGGCGTCATCGAGGAGACGCCGGAGGACATCTCCATCCGTTGCTCGGTCGACCCGGAAGACTTCACCCTCGACAACCTGCTCGAACGGCTGGAGAACACCGGGTCGACGATGCGGGGCGAGGCCGTGAAGGCGCTCGCCCACGGTAACCCCGACCTCGCGCAGCGCGCGCTCAACCGCGAGCGGCAGGCGAACAAGATCTTCGTCCTCCTGCTCCGGCTCATCTTCACGGCCTACCAGAACCCGAACCTCGCCCGCGCGGTCGGCTTAGAGGAGGGGTTCCCCCTCATCGGCTACCGCTCCGTGGCGAAGAACTTGGAGCTCACCGCCGACAACGCGGAGGACATCGCCGACATCGTGATGGAGGCCGACGGCCACACGCTCGACGTCGACAGCGCGACGATGCGGCAGATCCGCGAGTTCACCGACCAGGTGGACGAGCTGACGGCGCTCGCGGTCCGGGCCGTCGTCGAGCGCGACTACGACCTCACCGTCGAGTGCCGCGACCTGTTCGCTCGGCTGGAGGACCGCGAGCAGGAGATCCTCGACGAGCTGCCGGACGACCTCGACAACGAGACGCTGCTGATGACCCGCGAGGTGCTCGTGAGCCTCCAGCACACCGCCGAGTACGCGATGCGGAACTCCGAGATCGCCGCGAACCTCGC
>NZ_CVRT01000129.1 GCF_001261915.1 Halorubrum sp. SD626R
AACAGGGCGTGCTGGCGGACCTCGTAGGTGGAGAGGTGGCCGCCCCGGCGGTCGGCCGAGGCCGACGCGGCGCCGCCGGCTCCGCCGCTCGTCGCGCCCCCGCCGTCCGTCCGGCCGCCCCCCTCTCGCATCCGGCCGGCGTACACCGTGACGAGCGGGCCGCACATGCCGATACAGTGGGCGCCGCCGAGCAGCCCGATGGCGAGGAACAGCAGGACGTCGGTCCCCAGGAGCGTCGAGACGTTCATGAGCTATCGGTTACCGCGCCTTGGCGTCGCGGGCGGTAATGGGTTTCGTCGGGGGCGGTGCCGCCGGACTGCGGCGAGTTCCGGCGCATCACTCCTCCACGAAGACGGTCGCGTACATCCCGCCGGTCTCGTGCGGGACGCAGACGTAGTCGTAGCGCCCGGCGACCTCGAAGGTGTGCGAGTAGCGGTCGCCGCTCTCCAGCCCCCCGCCGAAGTCGGACGCCCACGCCTCGCGGGCGGTCTCCTCGTCGTCGTAGCCGCCGGAGGCGAAGTAGTCGGCCGCGTCGGGGATCCCGCCCTCGTAGGCGGTCACCGTGTGCGCTCGCGCGCTCGTGTTCTCCCAGACGACGGTGTCGCCGACGGACACGGTCAGCTCCGCGGGGCGGTAGGCGGACGCGACCATCCCGACGTCGTAGTCCGGCTCGCCGCCGACCCCGGCGCAGCCGGCGAGCGCGACCGTCGATCCGGTCCCGAGTCCGGCCGCGCCGACCCGTCCGAGGAACCGTCTGCGGTGCATACCGCCGGTTGGGACCTCGCGCGTTTCAATACCGCGGTTCGCCCCACCGCGCGGGAATCGCTCGGCCTCCGCGAGCGCCCTCGTCGCGCGCCGGCCCCCGGGCGGAGCGGCGCTCGTCACGGGTCCACGAGCTCGTCGAACACCCGCCGCTGGGCGGCCGCGAGGTGCTCGGCGAACGTCGAGCGCGCGATCCCCACGGCGGCCGCGACCGCCTCCGCGTCGGCCCCCCGTGGGTACTCGAAGTAGCCGAGCCGCTGGGCGGTCCGGACGACCTCGCGCTGTCGGTCGGTCAGCCGTCCTCGGTCGATCACGACGGGGTCGCAGTCGGCCGATCCGCCGGAGCGGGTGAGCCGTTCGAGCGTGACCGACGCCCCGGTGGCCTCGACGGTCTCGACGATCTCGTCGATCGGGTCGACCGACGGCAGCGAGAGCGTGAGGAGGATCCGGTCGGGACCCGTCCGGACGGTGACGTCCGAGACCGGGTGCCCGAGCGACTCGATCGACCGACAGGGGTACGGCTCCGTCGGGGGACTCCGGGTCCGGTAGACGTACTCGCCGTCGGCCGCGAACACGGGCTCCGCGCCGATCTCCCGGTCGGTGCGGAACTCGGAGACCACGGCGTCGTCGAGGCGGACGCGCTCCACGTCCGTGGCGACCGCCCCGTCGGGGAGCGCGTCCGCCACAGGCGCGTGCGGCGGGTCGCGGACTGCGAGTCGGGCGCGGACGCCCCCCGACCGGCCGACGGCCCCCTCGACGATCGCGCCGTCGGGGTCGCCGTCGGACGGGTCGCTGACGGGCGGGCTCCCGTCGGGCGGATCGCCGGCGACGGGATCGGTCGAATCGTCGGCGGACGCCGGGCGACGTGACCCCCGCGACATGTTCGAATACTGTCCGCGAACCGGTAAAAAAACGGTCCCGAACGAGTACGTCCGGATCCGGCGGTCCGCGGGCGATTGATAAAGCCCCGTCGTGGGACGGACACGACTCTCCCGGCCGGCCGCCCTTCGATCGACGATGACAGCGCGTGGGCTCGACGAGGTGTCGATCGGGATCGTGGGCGGCGGCCTCGGCGGGCTCTCCGCGGCCGCGCACCTCGCCGACGCGGGGGCCGAGGTGACGCTGTACGAGCGCCGCGAGCGCGTCGGCGGGGTCGCCGGCCGGCTCGAACGCGACGGGTTCCGGTTCGACACCGGCCCCTCCTGGTACCTCATGCCCGGCGTCTTCGAGCGCTTCTTCGAACGGTTCGGTCACGAGCCGAGCGACTTCTACGAGCTGGAGCGGCTCGACCCGCACTACCGCGTGTTCTGGGACGACGGGGACCGCGTCGACGTCCCCGCGGATCCGGACGCGGCCGCGGGGCTGTTCGAGTCGTACGAGGACGGCGCCGGCGACGCCTTCCGTCGGTACCTCGACGACGCGGAGACGGCGTACGAGGTCGGCATGAACCGCTTCGTCCTCCCGGGGCGCTCGCGGTTCCGCGACTACCTGTCGACCGACGTGCTCGCGGGCGGGCGAAAGCTCGACCTGCTCGGCACGCTCGACGAACGCGTGCGGTCGTACGTCGACCACCCGAAGCTCCGGCAGCTGCTGCAGTACACGCTCGTCTTCCTCGGCGGCTCGCCGTACAACACCCCGGCGCTGTATCAGCTGATGAGCCACGTCGACTTCGGGCTCGGGGTGTACTACCCGCTCGGCGGAATGTACGAGGTGATCGAGGCGATCGAGTCGGTCGCGACGGAGCGGGGGGCCGACGTTCACACCGGCGTCGGCGTGACCGGCATCGAGCCGGGGACCGACGGGATCGCCGTCGAGCTCGGCGGCGACCGCTACGTCCACGACCGGGTCGTCTGCAACGCGCCGCCCGAGCACGTCGAGCGCGAGCTGCTCCCGGACGGCGCGGTGTCGCGGCTCGGCGACTACTGGGGCCGCCGGACGTACGGCCCGAGCGCGCACCTGCTGTACCTCGGCGTCGAGGGGTCCCTCGACTCGCTGGCGCACCACACGCTCGCGCTGCCGACCGACTGGAAGCCCCACTTCGACGCGATCTTTGAGTCGCCGGCCTGGCCCGAGAACCCCACGGTGTACGTGAACGTCCCCTCGCGCACCGACCCGTCGGTCGCGCCCGAGGGCCACGAGGCGGTCGTGACGCTCGTCCCGCTCGCTCCCGGGCTCGACGACGACCCCGACCGCCGGGACGCGTTCCGGGAGCGCGTCCTCGACGCGGTCGCGTCGTACACCGGGGCGGACCTCCGCGACCGGATCGTCGTCGAGGAGTCGGCTTGCGTCTCCGACTTCGCGGAGCGGTTCGACCGGCCCGGCGGGAGCGCGCTCGGGCTCGCGCACACGGTGACGCAGACCGGGCCGCTCCGCCCCGGCCCGCGGGTCCGCGGAGCGGACCGGCTCTACTACGTCGGCGGGAGCAGCAACCCCGGGATCGGCGTCCCGATGTGCCTGCTGAGCGGCGAACACTGCGCCGAGGCGGTCGCGGCGGACGTCGCTCACGGGCCCTTAGACCGGTTCCCGATGATCGGGCGCCGATAACCCCACCGCGAAGTTCCCTGTCCACTTCTCTCCCGGATAATCGGAACATCTCAAATAATTCAGTTCGAGATCGAAATCCATCAGAAAAGCCTTACCTGTCAGGTTGGCACCTTTAATAAGATAGACACATACCCTCCGGTGTCGCATGATCGAAACAGCAGCGGCTGACGTACTCGCCGGGGGAACAGTCCCGCTCGAAATGACGCAGACCGAGATATTCCAAGCGATCCAGTCCGACGCGCTCCTGAGCGCGTCGCTCTGGATAAACATCGCCCTCGCGGGTCTGGCGATCCTCCTGTTCGTGTACATGGGGCGGAACGTGGAGGACCCGCGCGCACAGCTGATCTTCGTCGCTGCGCTGATGGTACCGCTGGTGTCGATCTCCAGCTACACCGGCCTGGTCTCCGGACTCACGGTAAGCTTCCTTGAGATGCCGGCCGGCCACGCGCTGGCCGGGCAGGAGGTGCTCACCCCGTGGGGACGGTATCTCACGTGGGCGCTGTCGACGCCGATGATCCTCATCGCGCTCGGCCTCCTCGCCGGGACGAACATGGCTAAGCTGTTCACGGCCGTCGTGGCCGACATCGGGATGTGCGTCACCGGCCTCGCGGCCGCGCTGACCACGTCCTCGTACATGCTGCGCTGGGTCTGGTACGCCATCAGCTGCGCCTTCTTCGTCGTCGTCCTCTACATCCTCCTCGCCGAGTGGGCCGAGGACGCCGAGGTCGCCGGCACCGCGGAGATCTTCAACACGCTGAAGGTGCTCACCGTGGTCCTCTGGCTCGGCTACCCGATCTTCTGGGCGCTCGGCGCCGAGGGCCTCGCCGTGCTCGACGTCGCGATCACCTCGTGGGCCTACAGCGGGATGGACATCATCGCGAAGTACCTCTTCGCGTTCCTCCTGCTGCGCTGGGTCGTCGACAACGAGCGGACGATCGCCGACGTGGCGTCCGGTCTCGGCTCCGCCTCCCGCGGCGCGGCCCCGGCCGACGACTGACGACGCGGTCACCTTTCCTCTCTGCGATCTCGCTTTTCGCCCGTCTCCCCGCTTGGAAGCCACCGGCCCGGCGATCGAGAGACAAGCGCTAAACCCGCGGCGGCGGTGGGACGTGACATGAAACAGGCCATCGTCGCCCGGACGGACATCGGGATGGGCGAGGGGAAGCTCGCCGCGCAGGTCGCGCACGCGTCGCTGTCGGCGTACCAGGACGCGTCGCGGCGCGCCCGGAAGAAGTGGCAGGGCGAGGGACAGAAGAAGGTCGTGCTCAAGAGCGACTCCGAGAGCCAGCTGTTCGCGCTGGCCGACAAGGCGGAGACGGAGGGGCTACCGTACGCGATCGTCCGGGACGCGGGCCACACCCAGCTGGAGCCGGGGACCGTCACCGCGCTCGCGGTCGGCCCCGCCCGCGACGACAGCGTCGACCGCGTGACCGGCGACCTCTCGCTGTACTGAATGGCTCCCGAATCCACCCTCCGCGAGGCGCACCCCACGGAGCGCGCGGTCGGCATGGCCTCCTACGTCAGCGACGCCGACGGGATCGGCGGCCGGCTCCGGGAGTCCCCCGAGGACTTCCGGGTCCGGGAGCTGGAGGCGTTCGACCCGGAGCCGCTCGGGGCCGACCGCGGGAGCTACCCGGAGCTCGTCGTCCGCGTCACGCTGCGCGACTGGGACACGAACGACTTCGCGCGCCGGATCTCGGACGCGCTCGGGATCAGCCGCGAGCGGGTCTCGTGGGCCGGGACGAAGGACAAGCGCGCCGTCACCACACAGCTGTTCACCCTCCGCGAGATCGACCCCGACGACCTCCCCGCGATCCGCGGCGCCGAGATCGAGCCGCTCGGCCGCGCGGGACGGCGGCTCTCCTTCGGCGACCTCGCCGGCAACGCCTTCGAGATCCGCGTCGCCGACGCGGTCGACGAGGCGCCCGAGCGCGTCGCCGAGGTGGTCCGCGACCTCCGGGCGTTCGCGGGCGGCGAGGACGACTCCCCGGGCGGCGAGGGCGACCCCCCGAGCGGTGACCACCCGCCGACCGAGGCGACCGTCGGCGTCCCGAACTACTTCGGCCAGCAGCGCTTCGGCAGTCGGCGGCCCGTCACCCACGTGGTCGGGCTCGCGATCGCCCGGAACGACCCCCGCGAGGCGGTCCGGCTGTACGCGGGCAACCCCGCAGAGACGGAGCCCGACGACACCCGGGCCGCGCGCGACCGCGTCGACGCGGCGTTCGGCGTGGACCCCGACCTCGCCGGCGGAGAGACCGTCCTCGCCGATGTCGACGACGCGGAGCGCTCGGCCGCCGACGGCACCGGCGACGGCGACTGGGGCGCCTGCCTCGGCGCGATACCCGGCAAACTGCGGTTCGAGCGGTCGATGGTCCACCGGCTCGCCGACCGCGGCGTCGATCCAGACGCGCCGCCCGACCACGAGGACTGGTGGCACGCGCTGGAGGCCGTCCCCTCCAACCTCCAGCGGCTGTTCGTCAACGCCGCCCAGTCGTTCCTCTTCAACCGGATCGCGAGCGAGCGGCTCCGGCGCGGGATCCCCTTCGACCGCCCCGTCGCCGGCGACGTGGTCTGCTTCGCCGACGGCGACGCGCCCGACGAACTGTACGCGCCCGACGCCGACCGGCTCCAGCGGGTCGACGACGACCGGGTCGACACCGTCACCCGGCACTGCGAGCGCGGGCGGGCGTTCGTCACCGCGCCGCTCGTCGGGACGGAGACCGAGATCGGGGACGGCGAGCCCGGCGAGATCGAGCGCGAGGTCCTCGCCGACGCCGGGATCGAACCCGGGGACTTCGCGCTCCCCGGCGACTTCGACTCCGCGGGCACCCGGCGGGCGATACTCCTGCGTACCGACCTCGACGCGACGGTCGCGTACGACCCGCGGTTCGCGTTCGCGCTCCCGAGCGGGTCGTACGCGACCGTCCTGCTCCGGGAGTTCCTCAAGCGCGGGCCGCTCGACCTGTGACCGGAGCGCGGCGCGCTCTCCGCGTGCCGTCTCCCCGTTTTGATCCGCGTTTATGTATTACTAGGGCCGCGTGAACCGCGAAACCACCACATTACTGTGACCCGTTCCGAGCCGTTTTTGTGCGGGAGCCGTCAATCGAGGCCATGACCCGGATCGTCGTCATCGACCTCCACGGCCAGTTCACGCACCTCGAACGGCGCGCGCTCCGCGACATCGGCGTCGACACCGAGATCGTCGACGCCGACGCGCCGGCGGACGCGGTCGAGGCCGACGGGATCGTTCTCTCGGGCGGCCCCGACATGGACCGCGTCGGCAACGCGCCCGACTACCTCGACCTGGACGTCCCCGTCCTCGGCATCTGCCTCGGGATGCAGCTGATCGCGGCCGAGCTCGGCGGCGCGGTCGGCGGCGGCGACTACGGCGGCTACGCCGACGTCGACGTGGAGATCGTCGACGACGCGGACCCCCTGGTCGGGTCGCTCGCGCCGGAGACCCGCGTCTGGGCCTCGCACGCCGACGAGGTGAAGTCGCTCCCGGAGGGGTTCGCCCGCGTCGCCACCTCCGACGTCTGCGGTATCGAGGCGATGTCGAACCCCGAGGCGGCCCTGTACGGCGTCCAGTGGCACCCGGAGGTCGCGCACACCGAGCGCGGCGAGGAGGTCTTCGAGAACTTCGTCTCCATCTGCGAGTCGGCGTAGCTCCGTTCACTCCGCCAACCGCGCGGTCAACACCGGCGCCTCGCTGTGTCGCACCACCCGCTCGGCGACCGATCCGGCCGCGAGGAATCGGCCGACGCCGGTCCGGCCGTGGGTCCCCATCACGATCAGGTCGACCGCGTAGTCGCCCGCCGCGTCGAGGATCTCCTCGTGCGGGCGGCCGCGTCGGAGGTGCCGCTCGACTGGGACGCCGCGTTCCGCGCCGGCCGCGGCGACCGCGTCGAGGGCGTTCTCGCCGCGCTCCTCCTCGCGCTCGACGACCACGTCCCAGCCGTCGGCGCCCGCGATCGTCTCGTCGACCACGAACAGCGCGTGGATCCGCGCGTCCGCTAGCTCGGCGAGGTAGCACGCGTGCTCGACGGCAGCGTCGCTCCCGCCGCTTCCGTCGGTCGGACAGAGGATCTCGTCGTACATCGGTGCCGGCTCTCAAAACCCCGTCTCAGAGCCGGTACTGCCGGAGGTGTTCGGTCCCGCAGCCCGGACATTCCCGGCGGTACTCGACGGTCGCGCCCGTGGTGACCGCATCCCACTCGCCCGCGTCGTCGACGAATCCGCAGTCCTCGCAGGCGTGCGACCGCTCGTCGAGCCGCGCGCGGAGGCGCTCGAAGGCCGACGTTCCGCCGTGGCTTCGTGACATGCGGTAACAGTTCACAATACTTCGATTAATAGCTATCGGTGACGGGAGAGGTGTGCCCATCGTGCACCCGAAACCGGCGGTTCCGGCGTCGAGACGCGTCTCATCGACTGATTCTCGGACTGATCGAGCGGAAAAACGGGAGGAAACGGCCGCCTACTCCGCGAACAGCTCGTCGACCGCCTCGCCGGCGGTCTCGGCCGCCTCGCGGGCGACCGCGTCGGGGTCGGGGTCTTCGGGGGCGTTCAGGTAGACGTCGACGTCGAGCACGCCCTCCTCGAACGTCACCGTGACGTCGAGGTCCGTCACCGCCGACTGGTCGTAGCGGGCGAAGACGACGCCCTCCGCGGCCTCGGCCGCGGTGCGGACCACCTCGTCGTCCGTCGGCTCGTCGCTCATCGACCGCTTACGCGCCGCCCGCGCCCGGACCGCCCGGACCCATCGGACCGCCGCCGCCGGCGCCGCCCTGAAGCATCTGCTGGAGCTCGCCCTGCAGGTCGTCGAACTGCTCTTCGACGCGCTCCTCCTGCTTCTGAAGCTGCTCGACGCGGACTTCGAGCGAGTCGACCTTGTTCTCGAGGTCGTCGTAGGCGGACTCGTAGTCCGTCTCGACGAGGACCTCGCCGATCTCGCGGTACATTCCGGCGTCCTCGTCGATGTCTTCGAGGGCGTCGAGGGCCGTCTTGGACTCGTTGAGCGCGGACTGCGCCTGCTCCTTCTGCTCGGCGACCTGCTGTGCGGTCTCCTGCAGCTCCTGCAGCTCCTCGATCTTCTCCTGTGCCTCGGGCGGCATGTTCCCTTGCA
>NZ_CVRT01000130.1 GCF_001261915.1 Halorubrum sp. SD626R
CCGGCTCCGCGTGGGCCATCCGGACGTCGTCGTCCGCGAAGTCCTCGACGCTCTGAATCCCGTCGGCGTCGGCGCGAGTGGTCGCGAACAGCCGGTAGCCGAACGCGCCGTCGGGCGCGATGCCCGCCGTGAACGGCACCGCGCCGGCGAGGTTGACCGCGAACGCGGTGGTCCCCGTCGAGAAGTTCGCGATGTGCGCCCGCTCGGAGCGCATCGCCTCCACGGAGGCGGCGTAGTTGTTGACGCGGTTGTACTCGACCGGGATCCCGGTCTCCTCCTCGATGCGGTCGAAGACGGCCTGGAAGTCCTCCTCGTACCGCCCCTGGACGTCCTCGCTCGGGCTCTCGGTGAACACGAGGGTGTCGGGTTCGAGCCACTCGCTCTCGTCGTCAGGCGTTTCCCGGACAGGCTCGCCGTGCGGGACCTCCTCGACCTCGCGGTTCCCCATCCGCTCCAGGTCGGCCTGGGTCCCGCGCTCGTACCCCGCGTCGACGAGCGGCGTCGAGAGGTAGTTGTTCTCCTCCCAGCCCGGACTCTCGGGGTCGAACGCGCCCGACTCCGCCAGCATCGGATCGCCCGACTCACCGGATCCGCCGTCGCCCGAACTGCCGCCGTCGCTGCCGTCACCGGAGCCGCCGCCGTCGCCGCCGTCACCGGAGCCGCCTCCCGACCCCCCGGAACAGCCGGCGAGCCCGGCGACCGCGGCCGCCCCGCCGAGGCTGATGAATTTCCGTCTCGAACTCTGTTCCGCTCCGTCGTTGGTGTCGTCCGCCATTACGCCTCAAACGATCGATTTTCACGGCATGAAGGCTGCTATGAGGCGTATATGGGCGATACGACCGGAACAGAGCGATCGGGAGCGCCCCGTCGCGGTCGGGGGACCTCCCGATCGGGGAAGACCGCTCGGAACCGCTCGGGAGCGATATATATCCGGTCCCGCGCTCTCACTCGAACCGCTTCCGGACGCTCTCGGCGTGCGCCTCTAACCCCTCCGCCTCCGCGAGGGTCGTGACCGTCTCCGAGAGGCCGGCGAGCGCGTCGCGGTCGAGCCGCTGGACCGTCGACGACCGGAGGAAGGTGTCGACGGAGAGCCCGCCGTAGCGCTTCGCGCCGCCGTTCGTCGGCAGCACGTGGTTCGTGCCGGTCGCGTAGTCGCCGGCGGCCACGGGGGAGTACGGCCCGAGGAAGACGGAGCCGGCGTTGGTGATCCGATCCAGGAGGGCCTCGTCGTCCTCGGCCACGATCGAGAGGTGCTCGGCGGCGTACTCCTCGGCGAACAGCACCGCCTCGGGCATCGACCGGGCACAGAGGACGCCGGAGGCCTCGTTGTCGAGGGCGGCGCGGATCGTCTCCTCGCGCTCGCGCTCGGCCGCCTGCGCGTCGACCGCGTCCGCGACCGCCTCGGCGAGGTCGGCGTCGGCGGTGACCGCGACCACGGAGGCGTTCGGGTCGTGCTCGGCCTGCGCGACGAGGTCGGCCGCGACGAGATCCGGGTCGGCCGTCTCGTCGGCGAGCACGAGCACCTCGCTCGGGCCCGCGAGGAAGTCGATCTCCACGTCGCCCTGGACGACCGCCTTCGCGGCGGTGACCCACTTGTTGCCCGGGCCGACCACCTTCTGCGCGTTCGTCACCGTCTCCGTGCCGTACGCGAGCGCGGCGATGGCCTGCGCGCCGCCGACCTGGTACACCGCGTCGGCGCCGGCCTCGTGGACCGCCGCGAGCGTGACTCGGTTCAGCTCCTCGGCCGGCGGGGTCGCGACGGCGACGTGGTCGACGCCCGCCACGGTCGCCGGGATCACGCCCATCAGCGCGCTGGAGGGGTACGCGGCCGCGCCGCCGGGCACGTACACCCCCGCGCGGTCGATCGGCCGGAACCGGCGGCCGAGCTCCCGGCCGCCGAACTCGTCGCGCCAGTCCTCGGGGCGCTGTCGCTCGTGGAACTCGCGGATATTCGCGGCCGCCTCGCGGACCGCGTCGAGGACCGGGTCGTCCGCGTCGTCGAGTTCGGCGTGCGCGCGCTCGGCGTCGTCCGTGACGTCGATGTTCCCGACGGTCACGCCGTCGAACTCCTCGGCGAACTCCCGCAGGGCGACGTCGCCCTCCTCGCGCACTCGGCCGACGATCTCGCTCACGTCGTCGCGGACCGCGTCGACGCCCGCGTCGCGCTCGAAGAAGGCGCGCCGCTCGGCCGGCGAGAGGTCGGCGACGGTTCGTACGTCCATACGACCCCTGCGAGCCGCGGTCAGAAGGGCGTTCCGACTTCGCCCACCTCGGAGGTCGTCCCCGCGGTTCGGCGATCGGAACCCGGCCGCCGATTCGTAGATAGCCACGAGTGACGACGACGATCGATGACAACACGCTGCGGTGGCGCGTGCCTCCGAACACCCGCAGGGTGTGAGGAGCACGCGCGAGGGAAGTCGGTGGTCCGAAGCGAAGCGGAGGACCACCGACGAGGTTGGGGAGGCGTGGGGTTGCGGTTGCTGTGCGGTTCGGGGTGGGACTCAAAGGGGCAGCCGCGAGGCGGACACAGGCGACGCAAGCACCGCAGGAACGAGCGAAGCGAGTGACGAGGAGCGCAGCGAGCGTGTGTCCGCCTCGCGGCTGGGGCTTTGGAGGTGTTCACCGACGATACGGGATCAACCGCGTATTGCCGAGCGGCTGGGGCTTTGGAGGTATTCAGCACGGAGAAGTCGGTCACTCCAACTTCCTAATTCCCGTCACGTCGAGCGTCGCGAGGGCGACGAGGACCGCCAGCAGCCCCGCGGCGGCGAACAGGATCGGCGCCGACAGCGCGACGGCCAGCTCGTACGGCGCGAGGAG
The DNA here is from genome assembly GCF_001261915.1 of Halorubrum sp. SD626R. Classification (GTDB taxonomy): domain Archaea; phylum Halobacteriota; class Halobacteria; order Halobacteriales; family Haloferacaceae; genus Halorubrum. Next base: position 2,821 of record NZ_CVRT01000130.1, read on the forward strand.
GCGGGTCGTACCACGGACGATGAACGACAGGAAGACGAGCCCGAACGCGAGCAGCGCGAGGCCGACGAAGCGGGAGCGATCCATCGCCGTTCCGCCCTCTCCCGCTCAGTCCGACTGCGCGACGCCAGAGCCGTGCGGCCCGTGCTCGCGGCGGTCGCGGGCGCCGTCGAAGCCGCGGCACATCTCGTGGAACACCGCCTCGGGGTCCCTGTTCCACTGCCACTTCCAGCGCGTCCGGACGAGCAGCGAGATCTTACGGGCGAAGGAGAGCTCGGGCGTCGTCGACACCGTGTCGTAGCCTAGGTCGCGGATGAGCCGGTGGTGGTCCGCGTATAGCACCGCCGCGAGCAGCACCGCCAGCTGGCAGTCCTCGGGGAGGTACTTGATCCCCGCGACTCCCTCCTCGTAGAGCCGCTCCGTCCGGGTGAGCTCCTCGCGGACCGCGGCCGCGACGTTCGCGTCGAACTCCAGGTCGAGGATCTGCTCCTCGGTCACGTCGTGCCGCCGGAGGGTCTCCAGGGGGAGGTAGATCCGGTCGCGCTCCACCACGTCCTCCCGGACGTCCCGGATGAAGTTCGTCATCTGGAACGCTTCGCCGAGCTTGGTTGCGTGCGGGAGCGCCGCGGCCTCGGTCTCCTCGTCGAGGTCCATGATCGCCGTCATCATCCGGCCGACCGCGGCCGCGGAGCCGTCCATGTACGCCTCCAGCTCCTCGTAGGTCTCGTAGCGGTCGGTGTCGATGTCGCTCTCCATCGCGTCGACGAACGAGTGGATGTCCCCGTCGGCGATCCCGTGCTCGGCCTTGACCTCGGCGAACGCCTCTAACACCGGGTCGTCCGTCTCCTGCTCGCCGAGCGCGGCCCGCCGGAGCCGGTCGAGCTCGGCGCGCTGTTCGGCCGGCGGGTCGGTGTCCTCCGCGTCGACGACCTCGTCGGCGATCCGGAAGAAGCCGTACAGCACGTACGTGGCGTGACGGATCCGCTTCGGCAGCAGCCGGGTGGCGACGTGGAAGGTTTTCCCCGTGCGACGCTGGATCCGCTTGCTCCGGGCAACCTGGGTGTGCTCTACCATAATGACCCCTGGCGGTCGGCGAGGAGGGTCGAGAGCGGGTCGCCGGTCATAAGCGAAAAGTCGACCTCCAAGAACATAACAGTTCGCACATCCATTGTTGTTTTCACCTCGATACCGGTTGATTCCGTCGCGATCCGAGAGACGCGAAGGGGGGTTCCGTCGAGCGAAAACCGAGGCGCCGCGGCGCCCCGCGTTCAGTAGAACGTGTCGCTGCAGTCGTAGACGACGCCGTGAGCCGGGCAGACGTACTTGCAGTGTCGGTGGTACATCGGCGTCCCGCAGCGCGGACACGGTCGGCCGCCCCGACCGGCGGGAGCCTCGCCCGACGCGCTTCCGTCGCCGTCGCCTTCGGTCATACGACCCCGTACCGTCGCCGGAGACATAACCGATCCCCTCCGCGCCGCGGAGCGACCCCGGTAATTACCGTCGTCCCTAACGAGTCAGGCCGCCGCCAGCGACTCGTACACCGACTCCGCGACGCGCTCCTCGCCGAACGGGAGCGTCAACACCCCTCCCCATCCGTCGTCGGTCAGCGCGCTCACCGTCGACTCGTCCAGTTCGACCCGCCTGACCTCGGTCCCGTCGAGCGTCATCGACGCGACGAACCGCTCCGGCTCGTCGACCGCGCCCGACGCCGCCAGCCGCTCCTGGAATGCGTCGACCCCGTCGTCGCCGAGCGCGACGTACACGAGGTACTCGCCGTCGCCGTCGAAGACGCCCTCCACTTCGTCGAGGTCGGCCGCGCCGAACAGCCGCCGGTCGACCTCCCCGTCGCGGAGGAGCCGCGCCTCGAACGGGGCGTCCGGGTCGGCGTCGACCGCGCCGGCCGAGCCGTCGCTCCCGCCGTCGGTCGCGTCGCCGCCGGTCGGGCCGCCGATCGGTTCCTCACCACCCGCGCCGGCGTCGCTCGCGGTCCCGCCGTCCGACACCGCCGTCGCCCCGGCGAACCCGACGGCGCCGACCGCGCAGGCGGCGCCGACGCCGGCGAGCATCCCGCGTCGAGAGAGTTCCATACTCGACCGTTCCCGCCGGGGTTCAAAAGGGTTACACGCCGATTTGCGCGGCTGATAACGACGTGCCGACCGACTCACGCTTCAGCGAACGCGACGTCCCCAAGGCCCGTCGTCTCGCCGAACAGCCAGTCGGCGTGGTCGACGGCGTACTCGCGGTGGTCCTCGGTGATGTACCCCAGCGCGTCCTCGACGACGACCGGCCGGTAGTCGCGGAGCCCCGCGCTGCCGGCGGTGTGAAGGACGCAGACGTTCGCGAGCGTCCCGCAGATCAGCAGGTCAGAGATTCCGTGCGCGTCGAGGTACCCCTCCAGATCCGTCCGGTAGAACGCGTCGTACGTGTGCTTCTCGATCACGTGGTCGCGCTCGCGTACGTCGAGCCCCTCGACGAGCTCGGCGTCCCACGACCCCTCGACGACGTGTTCGCCCCAGCGGTCGAACTCGTCGTAGTAGTGCGCGTCGTCGAACTGTTCCGGCGGGTGGACGTCGCGGGTGTAGACGACGCTCGCGCCGGCCTCGCGCGCCCGCTCGACCAGCGCCGTCACCGGCTCGATCGCCGCCTCGCTCGGCTCGGCGTAGAGGCTCCCGTCCGGGTGACAGAACCCGTTCTGCATGTCGACGACGATCACCGCGGTCTCGGTCGGATCGTACGGCATGGGCGACGGTTGGGCGTCGCGACTCAAAAATCCGAAGCCGGGGCGAGGGCGACCGCCGGGGCGCGTCCGGACCGGCGGCCGTATCGACGACGCGCTTCCGGGCCCGCCGCCGCGTCAACGACGCGCCTCCGGGTCGACCGCCGCACCGACAAACTACTTATCCGGTCGGTCGTAATCGCCCCTATGCGACGGGTTCTCACCCTCTCGGTCGTCGCCGCCGCGATCGCCCTCCTCTCGCTCGGCGTCGGCGGGGTCGCCGCCGCCGGTCCGGTCGCCGAAAGCGTCGGGAGCAGCCCCGCGGGCGACGAGATCGGCGCCGTCGACGCCGCCGGCGGCGCGCCCGCCAGCGCGACCGCGGCCGAGTGCGAGGCCGGCGAGGGCACCGACCTCGTCGGCTGCTGGAACGGGACCCACTACGAGGACGAGGTCTCGTTCAACCAGAGCGACGGGCTCAACGAGTCCGAGCTGGAGGCGCTGACGCACCTGACGATGGCGCGCGTCGAGCACCTCCGCGAGCGGCCGTTCCGGGAGGACGTGCCCGTCGAAACGGTCACCCGGAGCCAGTACGCCAACGACACCGCGAGCGGTGGGAACGGCTCGGCCGACGAGGCGTTCCGGCGCTGGAACGACCAGGTGTGGGAGGCGCTGTTCGTCGTCGGCGAGGACGCGAACGCGAACGACGAGATCGACTCGGTGTTCGGCGGCGCCGTCTCGGGCTTCTACTCGCCGACACAGGACCGGATCGTCCTCGTCGTCGCCGAGGGCGAGGAGACGCGGATCGACCCCTCGACGCTGGCGCACGAGCTCGTCCACGGGATGCAAGACCAGTATCACGACCTGACGCGGCCCCGCTACGCGGGGACTACGCAGGACGGGGACCTCGCGGTCGACGGGATCGTCGAGGGAGAGGCCGTTCACATCGAGGAGCTGTACGCCGCCCGCTGCGCGGCCGACTGGACCTGCCTCGACGCGCCGAGCGGCGGCGGGGGCGGCGGGCCGCCGGCCGACTTCAACTTCGGCATCCTCCAGACCGTGCTCCAGCCGTACTCGGACGGCGCGCTCTACGTCGAGGAGCTGGTCGACGAGGGCGGCTGGGAGGCCGTCAACGAGACGATGTCCGAGCCGCCGGGGAGCACCGCCGAGGTGATCCACCGGAATCCGGAGTACGAGACCCGCAACGTGACGTTCGAGGACACCGCGACCGGCGAGTGGGAGACGTATCCCGACCAGGGGGTCGACGGCGCCGAGACGACCGGCGAGGCGTCGATGTTCGTGATGTTCTGGTACCAGAGCTTCGAGTACGAGTACCCGGTGCTCGACCCGGACGCGGGGCTGCGCGAGAACGTCCGGATCCACACGCGGCCGGAGGAGTCGCTCCGGACCCGGGCGAACTACAACTACGCCCACGAGTCGACCGACGGCTGGGCGGGCGACGAGCTCTACCCGTACCGCGCCGGCGACGGCGACGACGCCCGCGACGGCTACGTCTGGGTGACGGAGTGGCAGACCCCCGGCGACGCCGCCGACTTCCGCGAGACGTACCTCCGGATGATCACCGCCCACGGCGACGACGCGTACGAGGCGGGCCGGGTGTACGAGATCGACGGCGGCGACTTCCCCGGCGCCTACGGGGTCGTGCGCGACGGGACTCGCGTGACGATCGCGCACGCCCCGACGTCCGACGGCGTCCTCGAACTGCGTCCCGACGCGGACCTCGCGCCGCCCGCGACCGACGGCGACGGGAGTGACGGCGGCACGGGCGACGGGAGCGGCTCCGACGGCGACGGTGGGAGCGGTTCGGACGGCGACGACGTCGACGGGGGGATCGACGGCGACGACGCCGACGGCTCGTCGGGGCCGGACGCCTCGACCGGCGACGAGGCCCCCGGGTTCGGCGTCGTCGCCGCCCTCCTCGGGCTGCTGGCGGCGGTGTCGCTGCTCGCGCGTCGGACCCGAGACTGAGCGGCGCTGACGGGCGGGGGTCGGCGTTGGCGTCGGCGCCTGACCCGGACCGCTTTTCTCTCGCGCGGGCGTGTTCCGTGACATGACCGAGTTCGACATCGTCGACGCGGCCGCGATCCGCGACGGCCGGGCGACGGACGCTTACTTCGAGCGGACCGAGGCCGCGCTGGAGGGCGCCGGCCGGAACCCGCGCGTCGTCGCCGAGGTGACCGCCGACCAGTTCCCCGACGGCGACTTCGAGCTGTTCGCCGGACTGAAGGACGCGATCGCGCTGCTGGAGGGCCGCGACGTCGACGTCGACGCCGTCCCCGAGGGCCGCCTGTTCGACGGCGGTCCGGTGATGCGGATCGAGGGGCCGTACCTGGCGTTCGCCCGGCTGGAGACGTCGCTTTTGGGCTTCCTCTCGCACGCCTCCGGGATGGCGACCGCCGCGCTCGACTGCCGGGTCGCCGCGCCCGACTCGTCGGTGCTCTCGTTCGGCGCGCGCCACGTCCACCCCTCGATGACGGCCGCGGTCGAGCGGTCGGCGCTCGTCGCGGGGTTCGACGGCTTCTCGCACGTCGCCGCCGGCGACCTCATCGGTCGGGAGGCGTCGGGGACGATGCCCCACGCCCTCTCCATCTGCTTCGGCCGCGGGGAGCAGGAGGCCGCGTGGCGCGCCTTCGACGAGGCCGTCGACGAGTCGGTGCCGCGGATCGCCCTCTGTGACACCTACTCCGACGAGGTCGACGAGACGCTCCGGGCGGTCGACGCGCTCGGGGACCGGCTCGACGGCGTCCGGCTCGACACCACCGGCTCGCGCCGCGGCGACTTCAGACACATCGTTCGAGAGGTCCAGTGGGAGCTCGACGCCCGCGGCCACGCCGACGTCGACGTGTACGTCTCCGGCGGGCTCGGCCCGGCGGACCTCCGCCAACTGCGGGATGTCGTCGACGGCTTCGGCGTTGGCGGCTACGTCTCCAACGCCGACCCGGTCGACTTCGCGCTCGACATCGTCGCCGTCGACGGCGAGCCGGCCGCGAAGCGCGGCAAGCTCTCGGAGGCCAAGGCCGTCTACCGCACCGCCGACGGCGCGCACGCGGTCGGGCTGGCGGACCGCTCGGGCCCCGCGGACGCCGAGTCGCTCATGGAGCCCGTGATCCGCGACGGCGAGGTCGTCGCCGACGACGCCGCCGACCTCGCGGCCGCGACGGAGCGGGCGCTCGCGGACGCGGAGGCGGTGGGGTACGGGGCGGACGAGTCGGGGTAAAAACGGGTCGCTTCCGACGGTTACAGCTCCTCGACGGCGCCGCCGTCGGCGCGCTCTCGGAACACCTGGCCCTCGATGAGCGTCACCATCGTCTCCTCGTCCTCCCACGCGTTCGGCGCGAGCTTCGCCTTCCGGCAGGCGCGCGAGAGGAACTCGGCGCCGGACCAGCCGTTCTCGACGGGCACGGTCGGGTAGAGCCAGCCGTGCGAGTTGCCGCCGTCGACGGCGACGCCGTGGGTGCCGATCGCCAGGTCGGCGAGGGGGTCGTTGGTGAGCACCGTGTTCGAGACGACGAACACGGAGACGGTGAGGTTGTCGAGCTCCTTCGGCTCGACCTCCGAGCCGCAGGAGTCGTCGGAGGCGGCCTTGATCGCGGCCTCGACGATCGCGTGGCCGAGCTGGTCGGAGGTCTCCCACGCGCCGGCGCAGCCGCGGAGCCGGCCGCGGCCCCTGGTGGACTCCAGTCGAACGAACGCCCCGGTGCGGGCGTAGAACGCCTCGCGCATGCTGCCGGGTTGTTCGCGTTGTCCGTGTCGGACGAACGACTCGACCGCCTCCCGCGCGAGTTCGACCGCTCGTGCACCGTCGTCGTACGACAGCTGAACGGTCTGAGCCTCGGACATAAAGGACCATTACGTTGCTGACGACTTGAACGCTTCCCTTGCGACCCGGTGGCACGGGAGCTCCTCCGAGTCTCCTCGTTTCGGCCCCCGATCGCCTCCGTCCCGGCATTGATCGCCTCCGTCACTGCCCCGATCGCGTTCCGACCGGATCGCTTATTCGCACCCCCGGCGAACGTCGGCCCGGACAGAGGGAGCCCGACTCCCGTGCCTCCGGCATGAGGAAAGTCCCCCCACCGGCCGGACGGGCGACCGGGCACACGCCCGGAGTCGGAGACGGCTGGCTCTGGAACAGCAACGACACCCCCCGCCTCGACCGATGAGTCGAGCGAACCGACCCGCAAGGGGAGGGAGTTAACCCGACGAGGGCGCGTGGCTCTGCCACGTTACAGACGGGCGGGAACGGATGGAACGGCGAATCCTCGCCGGTGCAAGTCCGCGCCACAAGGTAGTCCGGCCACGGCGCGGACGCTCAGCCGAATGTCGGGACGAACCGAAGGGGGCTTACTCCCCTCAGTCCGCTCGCACGCCGAGCGGCGCGGCCGGGGGCAGTCGCCGATCGGCGTCCGAACGAGTCTCACACCACGTCGTCCGGGTCGTGCTCGGCGGCCATCCGCGACGCCTCCGCGGCGAACCGCTCGCGCTCGTCGGCCGGGGTCTCGCCGAGGGCGCTCTCGTCGACCTCGCGGCCGGCCGTGATCCCGTCGCCAGTGACGAGGCGCTGTTCGGCCAGTTCCTTCGTGTGCATGCGCTCGCCGTCCTCAGTGGCGTAGGTGAGCCGGACGAGTCCCTTCGAATCGAACTGGCGGTCGACGAGCCAGACGGTGGTCATACGCGCCCGTGGGTCCCACCGATGGTTAAACGGGACGGTCGGATGGCGGGTCGTCGGGGACGGCCCGTCCCCGTCGAGTCGTTACGCTCTGTCGCTCGGCGTCACTCTCTGTCGTTCGTCGCCATCGCTTTGTACCGCCTCGCCGAAGCGGTGGACATGTACGTGGAGTTCGACCGCGACACCTGCGTCGGGATGTACCAGTGCGTGGCCGAGTGGGACGCCTTCGAGAAGGACATGACTGACGGGAAAGCCGACCTGCGAGGGAGCGAAGAGCGAGACGAGGACCTGTTCGTCCTCGACGTGCCGGACGGCGAGGAACTCGACGCGAAGTTCGCGGCGCGGACCTGCCCCGTCGACGCGATCGAAGTGTACGACGACGACGGCGAACAGGTCGTCTGATAGGGGG
>NZ_CVRT01000131.1 GCF_001261915.1 Halorubrum sp. SD626R
GCGAGGGCCGAAATCGCTTGTGCCTCCGACTCGTCATCGGAGAGCATCGCCGCGCGGTCACGTGGCGTAATGAGTTCCGTGATTTCGATTTCACCACTTTGAACATCGCCGTAGACGTTCGATACCCACGTAGAGATGCCGTCACGGACGTTTTGCTCCTTAGTCTCCATAGTGGAGAGCATATCAACCCACGGTTGAAGCCGGGGAAACTCGACAGTCTGACCGTCGTAGGAGACCTGAGGCGGGCCGTCAAGGTCGGCAGAGATACCTGCGTATCCCGAAACAGGAGTGTACCATGTCGTGTTAGGAGCTTCGAGGCCGAAAGCAGCCATCTCGAAGCTTGTCCCATCAGCGAGGGTATAACTCGTTGTGCTGGCACCGTAGGTAGCCGTGGACCACTCACCTGCCTTCGCGGCGATCAGAGGCTCATCCTCCGCGGCGTTGGCGGGCGGTGCGGTGATTACGTCAAACACACCGATGTCTGGATGCGATTTGAGGGCCGATAGCAAACTCGCCCATTCAGCAGTCGACTCGTTCCAACTTTTAAGAAAATTGGATTGAACGGTCGTGAAATACGAGTCAATTTCAGCGTTGGCGGCGTCTAATACGGCTGACTCCGACGATCCCGAATTCAATTCCTCGATTGCTGCCACCTTAGCATCCGTGTAAGCGGTATTCTCAATGCCATCGAGAATGTTCGAGTTGTCGATAATCGTGCTTGAATTGACGGATCGCCGTGTCCGAGCAGTTTGATATACCTGCTGTTGAAGCGCCTCAGTAGTCAGGCCTTCCGCCGGTGGGTTGGAACCAAATACTTCGTATTCGCGCAGAGCCCACCCGAGCGCGACCGGCGGGCTCACGGCGGCGATCGCCGCGGTCTTACCGATACTACCCCAGTCGATCGCCGCTGCCGGTCGCGCGGTCGAGCCGAGCGCGCCGACGCCGGCGGCGGCGCCGATCCCGACGGCCGTCGTTCGCAGCAGTCCCCGACGAGTGAGCCGGGGCGAATCCGGTTGTGTTGCGGTCATGAGTTAGTCCTCCCGTCCGACGAGCCACACGACGACCAACGCCACCGCGACGATGCCGATCGCGCCGGTATCGCCGCCGAGACCAATCCCGGCTCCGCCGGCGGACCCGACGGTGCCCCAGTTGACCGAGTCGATCAGGGATGCGTTCGCGCCGGTTGAGGCGACGACGCGGACCGAGTCGTAGGCCGCGCGGTCGGACTCATTGAGCGTCACGTTCGCGGATTCGGTCGTGTTTGCGGCGACCGAGAGCGTCGTCTCGTTGAGCACGGTGCTACTCCCGTCGCTCTCGTTGAGCCCGGTGAACGTCACGTTCACGTCGACCGGTCCGCTACCGTTCATGTCGTCGACGCCGGTCACGTCGACATAGACCGATTCAGTCGTGTTCTCGACGTTGAGCGTGTCGTTGGCGAGCTCGGTTGAATTGGTCTGTCCGGCGACCCCGCCGGCTCCGAACGCGAGACCGATCGCGGCGATCGCGGCAATCGCGACGACGAGGGCCGCGCTTGTGTTGCGGTTCATTAGTCGCCCCCGTCACCGCGGAGCTGGTCGACGACGTCGGGGACGTCGTAGAACCCAGCGTGATCGACGAGCGTGACGACGCCGGCGACGGCGACCGCGCCGTACACGACGGTCGCGAGCGTCGCCGAGCCGACCGCGGTGCCGAGCTCGGCGACCGCGTTGTAGTCGAAGAACTCCAGGAGGCCCCAGTTGATCGAGCCGATTGAGG
>NZ_CVRT01000132.1 GCF_001261915.1 Halorubrum sp. SD626R
GGGTTGTCGACGATCGAGAAGCAGAACTCGCCCTCGCCGGAGTCGCCGGGCTTCAGGTCGGAGACCTGAATGCTGAGCGGGTCGCCCGTCGAGCCTTGGCCGTCGATTCCGACGGTGTTCCCGTCGACGTACGTTCCCGGCTCCGTGGAGTACTGCGCGTAGCTGCCCTGGTCCTCAGAGTAGTCGACGTGGACGAACAGGTCGAGCGAGCCCGCAGTCAGCTCGTTGTTCTCGAACGATTCGGTGTCGTTGAAGTACGCCGTGGTTCCCAGTCCCGCACCGGCGGAGGCCACGCCGACCGCGCCGAGTCCGACCAGCATCTTGCGCCGCGAGAGTCCGATTTTGTCGTCGTTCATTGTGTATCATCCCCTATTGGGAACTCCCGACGGCGGTCGCGAACCGCCGCGTCGGCCGCCCGAAGGCGCCGAGCCGGGAACCGGACGTGTCTCGTCGTCCGGGGCCGCGTTGCTCCGAGGAGCTAGTTCGAATTACTCACGTTGCCGGTGCCGTTGGGGGCGGGACCGGGGCTAGTGCTGTTCACGTCAGTCCCGTTGAACGCCACCTGCGGATTGTCGTTGTGCCGCGACTGCTCGGCGTAGAGCCCGATGTCGAAGCCAACGGAGTCGGTCTGGATCTCGTTGCCGACTTCGGCGGGGAGCGTCCACTCGAAGCCGATACACTGGGTGGTCGCGCCGGGGTACGGCTGGCGACCCTCCTCCTGGCGGTCACCGTCGAGCGCGACGCCCTCGGAGAGCTGCCCGAAGACCTCGCTCATCGTGCCGGAGAGGATCTTCTGCTCGCCCGAGAGGACGATCTGCGCGATCTCGGCGTAGACGGTGTCGAGGTCGGCCGGGTCGGGCGCGACGAAGGCATCGTCCGGCGAGCTGGCGAGGCTCTGGAGCAGCGACGTGTTCGCGCTGCCGAGCGCGACCGTGAAGACGCGGATACCCGCGTTCTTCGCGGCGTCCGCCGCGGTGGTCGCGGCGCTGGCGCTGGAGTTCCCGTCGCTCAGCAGGATCATCACCTTCGAGGCGCCGGCAGTGGCGTTGGTGCCGTTGAGCAGTTCGTCGGCTCCCTCGTCGATCCCGGCCGCGATCGACGTCCCACCGCCCGCGCTGTAGTTGTTGATCGCGTTCTGGACGAGCTGGTAGTTGGTCGTCAGCTCCTGATCGGTCGTGGCGCCCGAGTTGAACGAGATCGCGGCGGCCTCGTCCGGCGAGGAGAGGTTGCCCACGAAGCTCGTCGCGGCGGTCTTCAGCGAGGAGAGCGCGGACCCGCTCATCGAGCCGGAGACGTCGCTGACGAGCGCGACCTCCAGTTCGTTCTGCTGGCCCGTGCCGGTGGGCTCGTACACGTTGTCGCAGTCCTCGTCGTACCAGACGCAGACTTCGATGCTGTCGGCGAGCTCGCCGACCCCGTCTGTATCTTCGCCCTCGTCGCCCAGTTCGGGCTCGGACTGGTCGTTCTCCGCGTTCTCGGTCAGCTCGCCCGCGAGGTAGAGGTACGCGGGGTTGTCACAGATGTGGACGCTGATCGTCACTTCGCCGGAGTCGCCGGGCTTCACGTCTTCGAGCGTGAAGATCGGAATGCCGTCCCCGTTGACGAGGTACTCGTCCGCCTCGGGCGAACAGAAGTCGAAGTCGTCCTCCATGACGAGGTTCTCCCACGCCTGCATGTCCGCAGGGCTCGGGGTCTGGTCGAGCAGGTACCGTCCGTCGCCGAGGTCCTCGACGTCCGGGTAGCCCATCGCCTCGATGTCGTCCAGGCGCCCGGGACCGCCGAGGTACGTCGACTTGTAGTCGAGCTTGAGGTCGAGCTCGCCCGCGGTGAGCGTGTTGCCGTCGAACGACTCGGTGTCGTTGAAGTACGCCGTGGTACCGAGTCCCGCGCCCGCGGACGCGACGCCGACCGCGCCGAGGCCCGCGAGCACCTTGCGCCGCGAGAGTCCGATTTTGTCGTTTGTGTCTTGGCTCATGGTTTCTCCCCCGACTCGCCCCCCGTCCGCGTTGGGCCGACCGAATCGGTTACTCTCCCCTCCGAGGGATACCCACGTAGTTACGAGCAGCCACGTCACCGTCGAACGCGGGCTTCGATTCGGTGGAACGAACGGTTCGTGCGGTCAAACGCCGCCTTCGACCGGCGGTCCGGCGTCCCTACTTCGGCAAAAAAGGCGGCAGGAACGCCGTACTTCGACCGAAGTGACCGGTATGGTACCCGTGTCGTCTCCGAGGCGGCGACGGTCGCGGGCGAGGCGGGATCGAGACGACTGTCCGGGCGCGGGCTATCGGTTTCGCGGATTCGAATCCGAATCGGAGGACCGTCGAACGCCGGGGTAGCCGGCGCATACATATCCCCTGAACGGAGGATGTAGCGTCAACGACCGATCTCCGCGCCGCGCGGAGGTCGGATCCACACCCATGAAACCCAGAACAGACATCCTCCCGGCGGAGCAGGTGTATTCCATCCTCGCGAACGAGCGGCGTCGGCGCGCCCTCGAGCAGATCAAGGGCGTCGGCGGGACGGTGACGGTCCACGAGCTCTCCGAACTGGTGGCGGGTCGCGAGACGGGCGAGAGCCCGCCGCCGAAGCGGTGTCGCGAGAGCGTGTACACCTCGCTCGTCCAGACGCATCTGCCGAAGCTGGAGGAACTCGGCGTCGTCGAGTACGACCGGGGAACGCAGACGATCGAGCTGTCTCGACACGCGCGAGACGTCTCGCTGTACACCGAGATCGTCGCCACGGGCGGGGTGACGTGGTCGGAGCTGTACCGCGCGCTCGGCGTCGTCTCGCTGACCGTTCTCCTCGCGGCGCTGCTCGGCGCGCCCCTCGTCTCCGCGGCCGATCCGATTCTGTTGACGAGCCTCGCGCTCGGGCTGTTCGCCGCCGCGAGCGCCTACCAGCTGTGGCTCAACCGCTTCTCCGTGCTCCGGCAGTTCCGGGTCGGACGCGACGGCCTGCTCTCGCGGCGCCGGAGCTGAGGCGAACGCCGAGTTCCGCGATCCGTCGATTCAATTTATCAACAAACGACCGGTGATTCGGAGAGCTTCACCGCAGGTCGACCGGTCACGACGCGTTATTCGGCCGCGAGCGACGGCGGGAGGTCCGTCTCGAACAGCCGCGCGTCGCAGGCGGCACAGCGCCCGGCGATCACGTCGTAGCTCGAACAGCAGGACTCGACGACGCGCTCTTCGAGGCTCACGGGGCCCTCGCAGGCGGGGCACTCCTCGACGAACAGCCGGAGCGCGCCGAGCACGCCGCTTCGCGTCGCCAGCGGGAGGGCGCGCCAGTCGTCGAGCCGGTCGGTCAGCGCGCGGTCGGCGGCGACGTCGGCGAGGAACGCGGCGCGGGACTCCCAGTGACCGATGCGGTCGCCGTCGGCGAACGCGAAGGCGGTCCCGCCGCGCCAGTCGAGCGAGAGCGACTCGGCGTCGACGCCGGTGAGCGACGCGAGCGCCACTATGTCGGCGCCGGGGTCGGAGTCGTCGGTGCCGTCGGAGTCAGCCGCGGCCTCGCCGACGACGGTCGCGTCGAGTCGCATCCCGTCGAGGGCGGCGCGCCACGCGGACGCGAACCACGGGGCGAACGCGAGGTCGGTCCCGTCGGACGTCTCGGCGAGGACGTCGGCCGACAGCAGGTACGACTCCGCGTCGACGTCGCTCGGCGGCGCAGTCGCTCGGCCCTTTCCGAACAGCCGCAGGACGCGCTCCGGGAGGTACCGCTTGGTGAGCTCCGGCGTCCCCGGGACGAGGTAGCCGCGCAGCCAGATCGCGGCGAGCGCGGCCCCGAATCCGGCCGTGCCGAGGAGGGGTCCGCCGACCGCGCCCACCGCCGTCGCTCCGGCCGCCGCGATCGCGACGTTGACTCCGGTACACGGGAGGCAACGGTTCTCGCCGGTGTATTCGGGCCGTCGGAGGCGGTCGAGGAGTCGGTAGTCGGTCGCTCCGGTCTCCGCCTCCGAGACCCCCGCGTCGCGTGACGTTGTCATACGTCGACGTTGGCGTCAAGCGGTCGTATGTATGCGGCGCCTACCGGTCGCGAACCGGACCGGGACGCGGCTCCCGCGGTCGGATCGGGGCGACTGCGGGGGCGCTGCGATCCGCTCCGGACCGGAGCGTCCGCGGCGGACCGTCCGCCGGTCGGCTGATCGGGTTTCCCGATCGGTCCCAGTTCAGGTGGAGGACGGGGTCTAGTAAGTAAACCATGGTGGAGCATGGTACCAATTGATATCGGGGGCAGTAGTTAGTGACGACAGACACGTCCTCGCGGAGGAGAGTGCGGTCCCCGTTGAACACGAATATGACACCACAAATCGCCGTCGAACGAGACCCGAAGACCGACGGGGACGAACCCTCGCATGACGAAATTTTCACCGCGTTAAGCAACGCACGGCGGCGAAACGTGATCAAGTACCTCAAGCGGAACGGGCCGGAGTCGCGCGTCCGCGACATCGCCGAGCAGCTGGCGGCGTGGGAGAACGACCTCGAGATCAACGAGGTGACGTACAAACAGCGGAAGCGCGTCTACACCGCGCTCCACCAGTCGCACCTGCCGAAACTGGCGGAGGGCGAGTTCATCGCGTACGAGCCGAACAGGGGAATCGTCTCGCTGACCGAGGAGAGTCGGAAGCTCCAGGTGTACCTCGAAGTCGTCTCCGAGAACGAGATCCTGTGGAGCGAGTACTACCTGGGGCTCGCCGTCGTCTGCGGACTGCTCGGCGGCGCGGCGTGGATCGGGACGGTCCCGTTCGCGAATGTCTCCGGCCACGCATACGCGATCCTCTTCGCGGTGCTGTTCGGCGTCTCCGGGGCGGTACACCGGGCGGTGACGCGCCGGAACCGAGTGTAGGCGATCGGGGCGCGGCACCCGCAGGGTTTTACCCGCCCACGGCGGGAGTACGGGTATATGCCAACGGGGATCGTCGGGGAGTTCCTCGATCTCAAGGCGGAGACGGACGCGGACGTCCTCGCGATGCAGTGCGGCGACTTCTACGAGTTCTTCGCGGACGACGCGGAGCTGGTCGCCGACGAGCTCGACCTCTCGATCTCGCAGAAGTCCTCGCACGGCTCGTCGTACCCGATGGCGGGCGTCCCGCTCTCGGAGCTGAC
>NZ_CVRT01000133.1 GCF_001261915.1 Halorubrum sp. SD626R
GGTCCGGCCACGCGGACGCCGGGATCGCGCTCGGACGGATCGACGGGGCGACCGTGCGGCCCCCCGCGGCGCGGAGCCCCTCGAAGACGCCCATCGGGTCGACGACGACCGGCGAGACGCCCGAGGCGTCCGCGAGCCCCTCGGCGAGGACGCCGAGCGTGTACGATTTCCCGGTGCCTCGCTTGCCGAAGACGACGCCGGCGTGCGGGCGGTCCGCGTCGACGCCGACGGCGGCCCCGGCGCTGCCGTCGCGGGCGAGAAAGGAGCCGAGGCGGACGGTCGGGAGCGTGGCGGCGGATCCGAGCGCGCGGTCCGCATCGTCCTCGCGTCCGAGCACGTGCATACCGGCGGTGGCCGCGGTATCGGGCAAAAAGGCCGGGGAGGCGGAGAGGGGGGGAACGCGCCGACAGCGTCGATCTCGGCCCGACCGCTTATGAGCGATGCCGCGACCAGGGGGCCGTATGTCGGACTCGAAACGCGACGCACGCACCGCGAACCGGCGATCGTTCCGCGCGGACAGCCGCGCGATCGAGGGGTTGCCGGTCAGACTGGTCATCGCCTTGGTCGTCGGCGTCGCCAGCCTCAGCGTGATGATGGGAATGATCGGGGACATCGAGGGGCTCGCCGCGACAGAGGTGGACGCGCAGCCGCAGCCTGAGGTGACGACGCCCGGCGAACAGTCCATCGACGTCTCCGTCATCGACCCCGACGGCGGGCAGGTCGCCGACGCGACGGTGCTCGTCCGCAGCGGATCGGCGCAAATCGACGGGGTCGCGACGGCGGAGACGAACGAAGAAGGGGTCGCGACGGTCGACATCGCGCCGACGCTGGGACCGAACCAGCCGGACGGGACGCTTACGGTCGACGTCAAACCGCCGGCGGAGGGCGACTACGTCGACGAGCGGGAGAACACGGCGGTGCTCGTCGTCGAGGAGTGACGGAGGGGACGCGTCGGGACCCCCCGTCTCACAACCGGTCGTCCCAGTCGATCCACTCCTGCTCCCAGCCGTGTCGCGCGAAGTGGCCCTGCTCGGCCCGCTCGGCGTCCTCGCGGCGCGTGCGGTTCCGCTCCACGCCGCGCTGCTCCCCGTCGACGAGCATCGGCTGGAGGCGGGCCGGACCGGCGGTCTCGACGGTGCGGAACCCGCGCGGGGCGTCGTCGTCCGGGTCCGCCCCCGTCTCGGACGCCGCTTCGATCGCCGCGACCGTCTGGACCGCGTTCCCCCGCGGGTAGACGATCCGCCCGCCGTCGGCGAGCTGTTCCCTGAGCGCGCGCGGCGGTTCGAGGACGGCGGCCTCCAGGAGGATCCGGTCGTACGGCGCGTACTCCGGCAGTCCGTTGGCGCCGTCTCGCCGGTCGACGAGGACGGCGTCGTGGCCCGCCGCGGAGAGGTTCGACCGCGCGATCGACACCGCCTCGCGGTCGATGTCGACCGCGTGGACGTGTCTCGCGCCCGCGATCTCGGCGAGCAGCGCGACCGAGTAGCCGACGCCGGCGCCGACCACGAGGACGTCGTCGCCCTCCGCGGCGTCCAGCGCGGTGATCAGTCGCACCGCCGTCGCCGGCGCGAGGACGCGCGTCCCGGCCTCGTCGCTCGCGGCGTTCGCGTACGGGGAGTCGTCGACGAACGTCTCGCGCGGGATCCGCTTGAGGGCCGTCAGCACGGCGGCGCCGAGCGGCTCGCCGAGCTCGTGTTCGAGCCCCTCGATCATGTCCGCCCGCAGCGACGCCTCGTCCATGGTTCGGCTCGGTGCTCGGTCGCCTAAAACCGCTCGTTCGGCTCGGCAGCGGCGGGACGGTTCCCGGTCAGGCGGGAGCCGTCACCGCATCGGGACGAACCGAACGCCGCCGTGGTCCTCTCGCTTGACGCCGTCCTCGCGGACCGTCAGGCGCACGAGCCGCTGACCGCCGCAACCGAGGGGCCCGCCGCCGCCGACCGGCGCGACGACCCGGCCGCCGGTCCGGACCTGCTCGACGATCGGATCGGGGACGCCGCCGGACGGGGCGCACGTCAGGGAGGCCGCCTCGAACGACGCCTCGTCGCGGAACGCCTCGCGGCCGTCGCCGGCCCGAACGGTCACGTCGTATCCGAGCCAGGCGAGCCGCTCGCGCGCGTCGGCGGCGAGCTCGGGGACGTACTCGGCGCTGTAGACGTTTCCCGCGCCGACGAGCTCGGCGAGGACGGCGGCGTGGTAGCCGCAGCCGGTGCCGACTTCGAGGACGCGGTCTCCGCGGTCCGGACCGAGGAGGTCAGTCATCACCGCGACCATGTGGGGCGCGCTGATCGTCTGGTCGCGGCCGATCGGGAGCGGTCGGTCGGCGTAGGCCCGCGAGCGGTGCTCCTCGGGGACGAACTCGTGTCGCGGGACGGCCCCGATCGCCGACAGCGTACGCTCGCTCACGTCGAGACGCTCGCGGAGCGCGTCGACGAGCTCCCGGCGAGCGGCCGCGCGGTCGGAGCGGTCCGGTTCGTCTCCGGAGCCCGATTCGTTTCCGTCGCCCATGCGAAGCGATAGCACGGGAGCTGTGGAGAAGGTGTCGGCGCCGGCGGTGAGGAATGAGAAAAGCGACCGCTCCGCGTGGATTCGCTACTCCACGTCGATCCGGTGACCGTCGGCGGCGTCGCCGATGTCCTTGGGAAGCGTCACCGTGAGCACGCCGTGCCGGTACGTCGCACTCGCCTCGCTCTCGACGACCGAGGACGGGAGGTCGACCGTTCGCGTGACCGACTCGTGGCGGCGCTCGCGGCGGAGGTATCGAGCTGTCTCGGCCGCCTCGACCTCGTCGGTGGCCGCCTCGGTGGCGGCCCCCGCCTCGTCTATCGCGCCGTCTCGCGTCGTCGCCGCGCGCTCCGCGGTGATCGTGAGCCGACCGTCGGTGGCCCGGACGTCGATCTGCTCGCGGTCGTAGCCGGGGAGATCGGCCACGACGACGAACTCGTCGTCGTACTCCGCGACGTCGACGTCGGTGGTCCGGAGGTCGCGTCCCCACGCCCGATCGACGTCGAACGGGGTGCGGCCGAGGAACTGCTCGATTTCGTCGAAGGGGTTGTATCTGTTCATGACAATCACCTAATAGAGGCGCCGTGAGGTATTAAATACGGAGAGAGCGGTGCTATCTCGCGTCACGGCGGGGGTGTGATCGCCCGCAGGCGCCCGCGCGTCAGCTGACGTCGATGCTGTGGCCGGCGCCGGTCTCCGACCGCTTCGGCAGCGTGACGGTGAGGACCCCGTTCTCGTAGGCGGCGGTCGCGCCGTCGCGCTCGACGGGCTCGGCGAGCGGGATCCGTCGCGAGACGGACCGCGACCGGCGTTCCCGGCGGTGGTACCGGACGTTCGATCCGTCCGGGTCGTCCGGGGCGTCTTCGCCCGCGTCCGCGACCTCGACGTCCCGCTCCTCCTCGCGCGTGGCGGCGATGGAAAGCGAGTCGTCGCGGAGCTCGACGTCGATGTCGTCGTCGTCGAAGCCGGGGAGATCGGCGAGGACCGTGATCGACTCGTCGTCCTCGATCACGTCGACGTCGACGTCGTGGGCGCCGGGGAATTGCGGGCCGCCGGGGGTATCGAGCGTGCCGCCGAGCTCCTCGAACTCCCGGCCCATCCGTTCGAGCAGTTCCTCGATCTCGCCGAAGGGATCGCGTCGTGTCATACAGGTCAGGATTGGTGACGGAGCGACTTGAACGTACGGGCGAGGGAGTTCGGCGGGACAGACGAACGATTCGAGCGGTGGCCAGGCTTCAAACGAACGGGCGCCAGTAGTACGGACTGACGAACCCCTCGATGAACGCGGCGACGGCGATCAGTGTCCCGACGCCGACCAACACCCAGAACGCGGTCTCCAGGGCGTCCGCGAACTCGGCACGGGAGCGCCGCCCGCGGAGGGTCCGCCACGAGACGATCCCGAGACGAATCCCGAGCGCGCCGGAGATGAACAGCGCCGGGATCTCGAGGATCCCGTGCGGGGCGACGAACGCCCCGAGCGCGGCGAGGTTCTCCTCTAACGCCGCCGTGGCCCCGAGCGCGAGGCCGTTGAACGCGATCGACGACAGCGCCGGCACCACGAGGGCGACGCCCGCCAGCGACGTCGCGATAGCGACCGACCAGTTGTTGCCGAAGAAGTTGAGGGCCGCCACGGGCGGGATGTGACCGACGAGTCGGCCCTCGATCGAGGTCGTGATCGCGCCGACGAACGGGTCGACCGCGAGCCACCCGAGCGCGCCGAACCCGACGCCGACGGCGACGGCGACGGCGTGCAGGCCCGGGGTTCGGCGCACGAACGCGGTCATCTCGCGCCAGCCGCGGCGGACGCCGCCGGACAGCTGCGCGCGGAGGCTCGCCTCGGGGGGGTCGTGCGGGTCGACCGCGCCGCGGTAGTCGCCGTAGAGGACGGTCTTGAGCAGGTCGAGGGCGGGCGCGGCGACGACGGCGCTGACGAGCGCGACGACCGCGCCGCCGCCGAGGAACGCCAGCGCGGAGGCGGCGGACGAGATCGCGACGAGGACGCCGACGGCGACGACGAGGTACGCGGCGGCGTCGGCCGGATTCGATCGGACGAACCCGCCGGCGCCCTCCACGGCGGCAACCGCGCCCGCGTCGTCGACGACGACGGCGGCCGGGGCGAACGCGAAGACGGCCCGCACGAGCAGGAGGGCGACGAGGCCGACGAGCAGGCCCACGAGCGCGGCCGCGGCGCCGAGGAACGGGTTGACGGCGAACGCGGCGCCGACCGCGATCCCGCCGAGGAGGAGGACGCCGAGCCAGCAGAACAGTTCGGCGACGTAGATCCCGAGGAACGTGAGCCAGCGGTCTCGGACGCCGGC
Organism: Halorubrum sp. SD626R; assembly: GCF_001261915.1. Taxonomy (GTDB): domain Archaea; phylum Halobacteriota; class Halobacteria; order Halobacteriales; family Haloferacaceae; genus Halorubrum. The sequence goes on from NZ_CVRT01000133.1 coordinate 4,821, forward strand.
GATCCCGGCGGTGAGCCCGCGGGCGCTCCGAAGCCGGGCGACGACGGCGGACATCTGCCCGGCCGAGACCGCGGCGTACGTCAGGACCGCGATCGCGGCGGTCGCGGCCGTTCCGGCCGCGATGAGGACGATCGCGGTCGGCGACGCGAGCGGTTCGAGCGCCGGGGCGAGCGACTCGCTCCACGACTGCAACGCCTCGGGGTCCTGCGTGTCGGGCGGCGTCAGGTCCATTCCCGCGAGCGATTCGCGGGCGGCCGCGAGCCGGCCGGTGAGCTCGAGGTGGAGGTAGACGCCGGCGAGCGCGGTGAACAGGCCGATCCGGGCGATGACGGGGACCGCCGTTCCGAGGAGGTAGAACGGGATCAGGTCAGCGGGGCGCCGCCGGAGGGTGGAGGCCGCGGCGGTGACGGCGGATGACAGATCCATGCGAGGCGGTTCGGTCGTTCGACACTTAATGGGTCCGTGTACCGGGGTCGGGTCGGTACGGGGCCGGCCGCCGGATCGCGGGTCGGTCCGTCACCGGGTCGCGAGTAAATCCGTCACCGGGTCGCGAGTAAATCCGTCACCGGGTCGCCGACTCAGTCCGTCGCCGGCTCCTCAGCCTCGTCGACCTCAGAGTCGCCCTCGGAGTCGACGCCGCTGCCGCGTTCCGCCATGAGGTCCGCGGCGCGCCCGGCCCAGCCGGAGTACCGGAAGCCGGCGATCGCCACGAGCGCCATCCAGGCGTACGCGAGCGAGACGCCGACGTACGCGCCCGTCGGACCGAGACCGACCGTCCGCCCGAGCAGCCACGACGCGCCGAGGAACAGCCCGAACATCCCCGACACCCGCGCGAGGAGCGGGACCCGCGTCTCGCTCGCCCCCTGCAGCGCGCCGGAGAGCGCGGAGAAGCAGGCGAGCGCGGTCCCGGCGACCCCGTAGACGCGGGCGAAGTCGACCGCGTAGCGGACCGTCGGCGCGTCGTCGGTGAACAGCGGGACGAGCCGCGGCGCGGCGACGACGAGGCCGCCGCCGATCGCCCCGACCGTGAGCACGCCGAGCCCGGCGACCGCCCATCCGTTGAACCGCGCCTCGTCCGGGTCGCCGGCGCCGAGCGCCTGCCCGACGAGCACCGAGGCCGCCACGTTGTACCCGCGCGAGAGCGGGCCGGTCACCTGCTGGTACGCCCGCCGCCCGATCTGGAAGCCGGCGTTGACCGCCTCGCCGAACCCGAGGAGGAGGGCGTTAAACGGGAACTCGGCGAGCTCCGAGCCGAACCCCTCGGCCACCCGCGGCGCGCTCACGCGGAGGAGCTGGCCGGCGATCGTGAGGTCCCGGGGGCGCGCGAAGCTCGCGTCGGTCCGGGGACCCCAGATCGCGAGACAGAGGAGCCCGGCGGTGAGCACGTTCGCGCCCGCGGTCGCCAGCCCGACGCCGACGACTTCGAGCCGGGGGAGGCCGAACAGCCCCAGCCCGAGCGCGACGGAGCCGACGATGTTGAGCGAGTTGGCCGCGACGTTGACGTACATCGGCGTTCGGGTGTCGCCGGTCCCCTGGAGCGCGCGGGCGCCGACCAGGGCGACGTGGCGCGCGGGCGCGGTCGCGAAGACGATCGCGAGGTACGTCGAGCCGAGGGCGACGACCTCCGGCGCGGTCCGCTCCCCGACCAGCCGGCCGAAGGCGTCGATCGCGAGCTCGCCGAAAAAGAGGCCGAACAGCACGAACGGGAGCCCGGCGAGCGCGCCGATCAGGATCGCCTGCGTCACCGCCTCGTCGCGGTTCCCCGTCGCGCCGGCGCCCGTGTCCTGCGAGGAGAGCGCGATCGCGCCGCCGCCGAGGCCGAGCCCGATCCGGAGCGGGAACCGGGCGTAGAGGTCGGCGAGGCCGGTAGCGACGACCGCGGCCGGCGAGAACAGCGCGGTGACGAGCACGTCGGTCGTCCGCATCGCGGTGCGGAACGTCTGCTCGGCCATCACGGGCCACGCGAGCGCGAAGACGCGCCGCCAGACGCCGCGCAGCCGCGGGAGGTCCATGCGTCACGCCGGAGGGCCGTGCGCCGCTTTTACGTGTCGGAGCCGGTCGAGGCCGCCGGGTCCGGGGCGGTTCGCCTCGCCCGACGTCTCCGCGCCCGAAGCTTCAAGCGTGCGAACGACCCACGCGGACTATGGACGTGTTCGCGTACGGGACGCTGACCGAGCCGGACCGCGTCGCCGCGGTGCTCGACTCGTACGTCTACGTCGGTCCGGCGACCCTGACGGGACTCCGTCCCGTGGAGGGGCGGTACCCGACGCTCGCCCCGGGAGGCGAGACGGCCGGTCGGCTCCTCCGGACCGACGAGACGGCCGCGCTCGACGAGTACGAGGGCGTCGAGGAGGGGCTGTACCACCGGGTGAGCGTCCCGCTCGACGCGCCGGACGGGCACCCGGATCGGGCCGCCGTCTACGTGGGCGACCCGGAGCGCCTCGACGCGGACGCCTCGTGGCCGGACGCGACGCGGTCGGGGACGAGCCGCCCGGACGGGTCCGCGGACTCCGATCGGGGGTTCGCCGAGCGCGTCGCGGCGTACCTCGAACGGGCCGACGTGCGGGTGCGGCTGACCCCCGAAAAACCCCGTCTGACGGAGGAATGACGGCGCCGCAGTCGTGTGGTTTCACTTTCACTCCGCTAGCCCCACCTTTTTGTATTCAGCCCGTTTGAGTCCAGGTGCACGTCACACGCGTGCATTCCCCCCTTCTCAGACGGCGAGCCGGTCGCTCGCCCGTCGGCTTCCGCCCGGTCCGGAGCGCGCAGCCCGTCGTCCGGCCCGAGCGGTGTGCGAGGCGCGCCGGACCGGAACCGATTAGCGGGCGGGGCGGCGACGGGGACGCATGCTGTCCCTCTCCGACGTTCGCGCGGCGCGCGAGCGCGTCGACGGCGTGGCGCGTCACACGCCCTTAGAGCGGTCGCGGACCTTCTCCGAGATGAGTGGCGCGGACGTCCGCCTCAAGCTGGAGAACTTCCAGCGCACCGGGGCGTTCAAGATCCGCGGCGCGATGAACCGGATCGCGACGCTCTCGGAGGCGGAGCGCGAGGCCGGGGTCGTCACCGCGAGCGCGGGGAACCACGCGCAGGGCGTCGCCCTCGCGGCCCAGCGCGCGGGCGTCGACGCCACCGTCGTGATGCCGAAGTTCGCGCCGGTCTCGAAGGTGAAGGCCACCCGCGGGTACGGCGCGAGCGTCCGGCTGGAGGGCGTCGACTACGACGAGGCGCAGGCGTACGCCCATCAGCTGGAGCGCGAGGAGGACCGGACCTACGTCCACGCGTTCGACGATCCGGTCGTGATGGCCGGGCAGGGGACGCTCGGCCTGGAGATCGTCGACGACTGCCCCGAGCTCGACACGGTCGTCGTCCCGATCGGCGGCGGCGGGCTGATCTCGGGCGTCGCGGTCGCGGTCAAAGAACAGCTCCCGGACGCCCGCGTCGTCGGCGTGCAGGCCGAGGGCGCCGCCTCGGCCGCGAAGTCGCTCGAAGCGGGCGAAGTCACGGAGATCGACAGCGTCGACACGATCGCCGACGGGATCGCCACGCGCGCGGTCGGCGGGGAGACCCTCGAAGTCATGGCGGAGTACGTCGACGAGGTTGTCACCGTCGACGACCGCGAGATCGCCCTCGCGCTCACGCTCCTCTTGGAACGCGCGAAGACGCTCGTCGAGGGCGCCGGCGCGGTCGCGCTCGCCGCCGTGCTCTCCGAGGCGTTCGAGTACGACGACGGCGAGACGATCGTCGCCGCGCTCTGCGGGGGTAACATCGACCTCAACCGCCTCGGGACCGTGATCCGGCGCGGGCTGGTCCAGATGGGTCGATACCTCAAGATCACGGTCAGCCTGAAGGACCGACCCGGCGAGCTGGAGCGGGTCTCCAGCATCGTCGCGCGCACCGGCGCGAACGTGTACGCGGTCCACCACGACCGCACCTCGCGGGACGTCGCCGTCAACGCCGCCGAACTCGAACTCGAACTGGAGACCGACGACGCCGAACACGCCGCCGACATCGTCGACGCACTCGAAGCCGACGGGTACGAGGTCGAGGTCCTGTCCTGAGCCGAGCGGCGACTTTTATAAACAGGACGGCGGCGGCGCGTGCCGGTGAGCGGCCGACAGGCCGCGAACCGCACGCGCGAGGGACGCGGTGAGTGAGGGGCGACCGCAGGGAGCCCCGAACGAACCGCGAGGCTGGGGAGGCGTGAGGCGCGGTCGCCGTGCGGGGCGGGACTCAAAGGGGCAGGCGCGAGTCCTCGCCCTTGGGGCTTTGCCGGTGTTCGCCGCCGATCTGCTGTCAACAACTTATAAGCGAGCGCCTGGGGCTTTGCCGGTGTTGACGGGAGTAATGTCGGTGACGTATCGCCGAACGGCCGGTACTGTGGAAGGAGTCGCCGTTGAGTCAGTATTCGCGTATCGTCGAGCCACCGGGGGCGTGTCGGTGTTCGCCGCGACCGCGACTCACTCCGACGAGTTCGCGGAGCCGTTCGTTTGTGCCGGGGCCGAAACGCTTCCGCTCACGCTCGTCGACCCGCCGAGGAGGGTGTGGTCAGAGTCGCCGCGCAGCGTCGTGACCCGCTCGCCGTCCTGTTTCACGATCAGGGTCCAGGGATCGTCCCCCGCGGGCATCCGCACCGTGCCGTTGTAGCGGACGACCCCCGAACACGACCGGGACGCATTCCCCGCCTCCTCGATCGGAACGTCGAGGACGTAGGCGGACTCGTTCAGCCGTTCGAACGTCGGGCCGCCGACCGCGTGCGAGGAACTCGGCAGCGAGACGTTTCGAGCGTACGTTACCTCCGTGTTCTCGGGCCCGGCAGACACCGCGGTCGAACTGTTGGCCGCGAACTCGTCGGGACAGCGGACCTCGTCGGAATCGAACTGAAGCAGCGCCGGCGGATCGCTCGCCCCGCCGAGGAGGCCGCCGGGCCCTCCCGCCACAGGACCCGCGAGGGCGACGGCGCTACCGGTCACGAACAACGCGAGCGCGACGGCGACGACGGCCAGACCACGTCCGTTCATCTCGTTTCGAACGACGGGAGAGGCGGGGATAGTACCGCGTATGGCTCAAAGAAGAGTTTGCGTCACCGATCGCCTCGGGCGTGCGGACGGGGGCGTCGGGGCGGTGAACCGAACGCACCCGAAGCGGTGAACCGCGTCTCAGTCGTCCGCGGCCGCGGCGTCGACCTCACCTTCATAAAGCTCGCCGGCGCGCTCGCGCTCGGAGAGGTAGTCGTCGGCGTCGAGCGCGGCCTGCACGCCCATGCCGCTGGCGGTGGCCGCCTGCTGGTAGTGGAAGTCGACCACGTCGCCCGCGCCGAAGAGGCCCTCGACGCCGGTGGCGGTCTGGTTCGCGCCGCGGCCGCCCTCGGTGATCAGGTAGCCGTCGTCGTCGGTCTCGATCCCGGTCCCCTCCAGGAAGTCGGTGTTCGGCGTGTGGCCGATGGCGAAGAAGACGGCGCCCACGTCGAAGTCGTACTCGTCGACCTCGTCCGCGGTCGCCGGGTCGTCGAGCTTCTCCTTCGGGTGCCCGTCCGGGTGCTCGACGAGCGTCACGCGGTCGACGCCGTCCTCGGGTGTGCCGTGGATCTCGGTGAGCTCGGTGTTGAGCAGGAGCTCGATCTCGCCGTCGTCGACCTTGTCCATCACGCGCTCGATCCAGACGTCCTCGGCGCGGAACTCCTCGCGGCGGTGCGCGATGTACACCGTGTCCGCGAACTTCGTCAGGAAGTTCGCCTCCTCCATGGCCGCGTCGCCGCCGCCGACGACGAGCATGTCCTCGCCGCGGAAGAAGGCGCCGTCGCAGGTCGCACAGGTCGAGAGCCCGTACCCCATCAGCTCGTCCTCGCCGGGGACGCCGAGCGTCCGGGCGCTCGCGCCGGAGGCGGCGATGACGGCGTCGGCGGTGTAGACGTCGCCGTTCGTGAGCGCGACGCGGAAGTGGCCCGCGGGCTCCTTCGAGACGTCCTCGATGACGCCGTTTCGGGCCTCGGCGCCGAACTTCTCGGCCTGCGCTTTCATGTCGTTGATCAGTTCCGGCCCGGAGATCCCCTCGGGGAAGCCGGGGTAGTTCTCCACGTCGGTCGTCAGCGTGAGCTGGCCGCCCGGCTCGTCCCCCTCGATGAGCAGGGGGTCGTTGTTCGACCGCGCGGCGTAGATGGCCGCGGAAAGCCCCGCGATGCCGGTGCCGGCGATGATCAGTCGGCGGTGGTCGACGGCGTCGTCAGTCATGTGATACCGTTCGCCGCCGCGGAACATGTAGGTTGCGCCATCGGGCGCGATTGCCGAACACGAGTCGACGGCGGCGGAGGACCGGACCGGGCCCGAATCGCTCGCGGCGGAACGGCCGCCCTCAGTCGGTCGAAAACTTCGGTCCCGCGTCGGGCGGCCGCGTCGGCGCGTCGTCGAGCGCCTCGAAGAAGCGGCCGGAGACGAACGCTTCGACGACCTCCGCCAGCGACTCCGACTCCGACGCCTCCTCTAAGATGCCGAGCGGGACCTGCGCGCCGGCCATGGTGGCGTGACCGCCGGCGGAGCCGACCGGATCGAGCGCGTCGCGGAGCAGCTCGCCCACGTCGAGGTCCGTCCCGCGCGACCGCGCGGAGCCGTAGACCACCCCGTCCATGTAGCCGTAGACGAACGTGACCGCGATCCCGTCGAGGTCGAGGAGGCGCTCCGCCGCCTGCGCGAGCGTGTCGCGGTCGCTGATCTCGCCGACGCAGGAGGCGACCGTCGACCCCCGGACGTCCCGCCCCTCGATGGCGTTCGCGAGCACCCGGAGCGTCTCCTGGCTCACGCTCGGGCTCTCGACGCGTTCGAGCGTGGACTCGTCGGCGAGCGGCGACAGCGACGCCGCCGCCTCGAAGTCGGGGATCGACGTCGACCGCGTGAAGTCCTTCGTGTCGATCCGGATCCCGTACAGCAGGGCCGTGGCGAGGGACCGGTCCGGCTCGACGCCGAGCCGCGAGAGGTACTCCTCGATGAGCGTGCTCGTCGCGCCGGCGTCCGGCCGGATGTCGACGAACGAGCCGGCGACCGGTCCGCGCGGCGGGTGGTGGTCGACGACGATGTCGACCGGATGCCCCTCGGGGAGGCTGTCGTTGATCCCCGCCCGCGAGTGGTCGACGAGGGCGACCCCGTCGTAGTCGTCGAGGTCGACCCCGTCGAACGTCGACAGCGAGAGGTCGAGGAGGTTCACCATCGCGCGGTTCTCCTGGTGGGCGATCTCACCGCCGTAACAGGGGTCGGCGGGGACGCCCACGACGTCGGCGACCCGCGCTAACCCGATCGCGCTCGCGATGGCGTCCGGGTCGGGGTTGTCGTGGGCGACGACGAGGAGGGGCCCGGAGAGCTCGCGGAGCGTCGCGAGCAGCCGGACGGGGAGCTCCTCCGTCCCCGGGTCGTCGCCGTCGGCGCCGACCGCCTCGCAGACGCGCGAGACCAGCGCCTCGACCGGGTCGACGACGCGGTCGGCGACCGCCTCCAGCGCCGACTGCTCGGCCGCGGTCGGGTTCTCCCCGACGTGCGCGACGATCATCGCGTCCGGGTAGCGCTCCCGCGCGGCCTCGGCGGCGGCGACGTTGCGCGCGGGGTCGTCGCTCGCCACCAGCACGACCGCGGCGCGGTCGGGGTACGCCGACGGGTCGGTGGGGTCGGCCTCGACGGTGGCGACGTTGCGGTCGCGGAGCGTCGACACCCATCCGGTGTCGTCGGTGATCGCGACGAGCTCGACGTTCTCCTCGCGGCTGCGGTCGACGAGCGTGTTCCCGACCGCGCTACAGCCGAGCAGCAGACGCCGGGCCATACGGGCGCGAAGTGGTCGGAAAGGAAAACGCTGCCGTCATTCGTCGGCGTCCGTCCCCGCGGCGTCCGCACTTTCGGCGTCCGCGCCCTCACGCAGCGCCCCGTTCACCGCGGCGGCGACGTCGACCGCGGCGCGGTTCTCGGCCACGTCGTGGACGCGCACGAGGTCGGCGCCGCGGTCGGCGGCGAGCGCGGTGGCGGCGACGGTCGCGTGCTCGCGGTCGTCCGGGCCGCGGTCGACCGCCCCGAACATCGACTTGTGCGAGTGGCCGATGAGCACGGGACAGTCGAGCGCGGCGAACTCGCCGACGCGGTCGACCAGCTCGAACGCCTCGGCAGCCGACTTCCCGAAGCCGAGCCCGGGGTCGACGATCACCCTGTCCCGGTCGATCCCGGCCGTGTCGGCGAGCGCCAGCCGCTCGCGGAGCGACGCGATGGCGTCGCCGACCACGTCGTCGTACTCGGGGTCGCTCGTCGGGTCGACCGGGGCGTCGAGGCTGTGCATCACGACGACCGGGCAGTCCGCCTCGGCGACGACCTCGCGCATCGCCGGGTCCTCCAGCCCGGTCACGTCGTTGATCACGTCCGCGCCGGCCTCCAGCGCCGCCGCCGCGACCTCGGCCTTCCGCGTGTCGACAGAGACCAGCACGTCGCCGTCGGCGACCGCCGGCACCGACTGGGCCGCCTCGACCGTCGGGACGACCCGGTCGATCTCCTCGTCGACGGGGACCGGCTCCGCGCCCGGCCGGGTGGATTCGCCGCCGACGTCGACGACGTCGACCCCGGCCTCGACCATGCGCTCGACGCCCGCGACCGCGTCTTCGAGGGCCTCGTGGCGCCCGCCGTCGTGGAAGGAGTCCGGCGTGACGTTGAGCACGCCCATCACCGCGGTGCCGTCGGTCCAGGGGTAGTCGGGGTCCGAACCGCTCCCGGCGTCCGAATCCGTCTCGTCGAAGCCGAGCCGCTCGGCGACGTCGTCCGCGACGCCCGCGAGCCCCTCGCCCTCCCGGGCACGCAGGCGGTCCAGCAGCTCGCGGTACTCGGCGACCGTCGCGCCCAGCGTGACCGGTACCTGCTCGCCGCCCGGAACGCGTCCCTCGCCCGCGCCGAGTCCCCCGATCGCGGCGTCGCCCCCGACCGCCCGGACCGCGGCCGCGAGGCGCTCGGCGCGGTCGCCGCGCAGTCGGAGCGTCAGGACGCGGTGGTCGATCCCGTCGGCGCGGGCCGCGGCCGCGTCCGGCGGGACCCCGGCCGCGTCGAGCGTGCGCCGGGCGTCGTCCCCGCCGCGTCGACTCCCGCCGTCGACCGACCGCGGCGTCACGGTCCGGAGCCGGGCCGCGCGCGCCTCGGCGACCGCGAACAGCGAGCCGACGAGCAGCACGCAGTCGTCCGGGTCGGCCCGGTCGACCGCGCGGTCCAGCGCGGCGGCCACGTCGTCGCCGACGGTCACCTCGTCGACGCCGGCGCCGCGGAGCGCGGCCGCGAGCACCTCCGGGTCCTCCGCGCGGTCGAGCGCCGGCCGACAGGTGACCGCCGAGGCGGCGTCGGGGAGCGCGCCCGCGGCGCCCGCGTGGTCCTTGTCGTGCATCGCCGCGTACACGAGGTGGAGGTCGTCGTAGTCGTACTCGGCGAGCGTCCCCGCGAGCGTCCGGCAGGCGGCCGGGTTGTGCGCCCCGTCGAGCACCGTGAGCGGCGCCGTCTCGATCACCTCGAACCGGCCGGGCCACGTCGCCCGGGCGAGCCCGTCGCGGACCGCCGACTCCGGGGTGTGTTCGTCCGCTTCGCTTTCCGCTCCGCCGGCCACCGCCGCCGCAGTCCGCCGGGCCAGCGCGACGGCGACCCCCGCGTTCGTCGCCTGGTGGTCGCCGACGAGCGGGATCCGGTAGGTCCCCGCGGCCTCGCCGGCGAGCGTCGCCTCGGCGTCGGTGGGGCTCACGCGCCCGTCGTAGGCGACGGAGAGAACGGCGTCCGAGTTCGAACCGGCGTCGGTGGCGTCCGCCCCCGCCACCCTCGCGACCGGCGCGCCCGCCTCGTCGGCGACCTCGCCGACGACGGCGAGCGCCTCGCCCTCGCAGGCCGTCACGAGGGGGGCGCCCGGCTCGGCGATCCGGGCCTTCGTGCGGGCGATCTCCGCGATCGTGTCGCCGAGGACGTCGGTGTGTTCGAGCGAGACGTTCGTCACGGCGGTCGCGACGGGGGTGACCGCGCTGGTCGCGTCGTACTCGCCGCCCAACCCGACCTCCAGCACCGCGACGTCGACGTCGCGGCGCGCGAAGTCGCGGATCGCCATCGCCGTGACGACCTCGAAGAAGGTGAGCGGCTCGCCGGCGGCGGCCCGTTCGACGAGCCACGGCTTCGCCTCGGCCACGAAGTCGGCGATCGCGTCCTCGGTCATCGGCAGCCCGTCGACGCGGACGCGCTCGGCGAGCGCCGAGAGGTGCGGCGAGGTGTAGAGGCCGACCGAGAGCCCGGCCTCGCGCAGGATCGACTCGGTCATCCGCGCCGCGCTCCCCTTCCCGTTCGAGCCGGCCACCTGCACGAACGGCACCTCGTCTTCGGGGTTGCCGAGCCGGTCGAGCAGCGCCGCGATCCGCTCGGTCCCGGGCTTGACCGAGAAGCGGCGGAGGTCGAAGAGGAACGCCGCCGCCTCGTGGTAGT
>NZ_CVRT01000134.1 GCF_001261915.1 Halorubrum sp. SD626R
TACTCACCGCAGTGGTTCCGGTCACGTACAACCGAGCGGCTGGGGCTTTGGAGGTACTCACCGCAGTGGTTCCGGTCACGTACAACCGAGCGGCTGGGGCTTTGGAGGTGTTCGCCGCCGATCCCTCAGTAATTATCTATAAATAGTCAACTGAAACTGTCAAAATACCTACCGCGCTAGCACCGAGGCACACCCGATCTCGATCACCGATGAAACTCGCCCCGTATCCGGTTTAAATCCCCTCTCCGACCGCTTTTCACCCATACCGCGGCCACCCGTCGTATGCCCGAACGACTCCGCGTGTTCGCCGGCGACTGTCGAGTGACCGAGCGCGGCGACCGCTCCCGGACCCACCGGGGGCGCGTCGTCGTCCTGATCAAGCCCGACGACACCACCCTCGTCCACGACGCCGACGGCTACCAGCCGGTCGCGTGGCTCACCCGCCCCGACTCAGTCGTCGTCGAGCGCGACGGCGACGGCTTCTCCGTCACCGCCCGCGACGGTGCTCGGCGCCTCCGGGTCGTCGCAGAGGAGGCGACCGCCGCCCGCGCGCTACCGATCACGGAGGCCGGGATCCCGGTCGGCACCTGTCCCGAAGACGGCGGGCCGCTCGTGCGCTCGCGCGGCGACGTGGTCTGTCTCGACTGCGAGGACCGGTGCGGGCTCCCCGCCGGCGCGAGCGTCACCGACGGGATCTGTGACGACTGCGGCCTGCCAAAGATTCGGATCGAGCGCGGCGAGCCGTTCCATCTCTGTCTCGACCCCGCGTGCGACCCGATGGAGGACGCTGTCAGCGACCGGTTCAACCGCGTCTGGGGCTGCCCGGACTGCGACGGCGAACTCCTCGTGAAATCGGCCCCCGGTCGCGTCTATCTCGGGTGCGAGAACCACCCCGACTGCGAGACGACGTTCTCGGTCCCGTCCGGCGTCGTCGTCGACGAGTGCGACTGCGGGCTCCCGGTATTCGAGACGGCGACCGGTCGCGACTGCCTCGACGGGACCTGCGAGCACGCGGGCCACGCCACGGGCGAGACGACGTCAAAGAACGAGTAAGTCCGCCTACTCCGCGAGCTGCTCGCGTCCCGGCGCGATGAGTCGGTCGAGGTACTCCGCGAGCGCCCCCTTCGCGTCGGCGGGATGGAGTTCGCCGGTCTCCAGGTCGGCCTCCAGCGTCTCGTAGCTCTCGTACTTCAGGTCTCCCCCGTACTCCTCAGGACGCTCGACGCGGACCGTCTCGAACCGCGGGAAGACGTGGTACTCGAACACCTGCAGGACGGGGTTCTCGCGCTCAACGCCGTCGTCGGTCGGCTCGGGGTCGGCGGTCGGCGGGCAGTACGCGTCGTTCACCTTCGACTCGATGTCCTCGCGGGAGTCCTCCATCGAGATGGTGACGCCCGTACTGGAGGACATCTTCCCGCGTCCGGTGCCGAGGTCGGCGATGAGCGGCGTGTGGAGGCTCGTCGGCGGCTCGCGGTCGATGCTCGGGAGCACGTCGCGCGCGAGCATATGGACCTTGCGCTGCTCCATCCCGCCGATCGCCAGGTCGACGCCGAGGTACGGGATGTCGAGCGCCTGCATCAGCGGGTACACCGCCTGCGACACCCTCACCGAGTCGCCGGAGGTTATCTCGGCCATCGCGCGCTCGGCCCGCGCGAGCGTCGTCTCCAGTTCGAGGGCGTGGAGGTCGAGCGTGTAGTCGTCGTCGAGCTGGAAGTCGGAGCCGAGCACGAACTGCGTGTTCGACTCGTCGAGCCCGTACGCGATGAACTGGTCGCGCATGCGCTCGGCGGTGTGGCGGATCTCCTCGAACGACCCCTTGTCGTTGAGGTAGGCGTGCACGTCGGCGAGCAGCACCGTCACCTCGAACCCGGCCTCCTGGAGGTCGATGAGCTTGTTCGCGGTGAGCATGTGCCCGATGTGGAGCACTCCCGAGGGCTCGTAGCCGACGTACGCCCGCTTCCCGTCGGGGTCGTCGGCCAGCGCCTCGATCTCCTCCTCGGTGACCACCTCGGCCGCGTTCCGGGTGATCCGCTCGTAGGCGTCCATACTCTCGACTGTGCGGTTGTCGGACATATGACTTCTGGAAGCGTGCGGACGGGTGGCGAGGGGAGCGGGCGCCTCTGCGGCGCGTCCGCGGGCCCGGTCGCCGCTCTCACTCCTCGGTCTCGGGGAGCGTCCGCCCCGCCCGATGCTCCGAGATGATCCGGTCGAGGTGCTCCTGTTTCTCGGCCTTCCGTCGGCGCTCTGCGCGCGTCTCCCAGTCGTCGATCGCGGCCTCCAGCTCCGTCTCGCCCGCGACCGCCAGCTCGTCGACCTCGCGGACGGGGACCGCGTCGGCCGGAACGACCGGCACGTCGTGGTCGAACAGGACCTGATCGGCGACGTCCGAGAGGTTGCCGTCGCGGATCACGGCGCGCGGCTCCGTCTCGGCCAGCCGTTCGGCGGTCCGGCGACCGGCCCCGGAGGCGTCCCGGAGGTAGACGACGTCGCCGGCGACGAGCCCGTACGCCTCGTCGGCGGCCTCCAGCGCGTCGAGCGTGAACTGCTCGACCGTCTTCACGCTGACTAGCCCCTGATCCGCGGCGACGTCGTCGAAGTTTGAGTGGTCGAGCCGCCACAGCTCCTTCAGCGTCTCCACTTTTCCCTTCAGCTCCGCGACGGTCTCGCGCGCCTCGTCGCGCTCGCGCTCCAGCCGGTCGGTCTCGCGTTCGAGCCGGGAGACGGCGCGCCGGGAGCGCGCCTCGATGCGCTCCTCGCGCTTCGCCTCCTCCAGTTCGCCCTCCAGCTCCTCGATCCGCTCGTCGCGCTCGGCGAGGTCCGCTTCCAGCGACTCCGTGTGCGACTCCAGGCGCTCGACGCGATCGCGGAGCCGCCGGATCGTCTCCTCCTCCTCGGTGCGCTCGGGCTCGGTCGGGTCCGTCTCGTCCGCGTCGTCCTCGCCGTTCCCGCCGCCACCGCCGTCGTCCTCGCTGAGGTCATCGACGACGGCTTCGACCGACGACCCGCCCGCGACGACGCCCGCGATCACCGCCTCGCGGTCGAGCCGTGGCGGGGTCTTCGCCGCGACCCGTTCGAACTGGTCCTCGTGGTCGTCGTAGGCGTACAGCGCCGCCGCCAGCGCGTCGCGCTCGTGGTCGTTGTCGTAGCCCGCCTCGCGGGTCCGGTGGAGCTTCTCGTCGACCGGCAGGTCCGTCGTCGGGCGCCACCCGGCGGCGTCGAACGAGCGCCGGAACTTCTCGACGGTCTCGGGCATCGGCTCCACGTCGGCGGCGACGATGATCGGCCGTCCCTGCTCGATGATCCACTCGGTCACGTCGGCGGTGTCGGCGGTCCGAGAGGAGTAGAGCGCGTGGACCGTGCCGTCGAGTCCGACCACGGCCGCCGCGGTCGTCGTCCCCGGGTCGATCCCGACGATCACCCGGTCGCGCCGCTGCACGAGCGGCTCGTACTCGATCCCGTCGCGGCGCTCGCGCTCGACCTCCACGCGCACGTCGCCGGCCCGCGAGTTCGACACCGGGATCTCCTCGGGCCGCGCCGCGACCGTGAACGTCGCGTTCGCGTAGCCGCCGTACTTCTCGGTCACGTCGCGCTCGAAGTCGAGGTTCGCCTCCTTCAGCTCCGACTGGACCTGTCGCGTCCGCTTCCGGACGTTCCCGTGGATCCGGCGCGTGTACCGGTCCTGGCTCCAGCCGCCCTTCCCGGTCGAGCGCCCGCGAGACACCTTCACGGTCGTCTCGTCGGTGAAGGCGGTCACCTCGTGGCCGACGTTGGCCGCGGCCAGCCGGGCCGACGCCTCCGCCTCCTTCATCGGCTTCTTCCCGTACGGGATCCCGTGGCGGGAGGCGACCCGCGAGAGCGGCTCCGGCCGCTCGGCGCCGGTCACCTGCACGAGCCGGGTCCCGTCCGGCAGCGACCGGAGGAACCCCACCAGCTCGTTTTTGTCCGCCGCCAGCTCGTAGGCGTTGTCGGTGGCGACGTAGAGGGGTTCGCGGTCGTCGATCAGCCGGCAGAGCTTCCGGAACGACACCACGTCGCGGGTCACCCGCGCCATCGGACCGTCGGCGTCGGGCGCGTCCGGGTCGTCCTCGTCGACGGGGTCCAAGATGACGAGGGCGTAGGAGGGGTCGTCCCCGCGGACGTCGCCGCTGTGTACGTCGACGCCGAACACCGGCCGGTCGCGGGCGCGGATGGTCCGGGTTGTCACGGGTTCACGTAGGCCGTTCGCGCCTATATACCCCACGCCGGGTGCGGCGGTTCCGGCGTGGAGCCCGGATCGATTTTAGCCAGCTACGACCGAGAGCGACGAGGTACAGGGAACACACGGCCGGCGCGTGCCTCCGAGGCCGCGTCGCGGCCGAGGTGCACGCGCGAGGTCGCCGGCGCTACGCGCCGGCTGCCAGAGGGACCGGAGGTCCCTCGCTGGAGTCGGGCGGCCGGAGCGAAGCGGAGGCCGGCCGGCGAGGCTGGGGAGGCGTGAGGCTGCGGTGCGGCGCGGTACGGGGTGGGACTCAAATGGGCAGTCGCGATTCCCGCGAGCGGAGCGAGCGGGAAGACGAGAGACGAAGTCTCTCGGAAGGGCGACTTAGGCGACGAAAGCAGCGTGGCGCTACGCGCCACGGGCAGCCGGCGGCTTCGCCGCCGGCGACACCGCAAGGAGCGAGCGGCGCGAGCGACTGAGGAGCGCAGCGAGCGTAAGTCGTCCTCGCGGCTGGGGCTTTGGTGGTGTTCGCCGACGATCCAGTTTCAGCCACGTACCACCGAGCGGCTGGGGCCTTGGCGGTGTTCACCGGCGATCCGCATTCGACCACGTACGGCCGAGCGACCGGGGATTCGAAAATTGTCCCTACAGCATCGACACCCGCGTATAAGTATCCGACTCAGTACAGATCGTCGAGCCCCGCTTCCACGTGCGAGTGCTCGTCGGCCGGGAACTCGCCGCTCGTCACCGCCTCCTCGTACGCCTCCACCGCGTCGAGCATCTCGCTCCGCACGTCGCCGAACCGCCGGGAGAACGGCGGCGACCACTCGCCCAGCCCCACTACGTCGTTGATCACGAGCACCTGCCCGTCGCAGTCGGGGCCCGCGCCGATACCGATCGTCGGGATCTCCAGGGCCTCCGTGACGGCGCCCGCGAGATTTGCCGGGACGTGCTCCAAGACGAGCGCGAACGCGCCGGCGTCGGCGTGCGCCCCCGCGAGGTCGATTATCTCCTCGGCGGCGTCCTGGTCGGTCCCCTGCCGCGTGTACCCGCCGAGCCGGTTGACGTGCTGGGGGGTCAAGCCGAGGTGCGCCATCACCGGGATCCCGACGTCGGTCATCCGCCGCGTCGCCTCGACGGTGTGCGGGCCGCTCTCGATCTTCACCGCGTCGGCGCTCGCCTCCTTCAGCAGTCGGCCGGCGTTGCGCACGGACTCCGCCGGCTCGACGCCGAACGAGAGGAACGGCATGTCGGCGACGACGAGGGCGTCCTCGGTCGCGCGGGCGACCGCCCCGGTCCGGCTCGCGACCTCGTCGAGCGTCACGGGGAGCGTGGAGTCGTAGCCGAGGGCGGTGTTCCCCATACTGTCACCGACGAGGATCACGTCGATCCCGGCCTCGTCGACGACCGCCGCGGTTGGGGCGTCGTACGCGGTCAGCATCGTGATCGGCGCCTCGCGGTCCCGGAGTCCCCGCGTCGTGGTCATACCGGAACACGCCCCCGCGACCGGTTAAAATCGCCGGGATTCGGCGGCCGACCTCGCTTCACCCCGTTTCCGCCCGCTGCGCCCGCCGCGCGACCGCCACCGATTTGCCCCTCGGCGCCCGAGACGAGTGCGTGCAACCTGTCGAACGGGCCGAGTTCGAGGGGATCGACTACGGCTGGGTGATGCAGACGACGTTCGTGCTCACCATCGTCGTCGGCGCCCCGGTCGTCGCGGTCCTGTCCGCGTTCGTCACCCTCGACTCGTGGGGGGCTCGCGCCGCCTTCGCGGTCCGCGTCGGCGCGCCGATCTGGTTCGTCACCGCCGTCGCCGTCGCGCTCTACGCGCGCCGTACCGACGCTGGGGACGGCGGGGTCGAGACGAGCGAAGACGGTACAGACGGCGACGACGACGGGAACGAGACCGCCGAGGGAGACGGCGCTACCGGAGACCGCGCTCGGCAGTAGACCGGATCAGAAGACCAGATCAGATCAGATTAGATCAGGTCCGCCGCCCACACGAACGCGACCCCGGCGCGCTCCGCCGCCTCCGCGTCGCGTCGCGAGTCGCCGACGAAGAGGGCGTCCTCGGGCGTCGCACCGAGCCGATCGACCGCCGCCAGCAGCGACTCCGGCTCCGGCTTGTGCGACCCGACGGTGTCGCGGCCGACGATCGCGTCCGGATCGAGCGCGTCGCCGAGCCCGTGCGTCTCCACGGCGATCCGGCACGCCTCCTCGCAGTTGAGCGAGCAGACGCCGGCCGGCGGCGTGCTCAGTCCGTCGTCGCCCGCCCCCTCGACCAACCGCTCTCCGAGCGGGAGCAGCGTCGAGTCGCGCGCGCCGGTCCGCTCGTGGAGCGCGATAGCCTCCTCGACCTCGTCGCCGATCCCGTACTCGCCGGCCGCCTCCATGAGGTCCCACAACTCGTCGGTCGGCGGTTTGACCGCGTGTTCGGCGTACACGTCGAGGACCGACTTCGCGACCGCGCCCCAATCGACCGCGAGTTCGACGAGGGTCCCGTCGAGGTCGTACACCACGGCGTCGTAGCCCGCGAGGCCGGACGGTCCGCCGTCGCTCGCGACTCGCTCCTCGCCCGTCGCTCTCTCGTCACCCGTCGTTCGCCCGTCGCCCGTCATTCGCCCACCACCCCTCGCGCGATGATCGTCTTCTGGATCTCCGTGGTCCCCTCGTAGATCTCTGTGATCTTCGCGTCGCGGTAGAGGCGCTCCACGTCGAAGTCGGTCGTGTAGCCGTAGCCGCCGTGGATCTGGACCGCCTCGTTGGTCACCGACATCGCCGCCTCGCTGGCGCGGTACTTCGCCTTCGAGGCCGCGACGCGGTTGTCCTCGCCCGCCTCGGCCTGCCGACACGCCTCGCGGACGAGCAGGCGGGCGGCGGAGACGTCCGTCGCCATCTCGGCGAACTTGTGGCGGATCGCCTGGATCTCGGCGATCGGCTCGTCGAACTGCTCGCGCTCCGTCGCGTACGACGTCGCCTCGTCGAGCGCGGCCTGCGCGACGCCGACCGCCTGCGCCGCGATCCCGATCCGACCGCCGGTCAGGCTCCGGAACGCGGCCGAGAGCCCCGCTCCCTCCTCGGTGAGCCGATTCTCCGCGGGAATCCGGCAGTCGTCGAGGCTGATCCCGGTCGTGTCCGAGGCCCGGAGCCCGAGCTTCTCCTCCTTCTTGCCGACCTCGAACCCCTCCGTATCGGCCGGGACGAGGAACTGGGTGATCGACCCGCGGTCGTCGCTGTCGTCCGCCGCCACGTCGCTCTCAGCCGTCTCCCCCGCGTCGGGGCGGACGGCCTTCGCGAAGACGATCGCCACGCCGCCCCGCTTTCCGTTCGTGATCCACTGTTTCTCGCCGTTCAGGACGTACTCGTCGGTCTCGGGGTCGTACTCCGCGGTCGTCGACATCTCCGCCGGGTTCGACCCCGCGTGCGGCTCGGAGAGGCAGAACATCCCGACCGGCCGCCCCTCGGCCGTCATCTCCGGGAGCCAGCGCTCCCGCTGCGCCCCGCTGCCGAACTCCGCGATACAGGAAGTCGCGAGGCAGTGGACGGAGAGCGCGGTCGCGACCGCGAGGTGGCCGTACGCCAGCTCCTCGTTGACGATCGCGTAGGTCGTCTCGTCGGCGTCGAAGCCGCCGTGCGCCTCTGGCACCGTCAGCCCGGTCAGCCCGAGCTCGGCGAGCCCGTCCCAGGCGTCCTCCGGGAACGTCTCGGTCTCGTCGGCCTCGCCGGCCCCGGGCCGGAGCTCCTCGACCGCGAACTCCCGGACGAGCTCCCGGATCGCCTCCTGCTCGTCGGTGAGCGACGAGCCGACGCGTGCGCCAGTCATGGCTCTGCGTTCGACCGCACGCGGAAAAAAGGTGAGCGATCGGGGGTGGGGGTCGCTCACTCCCAGAGCGGGTACAGCTCGTCTCGGGGCGCCTCCCCGATCCGCTCGCCGTCAAGGAGGACGGCGCCCGCCTCGGGGGGCTCTCCGTCCTTGCCGTCTCCCGGCGCTCGCACCTCGCCGATCTCGCCGACGACGATCCCGGCGGCGTCCAGCGCGTCGGTCGCCTCGCTGACACGCTCGGGGGGCACCGCCGCCAGCAGCGCGCCGGATCCGAACGTCGCCAGCGGGTCGACGCCGAGGGCGTCGCAGCAGGCCTCCGTTTCGGGTCGAACCGGGACGCGGTCGCGCTCGACCGCGAGGACCGCCTCGCTCGCGCTCGCGGTCTCGACGAGTGCGGTGAGCAGGCCGCCCTCGGTCGGGTCGTGCATCGCGGTCGCGGCGTCGCGGACGGCGGCCGCGTCGGGGACGACGCTCACCTCGTCGAGGAACCCGGCGGCCGCGTCGAGCGTCGCGGCCGACACGCCCGCCTCGGCGCACCGCTCGCGGAAGTCGGTCGCGAGGATCGCGGTCGCCTCGATCCCGGCGCCCTTCGTGAGGAGGAGCCGGTCGCCCGGCGCGGCGCCGCCGCTCGACACGAAGCGGTCCGTGGTCCCGAGCGCGGTCATCGAGCAGAGCGGGCGCTCCAGCGACGGCAGTACCTCCGTGTGGCCGCCGACGATCGCGACCCCCAGCTCGCGGGCGGTCGCGTCCACCTGTTCCGTAACCGTCCGCCGCCGCGCCGGGTCGCCGTCGGGCAGGAAGAGCGTGTGCGTGAGCCAGCGCGGGTCCGCGCCGCTCGCGGCCACGTCGTTGCAGGCGACGTGGACCGCCAGCTCGCCCACGGCGTCGGCCGCCAGCGAGAGGGGGTCGGCGGCGACGACGAGCGTCGACGCCGTCCCGGTCAGGTCGATCGCGGCCGCGTCCTCGCCGTAGGCGGGGCCCGCCTCGACCGCGGCGTCGTCGGCGCCGGTCGCCGCGAGTACCTCGGCGAGCGCCTCGGGCCCGAGCTTGCCGGTCATCGGTCGCGCAGCCACGCGGCGACGTCCTCGGGGTCGGCGTCGAGCCCGCCGCCCTGCGCGAACGTCGGCCCGCCGCCCCCGCCGCCGCCGAACTCGTCGGTGACCGCGTCCACGACCGCGCCGGCGTCGGGGCCCTCACCGCCCGCAGCGTCCCCGCCGGCGGCCCCCTCCGCGACCGCCACGACCACGAACGGCGCGCCGCCCGCGCCGACCGCCGCGACCGCGTCGGGGGCGTCGCCGGTCGTCCCCTCGCCGTCTGCGGCCCCCCCGGCCGCGTCGCCGCCGAGAAGCGACTCCGCCGGCTCGCGCAGGTCGTTCGGGTCGGCGCCGTCGACGGTCCCCACGGCCCACGTCGCCCCGTCGAGCTCGACCGTCGGGAACTCGCCGAGCCGAGCGGTCAGCAGGTCTGCGCGGGCCTCCCTGAGCTCGCCCTCCAGCCGGTCGACCTCGCCGCGGAGGCGGTCGACGGCGTCGGGGAGGTCGCCGACCCGCGCGTCGAGGCCCGTCGCGGCGTCGAGCGCGGCCGCGTGGACCGCGGCGTCGTGGTCGATCGCGGTCGGCCCGACCGCGAACTCGACGCGAGTCACTCCCTCGCCGGGGTTCGACCGGTCGAGCACCGATATCGGCCCGATCTCGCTCGTGTTCCGGACGTGGGTCCCGCCGCACGCGGCCACGTCCCACGCCGGGGCCGCGTCGGACTCCCGGTCCGCACCGCCCGCGTCGCCCCCGCCGATCGTCACGACGCGGACCGCCTCGCTCCCGCTCATCGCGCCCTCCTCGGTCTTGGTGTTGAACGCGATCCCCTCGATCGCGCGGGCCGACTCCTCCGGCAGCGCCTCCCACGAGACCGGCAGCGAGTCCCACACGGCCCGGTTCGCGAGCCGCTCCAGCTCGACGAGGTCGGCGTCGTCGAGGGGCTCCGCCGTCGTCAGGTCGACGCGGACCTTCTCCGCCGAGATGTCGAAGCCGGCGTAGCCCAGCTCCTCGCAGGTGCGGCGCGCGGCGCCGTACAGCACGTGCGAGGCGGTGTGCGCCCGGGCGCAGTACGTCCGGAACGCGTCGTCGACGACCGCCGAGACCGTCTCGCCGACCGCGACCGATTCCGTGGGTTCCTCGCTCAGCACGTGGACGACTCGCCCGTCGCGCTCGGTCACGTCGTCGAGGAGGACGCCGTCTATCGTCCCCCGGTCCGCCGGCTGGCCGCCGGACTCGGCGTAGAAGAACGTCTCGTTCAGGACGACCTCGCGGCCGTCGACCGACTCCACCGTCGCCTCGAACTCCCTGACCTCGGGCTCCGCCGGCGCGCGTGACGCAGTCATTGCCGGCCCGTGGTGGCGGTCGGGTAAATAGGTGTTCGCCCGTCCAAATACTGATTACCGTGACGGCTCCATCCTCACGGAACGCATGCCCGAGAAACCGATCGCCGACTGGAACCTCTCCGAGCGGGACGCGATCATCCTACAGGAGCTCGCGCGGGACCCCCAGCTCACCTCCCGCGGACTCCGCGACCTCCTCGCCGAGGAGCACGACATCGACGTCTCGCACGTCACGGTCAACGAGTCGATCCGCCGAATGCGCGACGACGGGGTGTTCCGCGAGGCGCTGGTCCCCAACGAGGAGCACCTCTTCTTCTCGCTGTTCGAGTTCCAGTTCAACCCCGAGGGGTTCGACGAGCACTGGCGCGACGCGCTCGAACACGTCCGGTCGAGCCGTCACACGTTCATGTACTTCCTCTCCGACGGCGACTACCAGTGGAAGACGATCATGATGTTCGAGGACCGCGAGCAGGAGTCGAAGTGGATCCACGAGTTCTACAAGGAGTACGGCGAGCTGGTCAACAACCTCCGGAACTCCGTCGTGACGAACGTCCTCAAGTTCGGGACCGACCCCGAGCTGTTCGAGGTGTTCCAGGAGGACGGCGACGACGAGTGACGCCGGGGCGACGGGCGGCGACCGGTGAGTGAGACCGACTCAGTCGAACTCGCCGAACCGGGTGACCGACTCCAGCTCCTCGGTCGGCGGGTCCTCGAAGGCGTCCCGCGCGATCGATCGGCGGTGGACCTCGTCGGCGCCGTCGACGAGCCGGAACTGCCGGACGTTCTCGTGGAAGCGCGCGATCGGCAGGTCGTACGCGATCCCGTTGCCGCCGCAGAACTGGAGCGCGTCGTCGATCGCCTCCTGGGCGACGTTCGCCGCGAACGTCTTCGCCATCGCCACCTCGATCCGCGCCTCGTGGCCGTCGGCGATCCGCCCGGCGGCGTGTCTGACCATCGTGCGGGCGGCGTGGAGCTCGGTGCGGCGGTCGGCGATCCGGAACCGCGGTCCCTGCTTCTCCGAGAGCTTCTCGCCGAACCCCTCCCGCTCGGAGAGGTAGGCGGTCGCGATGTCGAGCGCGCGGTCGGCCATCCCGGCGTACCGCATGCAGTGCGTGAGCCGGGCCGGCCCGAGCCGCCGCTGGACCAGCGTGAACCCCTCGTTCTCCTCGCCGAGCGTGTTCTCGACCGGGACCCGAACGTTATCGAACCGGATCTCGGCGTGGGTCGTCCCGACCAGCCCCTCGCCGAGGTGCGGGATGTTCCGGACGACCTCGACGCCGTCGGCGTCGGCGGGCACGAGGATGACCGAGCAGCCGGCGTACGGGTGCGCCTCCTGGTCGGTGCGGGCGAAGACCAGCAGCAGCTCCGCCTCGACGCCGCCGGTCGTCCACCACTTGTGGCCGTCGATCACCCACTCGTCGCCGTCCTTCTCGGCGGTCGTCGCGAGCATCTTCGGGTCCGACCCCCCGCCCTGCATCGGCTCGGTCATCGCGAACCCCGAGTCGATCTCGCCGGTCGCCAGCGGGCGGAGCCAGCGCTCCTTCTGGTCGTCCGTGGCCGCGATCTCCAGCGTGTGCATGTTGCCCTCGTCGGGCGCCGCACAGCGGAGCGCGGTCGGTCCGAGCAGGCTGCGGCCCGCCTCCTCGAACACCGGCAGCATCTCGCGGAAGCCGAGCCCGAGCCCCCCGTACTCCTCGTCGACCTGCGGGGCGTAGACCCCGGCGTCGCGCGCGGCGCCGCGCAGCGCCTCGACCTCCGCCGGCGGGATCGGCCCCCGCCCGAGCCACTCGCGCTCGACCGGCAACACCGTCTCGTCGACGAACTCCCTGACGGCCGCGGCGATCTCCGGCCCGCGGCCGACGTCGTCGTACTCCATGGTCTCGCTTGTTTAGCAATGTAAATAGTAGTTCCGGCAACGCGCGCCCAAAAGGCTATAAATCCCGAGCCTAACCGCTCTTGTATCCCAAATCGATTTACAATGTTAGTCAAATACGCCGAATACGGCGAACTTCGTTCGGAGCGGGCGCGGCCGGAGGCGACCCGGTCATGACGGACGCCGACTACCTCGACCGGCTGGTCGACGACGACGCGCTCGGGGCGTACCTGACCGCCGAGTTCGGGCCGGCGGACGCGTTCTCGGTCGAGCGGCACGCCGAGGGGCACTCCAACGAGACGTTGTTCGTCACGTGGGGCGACCGCGAGCTGGTGGTCCGGCGACCGCCCCCCGGCGAGACGGCTGACACGGCCCACGACGTGCTCCGAGAGCACCGCGTCGTCGACGCGCTCGGCGACACCGCGGTCCCGGTCCCGCGGACGCTGCGCGCCTGCGACGACCACGCGGTCCTCGGCAGCGACTTCTACCTCATGGAGCGCGCCGAGGGCGACGTGCTCAGGGAGACGGAGCCGGAGCGCTTCGCTGACCCCGCCGCCCGCGAGCGGATCGGGACCGAGCTCGTCGACACCCTCGCGGCGATCCACGCGGTCGACTACGAGGCGGTCGGCCTCGGCGAGTTCGGCCGCCCCGCGGGGTACACTGCCCGACAGGTCGAGCGCTGGACCGACCAGCTCGACTGGGCGTTCGAGACGACGACGGCGGTCAGGGAGGTACCCGACCTCGTCGCCGTCGGCGAGTGGCTCGCCGACAACGTCCCCGACGACCACGCCGAGACGCTCGTCCACGGCGACTTCAAGCTCGACAACGTGATGTACGGCTCCGGGACGCCGCCGGAAGTCGTCGCCATCTTCGACTGGGAGCTGTCGACACTCGGGGACCCGCTCGCCGACCTCGGCTGGCTGCTCCTGTTCTGGCACGACGACGGGGACCCGAAGCCGCCGATGCCCGACCTGATGTCGACGTTCACGGCGCGCGACGGCTACCCGACCCGCGCGGAGCTGATCGAGCGCTACGAGACCGCGACGGGCCGCGAGTTCGCTCACGAGCGGTTCTACCGAGCGCTCGCGGCCTACAAGATGGCCGCGCTCGGCGAGATGTTCCTCGCGCGGCACCTGAACGACGACAGCGACGACCCGCTGTACCCGAAGATGGAGACGCAGGTGCCCGCGCTCGCGGCGCGGACGCTCGCCTACGTCGAGGGCGAGACGGAGCGGCTGTAGGCCCTCTGCGGGGCCGTCGACGGTGACGACTCAGCGCGCCGTCCAGCCCCCGTCCGCCGCGAGCGTCTCGCCGGTGACGAAGCTCGCGGCGTCGCTGGCGAGGAAGGCGACCGGGCCCGCGACCTCGGTCGGATCGGCGAACCGATCGAGGGGCGTCCGGTCGAGGATCGACTCCCGGAGCCGCTCGTTCTCCCGGAGCGTCTCCGTGAGCTCCGTCGCGACGTACCCCGGCGCGACCGCGTTCACCCGCACCTCGGGCGCCCAGTCCAGCGCCGCGCTCTTCGTGAGCCCGACGAGCCCGTGCTTCGAGGCGACGTACGGGTGCTGTCTCGGCAGGCCGACCTCGCCCGCCACGCTGGCGACGTTGACGACGCTCCCGCCCGCTTCCGTCAGGTGCGGGCCCGCGGCGCGGAGGGTCCGGAACGCGCCCCGCAGGTTCACGTCGAGCACGTCGTCGACGGCGTTCGACTCCACCTCGGCGGGGTCGCCGAGCGCGTCGCCGGGGTTGAAGCCGGCGTTGTTGACGAGGACGTCGAGCGAGCCGAACGCGTCGACGGTCTCCTCGACCAGCGCGTCCACGTCGTCGTCGTCGGTCACGTCGGCGGTGATCCCCCGCGCCTCGACGCCGAGGTCACGGGCCTCGGCGGCGACCGCCTCAACCTCCGCCGCGGTCCGCGCCGAGGGGACGACCGTCGCCCCCGCGGCGGCCAACCCGAGCGCGATCGCCTTCCCGATCCCGCGGCCGCCGCCGGTGACGACGGCGACCTTCCCGGAGAGGTCCGGGAGGGCGTCGTCCGGCGTCAGGGGGGTATCGTCGCTCATTCCTCGCCCCCCGCGCCTGGCGCGTACGGGAGGTCCGGGTCGTCGACGGTCTCCCGGAGCGTCTTCTTGTCGAACTTCCCGGTCGCGGTCTTCGGGATCTCCTCGCGGAACCGCACGTCGTCCGGGAGCCACCACCGCGGGAACTCGTCGGCGAGGAACGCCCGGATCCCCTCCACGTCGAGTTCGCGCCCCGCCTTCGGCACGACGAACGCCAGCGGGCGCTCCTGCCAGCGCTCGTGTGCGGCCGCGATCACGACCGCCTCGGCGACGTCGTCGTGGGCCATCAGGGCGTTCTCCAGCTCGATGCTGGAGATCCACTCGCCGCCCGACTTGATCACGTCCTTGACGCGGTCGACGACCTCGACGTAGCCGTCCTCGTCGACGGTGGCGATGTCGCCGGTCCGGAGCCACCGCGCCCCGCCGTCGTCGGCCTCGGCGAAGTCGGCCTCGTTGGCCTCCGGGCGGTTGTAATACTCGCCGACGACGGTGGGCCCCCGGACGAGCAGCTCGCCGAACGCCTCGCCGTCCCAGGCGACGGGGTCGCCGTCGTCGTCGACGACCCGCATCTCCAAGCCGGGCGAGAGCAGCCCCTGTTTCGCCCGCTTATCGAGCTCCGCCTCGCGGTCGGCGCCGGCCATCGCCGACGTCGGCCGGGAGACCGACCCGATGCTCATCGTCTCTGTCATCCCCCACGCGTGTTCGATCGTCACGTCGTGTTCGTCCTCGTACCGACGCATCACCTCGCGGGGCGCCGCGCTCCCGCCGACGACGATGCGCTCCAGCGACGAGAGGTCGCCGCCGTGCTCGTCGAGGTGGTCGAGCACGTCGATCCAGACGGTGGGGACGCCCGCGGTGAGCGTCACGCCCTCGGTCTCGATCAGCTCGACGAGGTCCGCCGGGTCCGGCGACGGTCCCGGGTACACCTGCTTCGCGCCGGCCATCGTCACGGCGTACGGGAACTCCCAGGAGTTCACGTGGAACATGGGGACGACGGGCATCACCACGTCGTCCTCGGCGATGTCGAGCGCGGCGGGCGTCATCACCATCATCGCGTGGGCGTAGATCATCTTGTGCGTGTACTCGACGCCCTTCGGCTTCCCCGTCGTCCCGGAGGTGTAACACATCCCGGCCGGGTCGTCCTCCGAGAGCGGCGGCCACGACTCCACCGGGTCGGCGTCGGCGATCAGCTCCTCGAACGCCGACAGCGGCATCTCCGACTCCGTCTCCGGGACCGAGTCGCCCATCACGACGACCTCGCGGACGCCGTCGATATCGTCCCACAGCCGGTCGAGCGTCGCGACGGCGTCCTCGTCGGCGATCAGCACGTCGTCCGCGGCGTCGTTGATGATGTACTCGACGTGATCGTCCTGTAAGAGGAGGTTCACCGTGTGCAGCTGCGCGCCCGAGAGCGGGACCGCGTAGTACGCCTCGAAGTGGCGGTGGGTGTTCCAGCCGAGCGTCCCGACGCGGTCGCCGGGCTCGACGCCGAGGTCCGCGAGCGCGCCCGCGAGCCGCCGGACGCGCTCGCCGAAGTCGGCGTACGTGTACCGGTCGACCCCCTCGCGGGTGCGCGAGACGACCTCCGTCTCCGGGAAGAGCCGCGTCGCCCGCCAGAAGAACGGGCGGAGGGTGAGCTCCTCAGGCATCCGCGCTCCCCACGGAGAGGTACGTCTCGAGGAGGTCGTCGCGGTCGCGGATCTCCTCGACGGTGCCGTCGAAGACGATCTGGCCGGTGTCCATGATGTATCCCCGCTCGGCGAGGTCGAACGCGAAGTCGACGTTCTGCTCGGTCAGCAGGACGGTGACGTTCTCGTCGACGACCGTCTGGACGATCTCCCGCAGGTCGTCGACGATGACCGGCGCGAGCCCCTCGGTCGGCTCGTCGAGCAGCAGCACGTCGGGCGCTTGGACGAGCGCACGGGCGACCGACACCATCTGCTGTTCGCCGCCGCTGAGGTTCCGGCCCCTGTTCCCCCGGAGGGAGTCGAGCGCGGGGAACAGCTCGTACATCTCCTCGACCGGCCGCGGGTCGCTCGCGAGGTTGCGCGCGAGCCGGAGGTTCTCCTGGACCGTCAGGGTGGGGAACACCCGGCGGTCCTCAGGCACGAGCGAGATTCCGAGCGCGTTGATCTCGTCGGGCGACTTCCCGGCGATCTCCTCGCCGCGGAACGTGATCGACCCGGACCGCGGCGGCGACGCGCCGACGACGGACCGCATCGTCGTCGTCTTCCCCGCCCCGTTCCGCCCGAGCAGGGTCACGACCTCGCCCTCGTCGATCGAGAGCGAGACCCCGTGGAGGACGTGGCTGTTCCCGTAGTACGTGTCGATGTCGTCGACGTCGAGTATCGTCATACGCTATCACTCCCCAGGTACGCCTCCGTCACCCGCTCGTCCGTGAGCACGTCCTCCGGCGTCCCGTCGGCCAGGATCGCCCCTTCGGCGAGGACGACGATCCGGTCGGAGATGTCGGTGACGACGTCCATGTTGTGCTCGGTCACGACGAACGTGGCGTCCAGGTCCGCGTCGAGCTCGCGGATCAGCGAGACGATCTCGGTGACCTCCGTCGGGTTCATCCCCGCGGTCGGCTCGTCCATCAGGAACACGTTCGGCTCGATGGCGAGCGCCAAGGCGATCTCGACGGTCCGCTTCTCGCCGTGGCTCAGCGTGTCGCACGACGTGTCCGCGATGTGAGTGAGCCCCGTCAGCTCTAACAGCTCCTCGATGTCGGCCTCGACCGCCTCGTCGCCGGTCGCCCGCGACCGGAAGTCGAGGCGCGTCTTCTCGTGGCTGATCCGGGCGACCCGGACGTTCTCGCGGACCGTGAGCCCCTCGAAGATATTCGTGATCTGGTAGGATCGCGAGAGCCCGGCCTGCGCGACCTCGTGGGGCTCGGCGTCGGTGACGTCGCGGAGGCCGTCGCCGCCCGCCGCGTCGTCGCCGCTCCGCAGCCAGATCGAGCCCGCGGTGGGCTGGAGCACGCCCGTCAGCAGATTGTAGAACGTGGTCTTCCCGGCCCCGTTCGGGCCGATGATGCTGGTGATCGCGCCGTCGTCGATCTCGATCGACACGTCGTCGACGGCGGTCAGTTCGCCGAACTGCTTGCGGAGGTCTTCGGTCTTGAGAACGGTCGTCACGAGTCGTCACCTCGGTGGGGCCGCGAGTCGTCGCCCGGTGCGCCTGCGGTCGGTCCGCCGTCGGTGGTTTCGTCGTCGGCTGCGCGACCGCCGTCGATGGTTGCGTCGTCGGCTGCGCGACCGCCGTCGATGGTTGCGTCGTCGGCTGCGCGACCACCGTCGGTCGCGGCGCTGTCACCGCTGTCGGCCGCCTCGGAGCCGCCGCCGGAGTCGCCGCCCCCGGCGTCCCCGTCCCCGAGCAGCCGGTCGCGCAGCAGCAGGAGCCCGCCGACGGCCCCCTGCTTGAAGAACAGCACGACGGCGATGAGCAGCGCGCCGAAGAACAGCTCCCAGTACGCCTCGAGCGTCGGGAAGCGGCTGATCGCCCAGCGGATGTACAGGAAGACGAACGCGCCCACGATCGGTCCGGAGAAGTAGGTCGCGCCGCCGATCACGGTGGCGATGACCGCGATCGCACTCGTCGACCAGTGCGTCAGTCCCGGGGACGCGACGCTCGCGAGCCCCGCGCGCAACACGCCGGCGATCCCGACGACCACCGCCGAGACGATGAACGTCATCCAGCGGTGGTGCCGCACGTCGATCCCGAGCGCGGACGCCCGGTCGGGGCTCTCGCGGATCGCCTTACAGACGGTGCCGAACGGGGAGTTGACGACGCGCCACACCCCGTACGTCGTCGCGAGCACGGTGACGACCGTGAGCGCGTAGTACACCTGTCGACCGCCGAGCCGGACGCTCGCGGCGCCCAGGTCGACGCTCCCGAGCAGGACGATGACCCCGTCGGTCCCGTTCGTCAGCCCCGCCGGGTCCTGGATGATCAGCGAGTAGCCGAGCATCCCGAACGCGAGCGTGATCAGCGCGAAGTAGATCTCTTCGAGCCGGACGCTGAGCCACCCGACGGGCACCGCCACGGCGACGACGAGCGTCAGTCCGACGACGCCGCCGACGACGAACGTCGCGAGCGGGGCGATCCCGGCGCCGACGACGTCGGCGACGACCGGGCTCAGGTCCCGCAACACGATCGCGAGCCCGTAGGCGCCGCCCGCGTAGAACATTCCGTGTCCGAACGACAACAGCCCAGTGTAGCCGTACAGCAGGTTGAACCCGAGCGCGAACAGCGCGACGACGAGGAAGTCGGTGAACAGGTAGACCTGGAACGTCGGCCCGAACGCCAACAGGACCAGGCCGATCGCGGCGAGCAGGCCGAACCGCTCGGGAGTCCAGCCGTCGGCGACGGCCGCGCCGAACGCGCGGACCCGGCCGCCGGTGTCGGTCGCGCTCATTCGCCGATCCCCCCGAACAGCCCTTCCGGACGGAACAGCAACACGATCACCATCGCGAGGAAGGGGATCGCGATGCTGCCGGCGCTGATGAACTGCGGGCCGAGGCTCTGCATCATGCCGATGAGCATCGCGCCGACGAACGCCCCGCTCATGGAGCCGAGCCCGCCGATGACGACGACGATGAACGCGTCGATGATCACCTGGTCGCCGAGCGCCGGGCTGGTCGACTGGAGGGGCGCGGAGAGCGCGCCGCCCAGTCCGGCGAGCACGCTCCCGAGGAAGAAGACGCCGGTGTACAGCCGCGGCACGTCGACGCCGAGCATCGACGCCATCTCGCGGTCCGAGGAGGTGCCCCTGACCAGCGAGCCGAAGTACGTCCGCGTGATGAACAGCCAGAGGCTCACCAACACCGCGACCGCCAGGCCGATGACGACCAGCCGGTAGGCGTTGAAGGTGCTGCCGCCGAGCGACACGGAGAAGTTGAACACGTCAGGGGGGTCGATCGAGTACGACCCCGACCCCCAGACGAACCGGACGGTCTCGTGGATCACGAGCACGAACCCGAACGTGACGATGAGCTGGTCGAGGTCCGCGTCGACCCGGTCGTAGAGCCGCCGGATCGCCGCGAACTCGATCACGGCGCCGACGACGCCGACCGCGAGGGCGCCGGCGACGGCGGCGAGCCAGAAGTTGTCGACGACGCTCGTCACGACGGCGAGCGTGACGTACGCGCCGAGCATGTAGAACCCGCCGTGCGCGAAGTTGAGGACGCCGAGCACGCCGAAGATGAGGCTCAGCCCGACGGCGATCAGGAATAGTCGACTGCCGAGGCTCAGCCCGATGACGACGTCGGCGATCCCGATCAGCGGAACGAGAGATGGTAGACTCATGGAGGCGGCGGCGGGTTAGATGCCCGTCGGCAGGTCGGAGTCGCCGAGCGCCTCCGACAGCACGTCGGGGCCCGCGTCGTACCGGTCAACGGGGTCGAGCACGTTGCTCTCCCACTCCTCGTCGTACGTGACGGTGCCCCAGACGGACGCGACCGTCGCCTGGTTCGTCTCGCTGAGCTCGTAGTCGCCGACCGGGCCCGAGTGCTCCATCCCGGTGAACTCCTCGACGAGCGCGTCGGCCTCCGTGCTCCCGGCCGACTCGATGGCCTGCTTATACAGGTGGAGGGCGCGGTAGGCGCCCTCGGCGTTGTACGTCGGCAGCGACTCGTACTCCTCGTAGTACGCCTCGCGGAACGAGTTGTTCGTCTCTGTGTCGGGCACGAACGGGTCGTACCGCGTGGAGGCGTACTCGCCCTCCGGGAGCGGGCTCCCCTCGCTCGGGTAGTCCGTGCCCATGCCGACGCTGAACAGCGTGTGGTCGATCTGGTCGAACCAGCCCGCGTCCTCGGCCTGCCCGATGAACGTGGTGAGGTCGGCGCCCCACAGCGGGGTGAGCACGGCGTCGGGGTCCGCGTCGAGGATGGAACTGATGAAGGGCGTGTAGTCGCTCGTCGCCAGCGCCGGGAACTGCTCGGCCGTGAACTCGGCCTCCACGCCGAGCCCGTCGCAGTACGCCTGGAAGTAGTCCCACGTCTCGTACCCGAACGCGTAGTCGGGGCCGATGGTGGCCCACTCGGTGGCGTCGAGCTCCTCGGCGGTCCGCGCGGCGCCGTAGATGTCCTGCGCGAGGCTGTTGGAGTCGCGGAACACGTACTCGTTTCCGACCGAGTCCTCGTGCTCGCCCTCCGGCGAGGTGACGAACGGCGTCGCCGCGTGGGTGATCATGAACGGCATCTGGAGCTGCGCCACCTGCGGCGCCACGGCCTGCGCGACCCCGCTTGAGTCGAGCCCGAACAGCCCGTCGACGTCGTCCTCCTGGACGAGGCTCCGGATCTGCTGGATCGCGGTGTCCGCGCTCGCCTCCGTGTCGCGGACGATCACCTCCACGTCCCGCCCGTCGATGCCGCCGTTGTCGTTGATCTCCGACTGGGCGAACTCGATCCCCCGCTCCGCCTCCTCGCCGTACAGCGAGGCGAACCCGGAGAGGATGTACGTGGCCCCGAGCGTCACCGGACCGCTGTCGCCGCCCCCGCCCGAGCAGCCGGCCAGCGCGACGGTCGCGCCGGCGCCGGCGGCCTGCAGGAACCGCCGCCGATCGACCGACGATCGGGTTTCCGAATTCGTCTCGACATCCCCGGTTCGGTTACTCTTGTTTCCGACATCCGAATCTGAACTTACCATTGTTAACGATTATCCGTGTGTGTCCGCTCCACATAAATATGTAGGTCAGAGACGTCCGCTCTCGGCGTCGGGTCGCGGGAGCGGTCGAGCGACAATGGACGTCACGCGACGGAGCCGCGTCATCAGAGAACTCACGCGACGGAGCCGTGTCACCGGAACGTCTGCGCGCTCGGCCGCGGCTCTCGAACGAGTTAAAAAACGGAAAACGGCGGCGACTCCCCCACGGGTAGTTGGCTTCGGCGCCTCGGTCAGACGGTTCCGACGCCTCAGTCCGACAGCTCGAACGCGACCTCGACCTCCGCCTGGTACTCGCGGTCGGCCGCGCCCTGCAGTTCCACGCCGAACTCCTCGACCTCCGCCCAGTAGACGTTTTCGAGGGTGTCCTCGGCGCGGTCGATCGCGTCGTCGGCGGCGGCGTCGAAGCTCTCCTCGCTCGTCCCGATCAGCGTGATCTTCTTGAACACCATGTCACGCGTTGGTTAGACGCACGGGTGTATAAAACGGGGCGGTGAGGGCGCCGTCAGGGGCTGCCGGGCGCGCCTTCCATCACCGCGAAGTCCTCGCCGTCGGCGTCGATACCGATGACCGCCCAGTCGTACGGGGGCTTCTTCGAGACGAGGCGGTCGCGGAGGTCGCCGGCCCGGTCGCGCCACGTGACGAAACAGCGGAGCCGCGGAGTCTCGCCGCCGTCCGTCAGATACGGGTCCAGATCGTCGTCGTCCATGCAAAGCACCGTCACGAGCACGCGTCGCCACTTCCGCTCCGCGACGAACTCCTGTCCGCCCTCGGAGACGGTGTAGCCGAGTTCACGGAAGACGTCTCTGGCCTCGGTCGTCGGTGGGATGCTCGCAGTGGCCATCTATCTCGTCGTTCGCCGTCGTCCGTGATAAACCTTCTCACGATTTCTCGACGGCGGTTACTCGTGCGCTGCGTCCCACTCGTCGGGCTTTCGGATGTTTCCGCACTCCGTGCACTGGATCCGGCCCATCGTGTCCATGGCGGTGTCGAACGACTCGCAGTTCCCGCAGCGGAACCCCCATCGGTCCGACCCCTCGGCGTCCGCGAAGACGACGTAGAACGGCCCCTCGGCGCCCCGTTCGGCCATCGTCCGATCGGTGTACACCCGCTCGCCGTCGGTCGTCGTCGACCCGTCGAGACTCATACCCGCCACTACCGGTCGGAACCGCTTAAAAACGTGCGTCACGGCGACGCGGGAGGAGAGGAGCGGCGCCGGAGCGCGCTCGGAGCGGCCGGCGCGTCGACTCAGGTCCGGAACGACTCGCCGCAGCCGCACTCGGAGACGACGTTCGGGTTCTCGACCTCGAAGCCGGCCGCCTGCAGGCCGTGCTCGTAGTCGAGCCTGCTCCCGCCGATGTAGTTCCGGCTCGCGGGGTCGACGAACACGCGGAGCCCGTGGTGTTCGACGACGAGGTCGTCGTCCTCCGGCTCCGTGTCGAACCGCATCCCGTACGAGAGGCCCGCGCAGCCGCCCTGCTGGACGAACAGCCGGAGCCCGGCCTTTTCCGTGTCGAGGTCTTCTCCCTCCAGCAGGGAGAGCGCTTCCTCCGCGGCGTCGGGAGTCACCTCGATCGCCGGGTCGCTCGACGCGTCGACCGTTTCGGTGCTCATACGAACCAGTTCCGCTCGCACGGTAAAAACCCTGCCGGCGGAACCTCGCCCCTCGTTGCCGCTGACGGTTACGCTCGCCGGCCGCGCCGCTCGCCTCCGATCCCCGCCGACCGGTGTCCCGGCCCGAGCGCCCGTCCGCGGTACGTTTGTATGAGTCGGACGCCTATCGACCCCGTGAGCGTCCCGTCAGAGGCGGCGTTCGCCCGGCGGTACCGGTCGCTCTCGGCCGCCGAGCGCCGCGAGTTCGTCGCCGCGCTGTGGACCGCGCGCGGCTGGGAGCGCGCCCGCCGGGCGGACGCGTCGAACGTCGTCGCCGTCCGACGCGACGGCCGGGAGCGGCGCGTCGCGGTCGGGACGCCCGTCCCGGACGACGCTGACACGGTCGTCGGTGACGGGTCGAACCCGCCGCTCTCCGCCTCGCCGCGTCGGCGGGCCGAGGCGGTCGGCGCGACGTACCTCTCCCCGGCAGACCTCCGCGAGCGACTCCTCTACGGGATCGACCGCGACGCTGCGGACCGCCTGTTCCGCGAGCGGTTCGGCGTCTCCCTCGCGACCGCCGCGGCGACCGACGGTCGGGGCCGAGAGGGCGTCCGGCGCCGCCTCTCGCGGGTCCGACGGGCGGCGGCGACCGACGGGCGAGGCGCGCTCCTCGCCGTCGCCGTCGCCGCGCTGTCGGTGGCGGCCGTCGCGGTCCTCGTCGCCGGCGGAACGCCCGCGCTCGCCGGCGTCCCCGGATTCGGCCCCGCCCCCGGCGGCGCGGGCCCGGCTGCCCCTTCCCCGCCGGCGGACGGGGAGTACGCGGCCGCCGCGAGCGCCATCGGGACCGCCGAGTCCGCGGAGCGCGGCGCGGCGGCGCTCGACGGCGCGGCCTCCCTCGGGCTCGACGAGGAGGCGCTCACGGGGACGGTCGGGTCGACCGCCAGGACGCCGCCCGGCGTTTTCCTGACCGGGGTGTACGACCCGGACGCGCTCGCCGACGCCCACGTCGCCACCGCGGCGAACCTCTCGTCCGCGTCCGTCCTCCTCGTCGCCTCGGGCCCGGCGAACGCCACCGACGTCGACGCGGCGACCGGCGGTCGCGTGGGGATCGCCGGCGACGGCGGCGTCGAGATGGCGGTCGCGTCGGCGCGCCGGTACCGGCTCGCCGGCTCCGCGAACGCGTCGATCGTGAACGCGACCCGTGACGGGGTCGTCGAGGTGTTCGCCGACGGCGACGCCGTCTACGAGCGGGCTGCCGGGCCGGCTGGCGTGGAGACCCGCCGCGTCGCCCCCTCGGCGGCGCCGAACGCGACGAGGCTCGCCGCGACGGTCGCCGAGGAGCCGATCCGACGGTTCCTGAACGGGAGCGACTCGACGGTCCGCGCGGCCGCCACCGAGATCCCGCTGTACCGGATCGAGGTGCGCGGCGAGCCGCGCGCGCTCGGCGACGAGGTCGACGACTTCCGGTCGGTCGCGTTCGTCACCGCCGACGGGCTGGTGCTCGAACTGTCGGCGACGTACGTCCACGAGCCCACCGGGGAGCGGGTCCGAGTCGCGTTCCGGTACGACCGCCTCGGCGACACCGCCGCGGTCCCGCCGGCGTGGTACCCGGAGGTCGCGTCCGAGGGGGACGACGGACCGGCGTGACCGCCGTTCCGCCCCTCCGAGTCCCGCGCTCACCGCGCCTGCAGACCTCGATCACCGCGATCGGTCGCCGGTCCCGTCCGCTCCCGGGCGCACCGCTCCATCGGACGAGCCCGCATCGACGAGCCCGATCAGCTCGTGGAGACTCCCGATCTCTGCCGCGGGTTCCACGCCGAGGTCGAGCGCGGCGTTGTGCTCGCGCCTGAGGAACACCCCGTCGAGCCCGGCGCGCTCGGCGGCGATCACGTCGGTCGCGCGGTCGCCGACGTAGAGCCCGCCCCGGGCGCCGAGCGCGTCGAGGGCCTCGTCGAGGTAGTGCGGGTCCGGCTTGCGGCGGCGGAACCCCTCGGGGCCGAGGTCCCGGCCCCGGACGAACGAGAAGGCGTCGAGCCGGAAGTGGTCGACGACGAACTCGACGGTCGGGTGGTAGTTGTTGCTCACGAGCCCGACCGGGACGCGCTCGGCGACCGTGTCGATCGCGTCGACGTCGGGACAGAGGCGTCTCGTCCCGGCCGCCAGCCGCTCGATCGAGCGCTTGGCGCTCCGCTCCTCGCGGGCGCGGAACAGCGCCGCCGGGTCGACGCCGAGCGCCGCGCAGGCGTCGCGGAACCCGTCGTCGTACGAGTCCGATTCGAGCGCGCGCCGGGAATCGCCGGTCACCTCCAGCCCGCGTTCGTCGAGGACATCGCCGAGTGCGCGGGCGTGAACCGCCGAATCGGTCCCCCAGCCGTCGAGGACCACGCCGTCCATGTCGAAGAGGACGACGCGGTCCGCCGCGTCGCCGCCCGCGGTCGCCCGCCGGCGCGTCGAGTCGGCGGCTGTCGTCATCGCACCAGCCGGCGCGTGTACGCCGACAGCCCCTCGCTCACGAGGACGACCCCGAGGATGACGATCAGGATCATCGCCACCGACTGCCAGGCGAACGCGTTCACCGCGCGGAACAGCTGGACGCCGATGCCCCCGGCGCCGACGAACCCGAGGATCGTCGAGTCGCGGACGTTGATGTCCCAGCGGTAGACGCTGAGCCCGACCAAGGCGGGCTTCACCTGCGGGAGGATCCCGTACAGCAGCACCTGCGCGGAGGAGGCGCCCGCCGCGCGCACGGCCTCCACCTGTCCGAAGTCGATCTCCTCGATCTCCTCACCGAGGAGCTTCCCGAGGAAGCCGACCGACCGGAAGGCGATCGCGACCGCGCCGGCGAGCGGGCCGCTCCCGAAGACGACGACGAAGATCAGCGCCCAGATGATCGTGTTCACCGACCGGCTCACCGTCACGATCAGCTTCCCGAGCCAGTAGGTCGCCGCGTTCGGCGTGGTGTTCTCGGCCGCGAGCAGCGCGACCGGGACCGCGAGCACCAAGGCCCCGGCGGTGCCCAGCGCGGCGATGTGGAGCGTCTCGATCAGCGGCCCGACGATCTCCGGGACGTACGCCACGTCCGGCGGGTACATCCGGGTGAGCAGGTCGTTGATCTCGCGGGGGACCGTCTCGACGTTCGCGATCCCCATGTCGAGGTAGCGCCACGACGCGAGGAACACGACCAGCGCGCCGAGCACGCCGAGGAACCGGCCGAGCTTGCGCCGGCGGTCGAAGCGCTTCCAAACGCGGGCGGCGTCGACCTCGGACATCACTGGTACCTCCGTCTGACGACCGCGCTGACCCCCTCCGCGACCAGGACGACCGCGATGATCGCGACGAGGATGGCGCTGACGTACTGGTAGGAGTAGCGGTTGAACGCGGTGAGGAGCACCGAGCCGATCCCGCCGGCGCCGACGATCCCGACGACGGTCGAGGTCCGGATGTTGATGTCCCAGCGGTAGACGCTGAGCCCCGCGAACCGC